>JBFMDL010000185.1:0-1760 GCA_040753635.1 Nitrospirota bacterium | reverse complement strand
ACTTCATTAAGTGCTTTGATCATTGGTAGGACCTCTGCTTTCTTTATTGCTGTGTTTATTGCTGGCTATGCGTTACTATTTTACCACATATAACCCTGTTTTACAAGTGCGGAATGCAAGTTAAAAAGGGAGGTGAGTAAAGATGTGGGGAAAGACCATATGTCTTGTGGCTGCCCTGGCACTTAGCCTGCTGATGTTTGCCTGTGACAAGAGAGAAGAAGCCTCTAAAACTGAAACGCCAGCAAAAATGGAACAACCAGCAACAACTCAAGGAACGGAAGAGGAGGTAACAACTAAAACTGAAACGCCAGCAAAAATGGAACAACCAGCAACAACTCAAGGAACGGGAGAGAAGGTAACAACCCAGGAAAAGGCAGTTTACACCTGCCCAATGCACCCTGAGGTTACATCAGATAAACCTGGTAAATGCCCAAAATGCGGGATGAACCTTGAAAAGAAACAGTGAAGGTTGAGAGGGTATTGTCAAAAGGGTATTGTCAAATAGGATATGAAAGAATATAATGGTTAGGCAGAAAGTCGAATTTTTGCCCCAGAGATACAGAGACACAGAAAAAATGTCAAAGGAAACTACAATATAATCAGTCGGTTATAAAAAACTCTCTCTCGCCGTGTCTCTATGGCTTTTGTTGCGGGGGGACTTTTTGCCTAACCATCAAGAATATGAAAGATTAAAAACATGAAGGGTAAGATGCCAAGTTGGGTAGTGGGAGCGAAGGGTACTACACGGGTCGTGAGATTATGAGACTTGATAAAACTATCTGGCAAGAAGCTATCAGGCAATATAAAACCTGGAATGAAGCCAAATTTACTGAACAGGTGCTAACATCTGGCAAAAAAACATTAATTGATAAATGGCGAGAATATGAAGAATTAATATCTCTATGTTGGAAGCTTAAACCAACCCCAGGATTAACCGAGCAACAATGCGCCATAGAAGAATGGGGAAATTATTATACCTCTATCTGTCAATTCGAGGAAAGAAGAAAAAAATATGGGAATGCAACTTCTACCATCACTACATAAAGCTATTAGTTTGTTAGAAGATAACGGTTACCGCTATGCGGTGATTGGAGGTCTTGCTGTTTCTACATGGGGTTGGACCAGAGCTACTTATGATGTGGATATTAAGGTGTTAGTACCTGATACTGATTATTCATCTATTCGTGCTATTCGTGCTATTATTCGGTCTGCATTTTCAGAACGTGCCCGTCCCCATGTTCAAGAAAATCCATTGATTGTGGATACAAAAATAGATGAAGTTATTGTTGATTTTTTGCTGACAGTACCCGGCTATGAAGAAAATATTACAACTCATGCTATATCTTGCGACATAAATGGGTTAAAAGTTTGGATTTGTTCACCCGAAGATCTAATTATTCAAAAAGCTGTTGCCGGACGACCCCAAGATTGGCAAGATATTGAAGGAATACTTAACGAACAATATGGACAGCTCAATGTGAATTACATAAAAGATTGGCTGAAGGAATTTGCGGAGGTTTTAGCACGTCCAGAGATGTTGAAGCAATACCAACATATACAGGGACTTATATTAAATGCAAGGGGGAATGTGGTAACTACTCAAAACTAAGTTAAGCAGTTAGTTGGGAGACAGAGCAAAATTCCCTCTCCCTTGATGGGCTTATCCTTACCCACAAATTGGGTAAAAGGATGGGGTAAACAAGAGCCTGCCTTGATGAAAATCAAGGATAAACCACGAAGAGCACGAAGGACACGAAGAA
>JBFMDL010000184.1:0-1770 GCA_040753635.1 Nitrospirota bacterium | reverse complement strand
GAAAAAAATCGCTTATAGGGCAAATGTGAAAGCCGTTTTCCTCTCAACTCATAATTTTTCGGCGGAATATACTAAAGGGGTCAATTCTATTTGCGGAAAAGGGGTCAAAAGTCTTGACAATCTACAGTTTTGGATTCAATCGTTTCTATATATTTCTCGCTGACATCAACGGCATCTCTCCAGAGACTCTCAAATTTCTCTTTTGCAAAGTCATAATCAGAGCGATTTTTCAATTCCACATTGAACTCAAGATTATCAATCAATCCTGCTTCCGTAAAGTTGCTTGAACCTGTTATGACCCTTCCTGCGTCTCTGTCTCCCTCTGCAAAGGTCATAATATAAAGCTTGGCGTGAATATTCTGTGAGGGATACGCCCTAATCTCAAGTTTATTGCTGCGTATCCAGTCTATGAACTTCACAACGCCATCTTCAACCTTACGGTTGTCTTCGGAGTCTTCCATCTCTTTTTCGACTAATCCTTCGACAACCTGTTTTGTTTCGTAATGAGAGAAATTAAGGGTTTGCTTATTTGCGGTTTTTAATAAATCATATGTCTGCCTGCTTGTGCTGATGCCGATTAGGATTCTGATCTTTTCCGTGCTTTCCAGCGATTTGTAAATAGAGTAAAAACCGCTCGTATAAAAATATCCGACAAGGCAGTCAAACAATTTTGTGTCTTTAATCAGAACCTCAAACCTTTGCTTGAGGTTCTGCCCGCCTTCGTTGGTTATAAAGGTGAGGTCAATGTTTTTCATGTGAGTTCTGCCTCATGTTCTTATCTTGATTGAGATAGCCGAAGCCTAATTCATTAAAAACTTTATCGATAAATCTTCTTTCGGTATTGGCTTCATTCCCTTTTATCAAGCCGACAATGTTTTTCTCGTATAATTCTTGAATTGCTTTATATGCAGGTAGCACTTCTTCATCTGAAGGCCAGATTTTTGGCCCTGCCTGAGTCAGGCGTTCCAGGAGATAATGGTTTGAAAAAATGCCCGATGTTATCCAGACATCAGTCAACAACTTTGTCCGTGCTTTTTTAGAGGATGTAGTCATGTGCTATCGAGTCAATTTTATACCAAACCGCACAATTTTTCAGCTTGAAGCTCATTAAGAATCAAGTGGCTTGGACGAGGCGTGCAGCAAGGAGAGCAAAAGAACAATAGTGGAATAGAGCAGAAGTCAAAAGTTCAAACTTAAACGGACAAGCTCAAATCATCAGGTCATTAATCGCTTTCCGGAATGCGGGCGCGAAGCTTCTTCTTTTCAGAGACGATCTTCTTTCCAGCAAGCATCTTTTCCTTTGCCCTCCTGGAACGCTTTCTTTTCTGGCGGCGTATCTTCTCAATGCGCTGTCTTTCTTCGCTCTCTTTGCCCTTTATCAACTCATCGATCTTTTTAACGAGTATCGTCCGTGCACGGTAACGGTTCAGCGACTGGGAGCGTTCCTGACCGCACTTCACTTCTATCCCAGTGGGAATGTGTTTAAGATAAACACAGGTAGAGGTCTTGTTTACATGCTGGCCGCCTTTGCCGCTCGAACGGACGAAAGATTCCTCAATGTCCTCCTCGCGTATATTCAAAGACTCCATCTTTTCTTTCAGGGATTTTTCCTTAATTGGACTGACAGAGAATATGCTCATGATTTAATTATTAACCCGGCAATTAAATGACGCAATCATGCGGCATACCTAATGCTTTTATGGGTGAAGTACTTTTTGACCCTTTCAGGGGATTTCTGAATCTTTCTCAAATGACTGAGAACCTTTCGTT
>JBFMDL010000183.1:0-1818 GCA_040753635.1 Nitrospirota bacterium | reverse complement strand
TCATTATCCTGCAAAAACGTAATCAGGTCTTTGCAGGGGATTTCTGCGAACCGCCCATTGCGGAGCCGCATGATGGGTGGTGTGGGGAGGGACGGTTAAACGCCGTCCTTTACCCGATTGTACGCTGCCTATTTATTTTGGCTTTCTAAAAGTGATAGTGTTTAAATTTTGCAAAAGAGTAGCCCCATTTTCCTTTTAAGGGATTGCTACTTCTTTCTCTTTTACAAGACTGGAAAGGGAGTTAAGAAGAAAATCTTTAGCGTCGAGTATTTCAAGAAGAACTGGTTCCCCGTCTTGAGAAAAGTGGATAATCATCTGACCTTCTTCCTCAGCATAATCTATTTTCTTATCTGAAAGCTCTATCAGAAGGGCATCTACATCCTTACTGTATTTAATCTTTCTCATATCGAGACCTCCTTCCCGGGTAAACGGTTACAATATAAATATTTTCAAGTAAAGTTTCATAAACAACTCTTAGAACACGGGTTTCATCAAAACCCTTTTGAGCAACCAATCTGTCTTTATAGCCTGTATCTATTCTATCAGGATTCCTGACAATATTTTCAACAATCTCTTTAGAGACATTTAAACCGTGAGACTTCAATATCTCCATCTTCAATAATGAATGCAGACTGAATTCTATTAACATGGATTTTCCTGATTTTCAATGAGGTCAGGCCAGATTGTTGTTATAAACGATTGCAAGTCTGAGACACCAACAACCTGAATTGATGCCCCTTTGTCTGAAAGGATTGAAGATAAAACATCAACCTGTTTATGAGATATAAATATTTTTTTAATAGAGTTATTATCATCGGTCGCAAGAAAATTTGCTAATTGTTCTAATTCCAAATTATTCTGAAGTGGCCTGATTTGCTGTGTAAGGTCTAATTCTCCAATAAAGAGGCTACCACTCGGAATAATCCGTTGAAAGTATGAGGAGAGCATACTAACAGCGAGGGGGAAATCTAATATATGGGAATAAATTCCCCCTGCCGGGATATAACAATTTATTTCAAAAGTCAAATCTGAAATGTCAACGTCCTTAATACTACTGACTATACCAATA
Organism: Nitrospirota bacterium; assembly: GCA_040753635.1. Taxonomy (GTDB): domain Bacteria; phylum Nitrospirota; class Thermodesulfovibrionia; order Thermodesulfovibrionales; family UBA6898; genus JBFMDL01. Next base: position 749 of record JBFMDL010000183.1, on the reverse strand, counting down.
ACCTGCTGTAACTTGGGACGAGGGAGGTAAGGAGCAAGTATACCTGCTTTGCTGCCGAACTTGGGTAACTTGACCAAGGCTTGAACTTCTATAACTCTATTTGAACGCGGCAAGTATCCGAATGCCAGAGAAGCCAATGCCGACATGTGTTTCGATTTTTCTATACAGCCCCACTTGTTCATTATTAAACTGAACGGTTCATGTCTTTCCGGGCCAAATCTGTTTTTAGGGACAAAGAATGGACGTAGCCTCATGGCTTTTCTTATGTACATTATACAGTCAACATTATGTTCCAATGTTTTTGGCCCGGCAATCTGACCTGATTTTGTAACATGGCCAATTAACAGGCAAGTAATGCCATGCTCCTTTGCATGTCTACAGAATTCAAATAATTTCATATAAGGCCGTGATGAGGTAGAAGCAGTCCCTAATCCCTGAATTGAATCTACTATGATCACTTTAACATCATAGTATTCTGATGTAGTCCTTAAAACCTGCCTAACTAAAAAGTCAGTTAATGCATCCATGTTAGGAACGCTTGAATCGATAAAAAGATTATCCTCTATTCTGTTTTCGATTTCAGCTATTTTTTCTTCTGTTTTGTAATTATCAGAAAAACTCTTTATTGACTCACGCATAAATAATGTCCTATACTGTGGGTGGGAGGTAAACAATGAGACCTCATGGAAGCCCACAGGAGTTGCAAGAACGACGTTATCGCGGCATCTCTCTTTTGAAAGAAGGATATC
>JBFMDL010000182.1:0-1865 GCA_040753635.1 Nitrospirota bacterium | reverse complement strand
AAAAAAATCGCTTATAGGGCAAATGTGAAAGCCGTTTTCCTCTCAACTCATAATTTTTCGGCGGAATATACTAAAGGGGTCAATTCTATTTGCGGAAAAGGGGTCAAAAGTCTTGACAATCTACAGAGTTAGTCAAGAAAGCGTCCGAGGAACATCGCAAGGTTGTTAATGCATATAATTCATATAAATCTCAGCACAACGACGAAGTTAAGGAACGTATAATAAAAAGAATATCGGAGTTACTGTACGTTGTCCGTTCAAACATTGCCCATGGGGAAAAAACTCCATACGGACCAGACCTTAAGAAAAAAGACCGTGATGAACAAGTATGCAAAGTGATTATGCCGTTTCAGCGACTGTTATTGTATGGACTGTTTGATTATCCAGAGCGCAAATTGGTTGTATATGGTACCTTAGCCCCAGGAAAAGCGAATCATGGCAAACTCTCTGGCATTCAAGGACATTGGGAAGACTGCACAGTATATGGACGTATTGAAGAAATCGATGGATTACCTTTCTTTGTTTGGCAGTCAATGGGACCTTCACTAAAGGCTCATTTGTTTATTTCGGATTTCTTGCCAGGTAGCTGGGACGAGTTGGACCGATTTGAAGGTTCTAAATATAAAAAGATACTGATCCCAGTAACGACAAGTCATGGGATTTGTGTAGCAAATAGTTATATTGCAAACCACCATTCGGAGAAAAATAAATGGCGACATTGACTGCACAAATACTTATTGGTAGTCCGCATCCTAATCATGATGGAATTAATCCCACACATTATCTCTTTCTTTCCGAAAATGATCGTCCTGCATGGGTATTAGTAGATCAAAATATCTTCCAAAATGAACGCAGCGGCTTTACCAAAGTAACTTGGATTCCAACTGTGGAGAATATGCTCGAAGACGCCTTGTTGATGGTGGTCATTAACATTTTGAAGAACCGAGAAATAATTGAAATGGCCAAAGGTGTTTTCGGGAAGATAGAGTCTGAAAGAGTCGAGCTATACTCGAATTTCAATGAGTCTCAATTAAATACGCTTTACCGGAAATGTAGAGAGATCTCAGATTTTCCAAAAATGATTATCTCGGTTTTTAGAGGATCGACAATAGAAAAGCAATTGGCAGTATTAGAGCAGTATAAAATGGACGTTGAAGTTTGTGCTCCTATATATTCTCGTCTTTATTCTCCATGGACTAATGAGAATAGAATAGAGGGCTCTTTTCAATGACATGCGAATTTGCCTAACAACCGCATCAACGCGGACTGGCAATTCCGCTGCGCTACATTGCCAGCCGGTTATGCGGAGCGTTAGCCACACATAAAAAGGCAAATTATGGCTGAATCAGTTCTCATTGTAAATGGCGCTACACGAATTAATGGAAATACAGACATTATTATACGCAAGATTATTGAAGGTGCTAAGAAAGCCGGCTTGAATCCCACGCTTGTTGAATTGAGAAATAAGAACATCTCAAATTGTATCGGTTGCTATAAATGTCTTAGAGAATCCAAATGTAATTTTCAAGATGATATGACAGGGATTCGGGACTTTATCAACGGAAGTAAACTGCTGATACTCGCCTCCCCTCTTTATTGGTGTGGAGTTACGGGATTGATGAAGATATTTCTTGACAGACTTTTCTTTTATTATCATCCTCAGAACAAGGGTTTAATTTCAGGAAAGAAGGCAATTATTGTAACGCCCATGAATCAAAAAAAAGTAGATGATGAATCTAAAATACCTATATTCCCTGATAAGGGGGAGAAGCTTGGAGATTTTTATTACTCTGACAATCAAATATGACCGTCATGCCCGAAATTCTTAATCGGGCATCCAGTTTTGCAGCCTTCCGGATTGCCGT
>JBFMDL010000181.1:0-1872 GCA_040753635.1 Nitrospirota bacterium | reverse complement strand
GTCGATACCGCCAGGAGAGGTAACCGCAGTGTTCAACGTAAGCAGAATCTTCTTCGCTCTTTCGTTAATCATAGTCCTCTTCCCTTGCGTCTTAAATAGGACATTACTTTTGCGTTATTCAATAATTATTCTAATGCGCAACTAAGAGCAAGGATTGTCTTGCAGATGAGTGAACGTCCCTTCGAAAGAATCTTTTTATTAAATCCGAATGTGCAGGTTGAGATAGGGAATCGAGAGGGCTTTCCTTTTAAAAAAGGCGATCTTGTATCTATACATTCGGATGGATATAAAAGTAAAAACATGTACATACCATAAATTGTTGTCACTTAAACATTCTACCTTTCCATTTAAGAAGAACTGTAAAGTGTATGAGAGTTGCAAATAAAAGTCTCTTCATTTTCTGGGACTCTGAATACTTAACCGCCGATATTCCTCCTGAACATCGCTGCAAGTTCGGAGAATCTTTTGTCTTTCATCATATCTTCAAGCAACACCGGTATCTTCTGAATCCAGTTCGGATGAGCATCGACTGTGCCGGGCATGTTCTGCTGGTTGAGCGTTCCGATTATATCATCAAGGCTCACGAGAGCAAGCTTGCATGGAGTCCTTGCAAGATATTCATAAATTGCTGGATAAGAGTCGTAAGTCGGTTCTTGCTTCTTGCATATCTCTTTTTTACCTCCATTAATTATCCTTCAAAGACCGTAAATCGTGAAAAGTTGAAAAATATTATGACTGCCCAGGCATAAGGTTGAGGCATAAAGCATATCATTCATCACACGGTGTCTATTCCTCTATTTTCCCCTTTTTTCGGCCCATCCGGTCTTCAACAAAAAATCTTCTGGTGTGACTATCTCTATATCTCTGAACCTCTTCAAGGCAAGCAGATGTTTGTCGCCTGAAATAATGAAATCAACACTGGCGGCAACTGCGCATTCAAGAACTCTGTTATCGGCGAGATCGGAATTTATGACCCTTAAGGGCTCAGATACATTCGCAAGAGATGATGAGGTAAATACTGTCTCGATGATTTCAGCCTGTAACGATTCCGGAAACCGCAGCTTCGGATAGCTGACCACTCTTGCAAGTTCTGAAAGCATCTCCATGCTTGTAAAATTTGCTATCTTGCCGGTTGTCGCAAGCCTCACTACTTCTCCCGGGTTACCATGCCAGCCAAAAGCAGACACTAAAACATTATTATCGATAACTACTTTTGTTTTCTTGCCCACGCAACGGCTTCCTCAACAACCTTTGGTGAAAGCCCCTCTTTCTTGACAACGCGTCGTGCTTTAGATGCGGCCGCCTCAAAATCCGGTTTTTTAAACAGCTTCTTCAGAAAAAGCTCATCAATTAATTTTTTTACATCATTCGGGGGAAGTTGCCCCAAGGCATTTAATAACTGATTGCTGTCAATTTCTATAACAGCTTTTTTCACTGTCTTACCTCCTCTTCAATATATTTCATTGATTATGTTGTTTCCTGCTTGCTTTATTATAAAACGTCAGAGGCCTTTTTCTTCCATTTTTTTTACTCCAATCAATCATCCTGCAAAGGAAACCATTAGCAGGCTGCTGAAAAAGTCTCTTTTTTGTCATTTCGAGTGAAACGAGAAATCTTAAGAGCCGTTATGATCCAATAAGTTTTAAGATTCCTCGTCGCCTTCGGCTCCTCGGAATGACACAAAAACTTAGTTTTTCAGCAACCTGTTAGAATACTCTTGGTCCACATCCGATACCGCACTGTTCAACCGCCGATATTCCTCCTGAACATCGCTGCAAGTTCGGAGAATCTTTTGTCTTTCATCATATCTTCAAGCAACACCGGTATCTTCTGAATCCAGTTCGGATGAGCATCGACTGTGCCGGGCATGTT
>JBFMDL010000180.1:0-1886 GCA_040753635.1 Nitrospirota bacterium | reverse complement strand
ATCGTTAACCTCATTTCTACCTCCTGTTTCTGTATCCACAGGAGTCAATTTTCTACTTTTTTTCGTGTAGATTTCTTATGTGAGGCAACGATCCGTTTTCAGATAGATTTTTGATGAGGCAATTCGAATTGTTGACTAAAAGAACACTGACTATCTAAAATTAAGCTGTAAAATGAATTTATATATAATATCCTTTATCTCTGCTGTCTTCCTGATATTTAACATCTCTGTTGCTGCCTCTCAAGAGAGCCCTGACTGTGCCGGCTGCCATATAACAAAGCCATATATGAAGGGGAAAGTTGTGCATGCCGCAATCAAGATGGGATGTTCTGTCTGTCATTCCGATGCTCACAATAAAGAATCGAAACGTCCAAAAGGTCTTTCAGCCGAAATCCCGAAGCTCTGCTTTAACTGCCATGACAGCAGTAAATTCACTGATAAAGTGATACACAGCCCTGTTGCAGGCGGCATGTGCACAAACTGCCATGACCCGCATACAAGTGATATTGGTAAACTTCTTAGAGCAGCGGTCCCTGACCTCTGTTACAACTGTCACCGGAGGTTCAGCGGAAAGGCAGTTCATGCACCGGTAGCTTCAGGTCTCTGCATGTCTTGCCATAAGCCGCATGCCGGGAGCAATCCTTCTTTAATTCTGAAACCTATGAACGGTTTGTGCATGGATTGTCATCCTGAAGTAGTGAAAAAGCCTCACATAATAAGCGGCACAAGAAGATGGGGGCATCCTCTTTACGGCAGGAAATATCCTAATAAGGAGGGAGAAAGATTTTCGTGTATCAGCTGTCATAACCCCCATGACTCTGATTCGGTGAGACTTTTGAGATTTAAGGCTACAAGCACTTTTTCCATATGCATCAACTGCCATAAGGATTCTTATTAACAGGGGTGGATTCAGGATTTTAGACCTATCCAATCATTATTCACATCATGATTTACGCCGGATAGTTTAGAGCCATTAAATCCTGAAGAAGAATGGCGCCCCCTGCAGGAGTCGAACCTGCGACGCCAGGTTTAGGAAACCAATACAGGGGACTTTACAAGTGCTTGAAAATACCTATCAAATACTTGATGGTAAAGGATTTTAACATGGTTTCTGCTTATATGTAAATCGGTAGTCTTTTATAGTTCTGGATATATTTTTATCACGATTTTATCACGGTCGGCATTCCCTTTGGGGTCACTTTCGTCTATAATTATCGCATGGCCAAATTGAAAGGTAGAAAGGGCATTCCTGATCAGGGGACTGGAGGAAGAACAACGTGGGAATACGGAACTGAATTTGAGAACTGCATGAGGCGCGTCTTCGGTAACAATGCCTATCACATTGCTGGATCATGCCTTGACGAAAATGTTCGCCAAAAATGGGTAGAAAAAATCATTAAGCAGTTGATTCGTGATACGCAGGATTTGGATACAACTCAAGATCACCGCGAACGACTCTCCTATCTTATCGAAGCCTTGCAGCAAAACTCTATTCTTTGTGATATTCATAAAATCAATATGCCTCCTTTAATTTTTTTTACACAATTCCATTTATTAAGTTAGCAATACCTATGCCATCCTCAATACTCTTTTAAATTCAATACTTATTAGCGGTTATTGAAAAATGGTATTGTTAATTTGTTATGATTTCATCACAGTTTTGTGATAATTCCATAACAAAATGCCCTCTTCACGCGGCCTTATTTTCTTCCAGTGCGCTACCTGTAACCATTATCTTTTCTTTGTGTATTATAGACTAATACTCAGTAGTGTCCGGTAAAAAACTCAGAAAGAGCTTACAAAAGGGGCTATATTCACGTGCTTTATTAGTCCGGACAGCATGAAAGTACCTCTAAAAAGCCTGCAAAGGCATCACTGGCTTAGTT
>JBFMDL010000179.1:0-1886 GCA_040753635.1 Nitrospirota bacterium | reverse complement strand
TTCCACCTGTCTTACCGCTCGTATCCGTATAGCCTCCAATACATCATGCTTTAGTTTCCTGCCATCCGTTGTTTTCATGCATGATAGTATACACTATGTCGCCTTACTTATGCACTAATTAGTAACTGAGCTTTTTCAATAATGGCATGAAAATGCCGTATATTTACAAGCATGTAGAAAGAAGAGATTATTTTCTGTTAATTTATGAGTCATGAAATACATTAAGATAACAAGCATCTCCAACCCTATGATCAGGGAAGCGTTTGATATCAAGAACAGAAGGAGCAAATATAAACATACTGCATTTCTTATCGAAGGCCCTAATCTGGTTGAAGCAGCCATGACATCAGGAAACCGGATAATGGAAGTTTTCCTGACCAGGGCATTTTCTGAAAAGGAAATGTCTCAAAGGCTGCTGAAAAAAATTTCAGAAAATACTTCTAAAATCTTTGAGGTCGAAGAGCATATTATTAATAAACTCGCAGGGACAGAAACACCCCGTGGTATTGTTGCAGTTGCTTCATACAGGCTTCTATCACTTAACGACCTGCCTTTGAAAGACAATCCATTTTTAGTTGTAATTGATGCGGTACAGGACCCCGGCAACCTTGGAACAATCATCAGGACAGCAGATGCTGCAGGAGTTGATGCGGCCATCCTTCTGCCCGGCACTTGTGATGCCTTTATGCCAAAGGCTATCAGGTCTACAGCTGGAAGCATTTTTAATATTCCCATCCTATATACAGAGACCGACATGCTTTTACGATGGCTTCATGGGGAAAATATTCAGCTTATTATTACATCTGCTGATGCTGAAAAATCAATTTATGATATTGACCTGAAAAAACCTTTAGCTATGGTCTTTGGCAATGAAGCTCATGGCGCAAGTGAAAAAATAAGAAAGTCGGCTGACCTCTTATCAAGGATACCAATCTACGGAAAAGCCGAGAGTCTGAATGTTGCAACTGCCGCTGCAGTCTGTCTCTATGAGGCGGTTAGACAGAGAAGACTTAAATAAAGATCCCTGCTGTCATGCGGACAAAATGCCGCAAATGTTATATCATTTAAGGCATGAACGACGAAGCCTTGAAAACATTTCTGAAGACGGCTGTATCTGCAGTCCGTCTGGCTGGCGATATCATTTTAAAAAATCTGGGACACCTGTCTGCAGGTGATATAGAGACAAAGCAGGCGTTTGATTTTGTGACAAAAGTAGACAGGTGGTCTGAATCTGTAATTATGCAGACAATCCGGGGGAAATTCCCTTCGCATGTTTTTCTGGCCGAGGAGACTCTCCACCGTGAGGGAAACGGCAATTACAGATGGATAATCGATCCTTTGGATGGAACGACTAATTATATTCACAGCTACCCCATGTTTTCAGTCTCTATCGCACTTGAATATAAGGGAGAAATGGTTGTCGGAGTCGTGTTTGATCCCTTGAAGGATGAATTATTCCATGCCGTCAAAGGATGCGGGACATTCCTTAATAACAACAGGATACAGGCATCTGATATTTCGATGCCGGACAGAAGCCTTATAGCAACAGGTTTTCCGTTCAGGAAAAAGGAGATGCTGGATCTTTACATTGAAGCCTTCAAAAGGATTTTTTACAGGGTTAGTGACATAAGACGCGCAGGCTCCGCCGCACTTGACCTCGCATATATTGCTGCCGGAAGGTGTGATGGATTCTTTGAACTGAACCTTAGTCCATGGGATGTCGCTGCCGGCGGTCTTCTCATCAAAGAGGCCGGCGGCATCATTACCGATTTTGGAGGCGGGGAAGGATATCTTTCCTCTGGAAATATTGTCGCCGGGAATAAATACGTCCACAGCGAAATTCTGAAAATAATAAAAAAGGTTTTTAAAGGGGTAATTGATAATTA
>JBFMDL010000178.1:0-1951 GCA_040753635.1 Nitrospirota bacterium | reverse complement strand
GATTCATTATCCTGCAAAAACGTAATCAGGTCTTTGCAGGGGATTTCTGCGAACCGCCCATTGCGGAGCCGCATGATGGGTGGTGTGGGGAGGGACGGTTAAACGCCGTCCTTTACCCGATTAGGCACCATAAACGCACTCTCCATCCTTGAAAACAAGCAGGGAGCCTGGTGGCAGATCATTCCACTTTTCGTCGGTCAAAGGGCGAGTCGCTATCACAAATCCTCTTTGATCCGGGTGCTTCTCCTCAGCCAAATCAACCTCCCAGTCCTCGTCCCGCAGAGATATTCTATCGAATGGCGCAGTCCGCTTAGTCATGCAAAGGCCGTTATATCCATCTTGGTCGCGATAGCTGTAGAGATGATCGCCTTCTGAAAAAAGAAGATTCATGTTGCCGAATCCGTTGAATTCATGGAGGACGGCCTCAATTCTCTGAAAATCTGTAAAGTGAATCCCCTGCTCAGACAGTATGGTGAGCAACGCACAAAGTAGATACTCAGAGTCAGTTTCGCCCACAGGGTGAAACTTCAATGCATCCCTTGCTATAACTTGGTCCAAAGTGCCATTGTGGGCAAGCGCTACCTCGCGGGACCGAAAAGTACGTGAAAAGGGGTGTGTGTTCTGAAACGTATGATTACCTCGGCTAGCGTACCGCACATGACCAATGAAAATCTTGCTCACAAAAGATTCATAGTCGCGAAGAAATGTGGCTAACCTGCTGTTTAGAGCTTTGGCTGGTTCTTTAAATACTTGACAGGCTCGCCCATCGAATCTGGCTATCCCCCATCCGTGTGGGTTATATGCACCACGATGACGGAAACCTCTGAAAGAGAGCGAGCACTGAACAGGTTGGTTAAAATTAAGGCCAAGCAACTCACACATACGTTTTATCTTTCCCCTTGATGCCTAACGATAGAGCTCACCTGCTGCGGGGCGGATTACCACCAAACTTTGTAAACAAGATAAAAGCTTGAGATACCACAAAACTCTAATTACGGCACAGCCCCCCGCAGTCAGGTGCAGCGAAGGGTTAGGCATAGTTCTAATTCTACGATTGAGCCTTAAATCTGTATTCGTTGACTATGGTGCGGTAATGGTCAATTGCCAGTTCCGTCTTTCCAGCCTTGATCAAGGCGACAGATCCTAATACAAGCCGTTCATAAAGATCACGGAATATCTTGTCCTTGTCGGTTCGACTGCTGATCCATGAGAGGATTTCTTTGCTGACTTCTCGATATTCAGAAAGAATAGCTTCTCCTATCGGAGTGCCAACAAGATGATTTTCGCGAAACTGCCGAAGTGTATTCAGCTCGACCGCGTTGTCTTGGAGCCCGACCGCTTCGATGCAGGCAGTGCTGATGAAGCAAATGCTTTCTTTTTCTTCGTATCTCTTTCCCTCGCTGTCCTCGTAATAAGTCCCGCCAAAAAGATGTTCCTTCTTCTCGTATCTCTTGCCGTCACTGTCTTCGATGTATTCTCCCCCGAACAGGTGCTCCTTCTTCTCGTATCTCTTACCGTCGCTGTCCTCGTAATACTCTCCCCCGAAGAGGTGTTCCTTCTTCTCATACCTCTTGCCATCGCTATCCTCCCAGTATTCTCCGCCAAAAAGATGCTCCTTCTTTTCATATTTCTTACCGGCACTGTCTTCATAGTATTTGCTCATTGTGATCTCCTTTCGTGGTTGGTGGTTCTTGTTATTGATGCCTAACGTAGAGTTGACTGATGCAGACCACCGAATGACTTGAAAGAGCATGAAGCCGTTTTGAATATCATAAGCCACAATCAGTCAGTAAAAGCGTCCTGTGGTCTGCATTCATGTCCAACGACTTGTGTACGCCCGGCATGGGCGTGAACTTATGGGGTGAAAGTCCCCTGTACGAGAACCTTTTAATGTTCATAGCAATGGATATTAACAAAAGTACGAGCCGAAGGCAAGGGCGTCTCCGTGAGG
>JBFMDL010000177.1:0-1970 GCA_040753635.1 Nitrospirota bacterium | reverse complement strand
TAACATCTTGCTTGATAAACGGGGTGATCAAAAGACCGGAATGCGCTTTTTAAACCGGCGCAATCTTTAAAAAGCGCATTTTCAGGTCTCAAAGGGAAGTCCGCCAAATTCTATCGCCGGATTTGGGGCTTCCATGGCTGAAGAAGGAGTGGAGTGAATGCTGCTATAATGGTAATATACTTCAATGAACATCCTGGAATTGCCATACTATCTCGGGTTTTCGGCAAAAAAATACTATTCACTGAGGAACCGGAAAAAACTCCCGTTCAGGGTGATCAGCATAGGTAATATAACAGTCGGCGGTACAGGGAAAACACCCGCAACTATAGCTCTTGCTGAAGAGGCTAAAAAACGTGGTTTCAGACCTGTAATTCTCACGAGAGGATATAAGGGGAGCGCAAAAGGACCATGCTTTGTTACAGAGGGGAAAGGACCGCTTCTTGATGCGGATGAAGCAGGGGATGAACCGGTATTGATGTCAGAGAGATTAAGGGGCATCCCGATAATAAAAGGCGCCGACAGATACGAGTCAGGAATGTTTGCAATTGAGAGACTCGGTACCCGAAACTCAGAAGTCAAGAACATGAAACAGGGGGTGGATCCGGGATTTGAGAGCATTATGCCTCATGCCCGGGGTCCGGTGCTTTTTATCCTTGACGACGGGTTTCAACACTGGATGCTTCAAAGGGATAAAGATATTGTGCTCATAGATGCAATTAACCCGTTCGGAAACAGAATGCTTCTGCCGTTCGGCAGTTTAAGAGAACCGGTCAGTTCGCTTTCCCGTGCGGATATCATAGTTCTGACAAAAAGCGGGAATTCCAACGAGAGGCTGAATCCGGCATCCGGTGATCTGATCAAGGATATCAGAAAGCACAATGCCGGATCCCCTATCTTTTTCGCTGAGCATGCACCTGCATCTTGCAGACTCAGGTCAGGCGAAAAAAGGCCTGTCAGATGGTTGTCAGGGAAGAAAGTTTTCGCGTTCTGCGGAATCGGCAATCCCGAATCTTTTGAAAGGACCATGAAATCAACTGGGGCTGAACTGGCCGGATTTAAAGTTTTCAGGGACCACCACAGGTATAAACACGATGATATCCATAAAATAAAGATGGAAGCCGGCAAATCAGGCGCTGTGTGGATTGTTACAACAGAAAAGGATATAATAAAAATAAGAAATCTTGATTTGCCCGAAAATATTCTTATAATAGAAATTGATTTTTCCGTCGGGGAAAGTTTTTACGAAACGGTTTTCAGCCTTTAGTATCCGGAATTTTCTGGAGGATGAGTGGTAAGGTATATAAATGTCAAGAGCAGGGCAAGGACTGAGTTCATAGATATAACCGAAAAGGTCCAGGAAGTGCTTAAGGAGACAGGTGTAACAAGCGGGGTCTGTTATCTTTTTGTCCCTCATACAACTGCTGCAGTTACTGTAAACGAAGGCGCTGACCCGAGTGTTCAGCGCGACATCCAGGCCCTCCTTGCCAGGCTGATACCTTTCGAGGGCGACTACCACCACAGGGAAGGAAATTCTTCAGCGCACATCAAATCAACTCTCATAGGGGTTTCTCAGAGTGTTTTCATAGATGACGGGAGACTGGTTCTCGGCACCTGGCAATCTATTTTTTTCTGTGAGTTCGATGGGCCAAGGCACCGGAGAGTGGCGCTGAAATTCATAAGTGACAAGTAATTGCAATCAGCACCGTTGCAATTACCTTCGGGAATATGTGCAGAAAAAAATCGCTCTATCAGGGAAAGCCGCTGACACAGCCGGCAGCAAGCTTTTGGGAGGTCGATGTCTCTGATAGGGGTTGCAATGTCAGATGATAGATGAAACTGGCATATTATTAAGGTTCTCATAATAGAACGCACATAATTTCAATAAAATCCCTCCCAACCTCCCTTTGCCAAAGGGAGGAATATACCCCTCTTTGGCAAAGTCGGAGACTCGACTCTACGAGAGGGGCAAG
>JBFMDL010000176.1:0-1978 GCA_040753635.1 Nitrospirota bacterium | reverse complement strand
TTGCCTTCGGCTCGTACTTTTGTTAATATCCATTACTATGAACATTAAAAGGTTCTCGTACAGGGGACTTTCACCCCATAAGTTCACGCCCATGCCGGGCGTACTCAAAGCGCTCCACTGGATGGCTTACAGCCACCGCTGATTTCAGGCGTTGTACGAAGACAAAAAGATAATTAAGAAAAAGACGGCATGGTCGTCTGTAAATGAGTTAGCAGTTCATTGCAGATACGAGGAGGAGGAAAATGTTATCGAAAATACCCATAAATCTTGATAAGATTAAAAAAGAGGACATTGACAAAGAAATATTGAGAGCGGGAATAATAGCTGAGCTTGATGCCATAAACCTTTACGAACAGATGGCAGCGCTAACTGGGAATGAGAATATAAGGAAGATTCTTTTGGACATAGCAAAGGAAGAAAAGACCCATGTTGGAGAATTCCAAGCATTGCTTCTGAAAGAGGACGAAGAGCAGGAAAAAGAATTGGAAGAGGGTAGAAAAGAGGTAGAGGAAATAACAGGAAAATAGAAAGGGGGTTCGTTTATGCATCCAATGACAAAGGAAAATCTTAAATCTGCTTTTTCTGGTGAGAGCCAGGCACACATGAAATATCTCATATTTGCTGATAAGGCAGAGGAGGAAGGATTTGGTAACATTGCAAGACTCTTTAAGGCAATAGCATTTGCAGAGAGGGTTCATGCATCAAACCACCTCAACGCATCAAACGGAAGCAATCTTACAATGGACAATCTCGACATTGCCATTGAAGGGGAGACCTTTGAGGTTAGTGAAATGTACCCTGCTTATAAAGCAGTGGCAGAATTACAGGATGAGAAAAAGGCTGTCAAATCCATGCATTATGCCCTTGAGGCTGAAAAGATACACGCTGTCTTATATAGCGAGGCAAAGGATGCCGTGAAATCCGGAAAGGATATGGAGGTTGGCGAGATTAACATATGTCCTGTTTGTGGTCATACGGTTATTGGCAAGGCCCCTGAGAGATGCCCCATATGCGGTGTCCAGGAAGATAAGTTCAGGAAATTTTAGGGTAACATGGTACGAGTTTTGATAGTACTGATAGTCCTTGTTTTGTCTCCTGTTATAGCATTTTCACAAGGACTGTCGTATAAAGATAATTTCCTTAATGGAAGGTCTGAACTGAGATGGGCATTCTTTCCCTATTTCAATCTCGATAACCTTGAAGGGGCGAAGGATAGCAAAGCACCTGATGGTGATAACGGCATTGGTATTTTAAAAAATACAAATGTGGGAGGGTTTGCCAGTCTTAGTTATACTGTAACAAGGCAGATGGAGAATTTCTATCTCGAGGCCATGGTTTACTGTCCTGTTACAGAAGGAAGTAAAGGCCCCCTCTCTGGAATAGCCTTTTTGATAGATCCCATAAAAGGAAGTTTCTACAGGTTTGTATGTGATTTTAAAACAAATGACCCTACACTCAATCTTGCCTATGTGGGACTTGAAACGAGAAACTATCCTGTTTATCTTAAGTTCTGGGGCTCAAAGGAAATCCCTGAGGGCGTACCAAAAGATTCTGGCTGGCATAAGATGGCTGTAAGGGTCAAGAATGGAAAGGTTGCTGCATATTGGGATAGTAGGGAACTTAAGGGAGGCCCATTTCTTGTTGATAAAATCCAACGAGGATTTTTGGGTGTCTATGCCAATTTTGTTGGGGGATTAGGAGAAGCCACTACAAAGGTGGACAGTTTCTCAATAAGGGAGGAGTAATACCGACAACGACCGAATAACACGTTGCAAAAGATGCGTATAAAGGAAGTTCAGACTTGACTATTGACGTTTTGATAAAAACATTACTTAGAATCCAAAAATAAGTCAGCGTACAATCGGGTAAAGGACGGCGTTTAACCGTCCCTCCCCACACCACCCATCATGCGGCTCCGCAATGGGCGGTTCGCAGAAATCCCCTGCAAAGACCTGATTACGTTTTTGCAGGATAATGA
>JBFMDL010000175.1:0-2018 GCA_040753635.1 Nitrospirota bacterium | reverse complement strand
TGCCCCTCTCGTAGAGTCGAGTCTCCGACTTTGCCAAAGAGGGGTATATTCCTCCCTTTGGCAAAGGGAGGTTGGGAGGGATTTTATTGAAATTATGTACGTTCTATTATGAGAACCTTAATAAGTGAATTTGTAAAATCGCTCCTGCTTTATAGAAAAGTTCTGATGAAATTACCGGTATTTAACTTATTAAAGCCGGCGGTGGTATAATTTCATGTCAGCGGATACTGTTAGAGGATATAATTCTCCAATGAGGTTCATTAAAATAAAAAACGGAATGGAGTTGAAAAATGAAAAAACTGAAAACAGTGGTCGTGATTTTTTTTATTTTTTTCGCTTCTAATGCTTTACGGGCAGCCGAGTTGGACGCCCAATTCTACTATGATAAGGCAAACGAACATTATAACGCCGGCGAATACAGCAAGGCTATCGATGCATACAGCAAGGTCATATCTATATATCCGGATCTAATCAAGGCTTATTATAACCGGGGGCTGGCCTATTACAGGGTAGGGAGATATGACAAGGCTATCGAGGATTACAACATGGTCTTGTCCGGACAGAATAAAAATGCGGAGATATACGGCAACAGGGCTATTGCATATCTGAGAGCAGGGAAATATGCCGAAGCTATCGAGGATTATAATACAGTAATTTACTTAAGTCCCAGGTCATTCGATGCATACCATAACAGAGGCATAGCTTATGCAAGCACGGGAAGATATGATGAAGCCCTCGCGGATTATAACAGGGCTATCGGTATCAACTCCGACGATGACAATCTTTACGTTTCGCGGGGCGTTGCCTATGTAAAAAAGGCAATGGAAGATTTCAGGAACGCCTGTGATAGGGGGAATAAGAACGCCTGCGAGAATCTAAAGCAGCTGTCCAGATGAAACTCACCTTAATGCTCCCCGTGCGTCCATATATAGTTAAAACTCGCGCCATTGCATGGGAACGGAATGTGTTATCGCATAACTGTTAAGCTTGTTGAATAGTTTATCGGCCTCTCTGTATTGCCTGTCGGCAAAATCCTTTAAAGCCCGGAGCTTTTGGGCGTCGCCTTTTTGCGTATTAAGGTTTTCCCTGTATTTTTTCCATTCCGAACGTGTCAGGGCGAAACGGCGGAAATTAGTCCTCCACCATATTTCGTCATGGCCGGCAGGCATATTCTTCCTCTTCTGGAGTTCCTCAAATATAACAACATGCTTTATGGTATCTATCTTTATGGAATAGTTTGCCATAAAGTCCAATCCTATCAGACCGTCGAATGCATCGGACAGGGATTGTGTTATGATAGTCGGCACGAAGTGATCTTCTGCTTTATCTACCTGTACCTTTTCAATAATGGTAAGCACCGCAGGGGCTGAGCCGCCAATCCCTGCTGCATATGTTATAAGCATGCCGTCATCCCTTTCAAAAATCCCGAGTTTTTTTGCGAGTCTGTCGCTGATGATCATTCCAGGGGATCCTGTATCAAGGGCCATATTGGCGATGACCGAGTTCTCCAGCCTTACAGGGATAATGATGCGTCTTGAGGAACCCTCAAAGGCTTTATAAGGTATTTCATGCCGCTCCAGGGGCTGACCATTGTCTGCAATCGTTGATGAGGTGATTGATGTCTCAGAAGTTACAGGCCTCTCGGCAGGTTTTCTGATATCTGACGGTTTTCTGTAAGTCTCGAGTTCCCGGTCCGTAAAGACTGGGGTTTCCCCCTGTTTGTCTTTGCCGAAAACCGGGGGGATCATAAAAAGAAACAAAGTGAGAAACACAATATTTTCCATAATCTGTTTTTTAGACAGCAGAATTTTCATAGCGCTTATATTTTAAAACATTTCTTTTTTAAAGGGAATCAACACGGGGGGATTGATTTAAGTTATAACAGGCTGTTGAAAAAGTCTCTTTTTTGTCATTTCGAGTGAAACGAGAAATATTAAGAGCCGTTATGATCCAATAAGTTTTAAGATTCCTCGTCGCCTTCGGCTCCTCGGAATGACACAAAAACTTAGTTTTTCAGC
>JBFMDL010000174.1:0-2120 GCA_040753635.1 Nitrospirota bacterium | reverse complement strand
CAACCTCCCTTTGCCAAAGGGAGGAATATACCCCTCTTTGGCAAAGTCGGAGACTCGACTCTACGAGAGGGGCAAGGGGAGATTTTCTGACAAAATGTCTATCCAATTTTGAGAACATTAGTAACTGTACATGTGCTAAAATTATTCATGTTCGAAAAAGAACTGAATGAACTCCGGAGAAAAAACCTGTTGCGCCATTTAATTTCACGCGCATCCAATCAGGGACCTACAATAACTGTAAACAATAAAAAATTTATCAATTTTTCTTCGAATGACTATCTCGGACTCGCAAGCCAGCCGGAAATTATTGAATCAGCAATAATGGCCATCGAAAAATTTTCATTCGGTTCCGGCTCCTCAAGGCTGCTTGCAGGAGGCTGCACACTGCATGAAAGGCTTGAGAAAGATGTTTCAAGATTCAAAGACACGGAATCAGCGCTTGTTTTCAATTCGGGATATTCCGCTAACACGGGTATAATCCCTGCAATAACCTTTAAAGATGACGTAATCTTCAGCGATGAAATGAACCATGCAAGCATAATAGACGGCTGCAGATTAAGCAGGGCAAAAACTGTCTTATACAGGCATAAGGATGTAAAGCACCTTTCGGAACTGATGAGAAAGGAAAAGGGGAAAAGGAAAATAGTCATTACAGATTCGGTATTCAGTATGGACGGAGATATCGCCCCCTTAAAGGAAATATACGGCATTTGCCTTTCTCATAACCGGGAGCCCGGGAAGCGGGACCCGGCAATTCTATATATAGACGATGCTCACGGGACAGGCGTTCTCGGCAACGGGAAGGGAGCCCTCTCTCACTTTGATATCAGACCGGAACCATGGATAATACAGATGGGGACTTTTTCAAAGGCGATGGGCTCTTTCGGGGCATTTGCTGCATCGGGCGAAAACATTATTAAGTGGATTTCAAACACAGCAAGAAGTTTTATCTTTTCCACTGCGCTTCCGCCATGCGTTATTGCCGCATCCATTAAAGCAATTCAACTGATAAAAAAAGAGAATAAATTAATAGAAAAACTCTGGGTGAATACAAAAAGACTCTCGGAAGGCATTAAGAATATTGGTTATGACACCATGAAAAGCGAAACGCCTATTGTCCCGATACGGGCAGGCACAATCAGGGATGCCATGAAGTTATCAGACGCTTTATTCAGGAAAGGCATATTCGCTCCTGCAATAAGACCACCCTCGGTCAGGGAGCCGAGAATCAGGATAACCGTTACTTCTGCGCATACCGCAGAACATATAGATTTTCTGATTAAGACACTGGAGGATAAAAAGCGGCTTACAGGATAACTATGCCTCGGGGATAATATATAAACATGAAGAATTGCCTTCTGACTGGGTTCGGGTTCTCTTGACATCTCTCCCGAGCAAGTCTTTATACATCTGGAGTTCGTGCTTGCAGGCAGCCTTGAATTCGAGAGCTATCTTGCTTATCGGACAGTTATATTGCATCAGATGGTATGACCCGTTATGTTTGTTGATCTCGACAAAATGTCCTTCCGACTCGAGAATGCCTTTGAGGGCGTTTAAAATACCGTCAAAATCCTCACTTCCTGAGAGGGCCTTCTTCTTGAGTTTGAAAAGCCTGTCCCTCCTCCACCTGAATATTTTATCTATTTTTTCCTTGCCGTCATATTTTTCGATATCCCTTAAGACATCGATCGCAAAAGAGTCATATGATTTGGGGAAAAGCTCATCAGCCTCTTCTGTAAGTTTATAGATAAACCCGGGTCTGCCGATGCCATGTTTTTTTGCATGATAAGTTACAATGCCTTTCTTTTCGAGCGACATAAGGTGCTGTCTTATCCCCATGGGAGTGATATTTATGTTCCTGCTCAGTTCCTCAATGGACATGCCACCGCTCTTCTTTAAAAGAATAATTATATTTTTCCTTGTCGGATTGTCATCAAAAAAAATCCCCATATTGGCAAAATATCATAAAAATAAGTTTTTGTAAATATTTTTATTCCTATATTCCCTGATAAGAGAACAAAGAAGGCGCCTGAAGGGTTATAATATCAGTGTTTCGGAGAGAAACGAGATATCACCCAGGAGGTGCCCATGAGTATTATAGCAAGAAAGATCGAAATAGA
>JBFMDL010000173.1:0-2165 GCA_040753635.1 Nitrospirota bacterium | reverse complement strand
TTCGACGGCAAGGAATTTGGAAATATCGGCAGTCCCGGTCAGGTGGTTACGTTGGATTTTCCCGAAAATGAATAACCTCATTCGGCACTCACAAAAACTCATGATAGAACAGTGAGAGAAATATCAACCTGCTTAAATTATTTATTTGACCTTGTTTTAGATAGTTGGTAGTATTTCGTATGGTTGATAAGGATATATTTAACAAGAGAATTTTCCCCAGGTACAGATTAGGATCAGATATTGATTTAATAATCAAAGGGGAAAAAATCAACGCAAGAATTACAGATTTCTCCGTTGGCGGCATAGGCTGTATTATTAAGGGCAAATCCAATCTTGATTCCAAACCTTTTGATATTAAGATCAATGATATTGATGTTGATACGGTTGCAAAGGTCGTATGGACTGAGGATATATTCTCAGGGAAAAGGGTCGGTATACAGAAAATAGGCGATATCAAAGGCAATCTGAGCAATTACAGACTCTCTGATATTTTTATAGGAATACAAAAAATGTACAAGACAGGAGTTTTGTACATAGATAATAATTCATCTGCAAGGAAAGTTTTCTTTAAACAGGGAGATGTTATTTTCTCGGCATCTGACCGGGAAGAGGAACGCATGGGCGATATTCTTGTCTCTGTAGGCAAGATCACTCCCGAACAATATAAGCATGCTGTAGATATAATGAGAGACACAGGCAAACGCATTGGTTTGGTCCTTGTTGAACTCGGCTACCTTACTCCTTCAGATCTGATATGGGCTGTCCGGCATCAGGTCGAAAAAATCATACTGAACCTTTTCAAATTCGAGGATGGAAAATTTATTTTTAAAGATGATCCCTTGCCTGTTGATGAGGTAATAACACTCAAGCTAAGCACGGGCAACCTGATTTATCGCGGAATCAAGACAATATCGGATACTGAAAGAATCAGGGATAGTTTTCTTTCCCCTGACTCGGTTGTATATTTTTCATCAGACCCATTAAATCTTTTTCAGGAAATCGCATTAGATGACAATGATAGAAAAATCCTGAGCTTAATCGACGGTAAGAGAAAGATAAGCGATATTCTTTCCATGTCTCCACTTAATGAAACTGAAACCCTTAAAGCCATCTTCGCACTCTACAATACACAGCTGATTGAGGCGATTGAGAAAGGCACAATTGATACTTCTATAATAAAAGAAGAGATAATAGAGCACACTGAACCTGATCCTGATCCGGCTATTGTTGAGAAGATAGAGAAACTCTACCGGGACTACAAATCACTTGGATATTACGGAGTTCTCGATATCGGCAGGAACGCTTCTTTGGATGAGATAAAACGGGCATATTACAGGATAGCGCGGGAATTACATCCTGACAAGCACCTCCATTTCCAGAATAATTCCCTGAAGGAGAAGCTGAACACCATTTTTGCATATGTAAATGAAGCTTACAGGGCGCTCACGACCCCAAAAAACTTGCACAAACCTGATTCAGTGTCAAACGAAGAACTTAAAGAGTCCGGTGATAACAAAAAAACAGCCCAAATGAAATTTAATGAAGGCAGGGGTTATCTTAACAGCAACAACTATGAGCAGGCCCTTGTGTTTCTGGGCCAGGCTATATATTTCGATAATACTGTGCCGGAGTATCATTATTATTACGGCATCGCATTGCTTAAGAGTAAAAAGATAAAAGACGCTGAAGAATCAGTAAAAAAGGCTTCACAGCTTGACCCTTATAACCCGGATTACATAGCAGAACTCGGGCATATATATTTACAGCTCGGCTTCAAAACAAGGGCAAAAAACACTTTTGAAAAAGCCCTTAAATATGACCCATTCAATCAGAAAGCATCTGAAGGTCTCAAAAAAGTAGTATCTGATAATTTCCAGTAAAACAGAATCATTTACCCCGTTAGAGAAAGCTACCGATGAAATCTGCGGTGATATCCTGTCAATGACGATGGCGGTATAATGCCGGCGTCAGCGCATACAGCTGGAGGACATAGTTCCCTGACGGGGTTTATCCCCTGTAATACGAACAGATTCCTGTCTGAAATAGGAAGTTTTACCGATTGTCAGGATGCAGGGCATCGGATATTATAGAATCAAGAACAAAGGAGAATAAAAGGAGGGCAAGGAGATGTTAAAGTACAACGGAGGACATAAGGTAAGGAAAGG
>JBFMDL010000172.1:0-2182 GCA_040753635.1 Nitrospirota bacterium | reverse complement strand
TTCCGAAGTTTTATTACCTGTCTCCGGATTTGATACTGCGCTTCCTGATTCAGTGTTCTTGCATCTATCTTTTCCATGCATCAAGTTTAACATATTGCTGCGCTATTTGCTTGCCGAGTTAATAATATAAAGTTCAGTATCATATAAGATTTCTTTGTATTTTTAAAATTCTATTAGAGATTTTGGACAGAGGAAACAAACCATATTGGGATAATTTGTCTTTCCATTTCATTTTAACAATTCAACTGGTGTTAAATTCTTTGTTAAATATTTAACGGTTCTGCGTCTTCACATGACACATGACCGCCAGCCCAGCTTGCTTTTTGCCCTGATTTTACCGTATTCTAAAACATTAAATTAATTGGAGGTATATTGTGTTACAGGTTACGGATACTGCTGCTGAAAAGGCGAAGCAGATATTAAAGGCGGAAGGCAAGGAAGGATGGGGGCTGAGGATATTCATACATGGCGCAGGATGCTGTGGACCCAGCTACGGTATGGATATAGATGAAAAAGCAACCGAAGGCGATGAGACAGTCGAGAAGAACGGACTGAAAGTCTTTGTTGACAAAGAGGCGTTCGAAAGCCTGAGCAATAAAGAGATCGATTATATCAAAACAGAACAGGGCGAAGGCTTTATTATAAACAGCAACGAGCCGCCATCATGCAGTTCGGGCTGCAGTTCGTGCGGATAACAGAGTCTTTGTGTTAATCGCATTGAGAGAGTTCGTTATATTAAACTTATGAACCCGGCAATCCCGATAAACTCGTAAACCCAAAATGTTTCCTTATCAGAGACCGAGGAGACTCAGAAAAAACGAAATCATCAGGAGGATGGTGAGAGAAACCTCCATCTCTCCCGATGATTTTATTTATCCCCTTTTCGCAACATACGGGAAAAACATCCGCAAAGAAATAAAATCAATGCCCGGATGCTTTCAGGAATCGGTCGATAAAATAGTCAAGCATGCCGGAGAGGTCTATTCGCTCGGCATTCCCTCTGTCATCCTCTTCGGGATTCCCGAACAAAAGGATGAAAAAGGGTCAGGCGCTTACGACCCTCACGGTGTAGTCCAGAAAGCTGTAAAAGCTATAAAGGACAAGGTACCTGAATTATTTGTTATCACCGACGTTTGCCTGTGCGAATACACAAGTCACGGCCATTGCGGGATAATAGAAAATGGCGACGTCGCTAATGACCCCACTCTAAAACTGCTCGCCCTGGAAGCTGTTTCCCATGCAAAAGCAGGAGCCGATATGGTAGCCCCTTCCGACATGATGGACGGACGCGTTGAGGCTATCAGGCTTGCTCTTGACGCAGAAGGTTTCCATGAGATTCCCATAATGAGCTATGCTGCAAAATATGCTTCAGCATTTTACGGTCCTTTCAGGGACGCCGCTGAATCGACCCCACAGTTCGGAGACAGGCGTTCTTACCAGATGGACCCCGCTAACAGGAGAGAGGCTTTAAAAGAGGTCGCTCTTGATATAGAGGAAGGCGCTGACATCATAATGGTCAAACCTGCAATGACATATCTTGACATAATATCGGATGTAAGGGAAACTTTTGATCTGCCGGTTGCGGCTTACAATGTAAGCGGAGAATATTCCCTTGTCAAGGCCGCTGGAAAGCTTGGGTGGATGGATGAAAAAAGGGTTATTATCGAAGTGCTGACATCAATAAAACGCGCCGGAGCTGACCTGATACTAACGTACTTTGCAAAGGAAGCTGCAAAAATTCTGAACAGATAGTCAGAGGCGGGATGAGATTTTTTATAATCGACTATTCGGAAATCCATTATAAGTCAAAGGGCAAGGATACCCCGCCTGCCAGAAGACGCGGTAAATTCATACAAATAAGAAAAGACAAAACCGAATATCTTGTCCTTTCTCCCGGGGATTTTACCGCCTATCACGCCAATATTGCCGAGAAGTTCTTTTCACAGAATGAGATCGAAGGAACTTACAACAATAAACGCGACCATTATGAGATCCGCAACCCGGATTGGGATATAGTCGGGGGGGGAATGTGGTCGATAAATGAGAAAGAAAAAAGGCGCATCAGACTTTTTAATGGGTAGCCACAACATATAGTGTTTATACTGTCCTGAAACATAGTATTGATTTAGCAGGTGGCTTTGGAAACAGATCCAAGCCGCCGCAATGAAAATAGATTGCTATA
>JBFMDL010000171.1:0-2233 GCA_040753635.1 Nitrospirota bacterium | reverse complement strand
CTCGGAATGCACGAAGACACAGAGGGAGGAAAGATTCTCTCTGAAATAAGGATAGAAAAGTTTATCGTGCCGGAGGATGCCTCGTATGAATCTGTCAGACAGATGCTGAAGTGGCTTGAGGCAAAAAAATAAACCGGGAAAGATGAAACCCCTGTCCCTTAAACCTGAATCCGGCGTGAAAATAGTCATATTTTGAGCCGATTGATTTCCTTGACTGCATGCTCGAATGCCTCACGATACCAAAAGTTGGCCGGCAGTTTCAGCATTGGCCTATTATCAGACCGTACCAGTACACCGGGGATCAGTAACATGCGTGATCGCACGGTATTAAGCGTCATGCTATGAACATCCTTCGGCAAGCAGAGTCGCTTGAACCAGTTTATTAGGTTGTACGAAAACAGCAGGATGTGGAAATGCGCTTCGTTGGCTGCAAAGTGTTTTGTCGGGATTTTCGCTAAAGGGTAGTCGCCCTTGAGTTCTTTGATAATAAGTTCCACGGCGGCCCGGCCGTTGTAAAATTTCCATATATTGAGGGGAGTCAGGGTTAGGTTTGTCACAATAACCTGATAGCTGTACTTCCCCAAGGTGAACAGAGAAAGCTGCTCCGATGGATCTTCCGGGATCGGACGTCGGATCACGATAAATCGATACTTCTTGTGCTCCGCCTTGATGGGATGCATAAACTCGGCTGTCTCGATGCCAGAAGAATAACGGCAGTACGACAAACCTGCAAGCTTTCTTTTGATCGGTTGTGTAAGTCTGGCGACGATGGCAAACAGTGCGTTCTTGGATTCTATGTATTCGATGGTTTTGTGATCGAAAAAACCCTTGTCTGCTCTGATAATTATTACTTTTACCGAAGAAGGTATTTTGGCAAAGGATGCCGCCAGAAATTCCAAGACGCCTGTTGCGGTATGAGCATCCCCTGGCCGGAGTTCTCCATGCCAGCAGTCTTTGGTAATGGCATTGAAACAGACGAGCGGATGGTACGACGGCCTTCCTCGTTTCTTTGGATTGTATCCGATATGAGCCATCTCCTGCTTGCCATACAGGATCAGGACAGTCGAGTCCAGGTCCAAGATTATGCGTGTAGGCAGCGAAGGCTTCAGTATCATCGACGACAGCAGTTTGTCGTGAAGCCGCCTGAGTCTTGGAAGAGACAGTGGTGCCATCCTCATCAGAAAACGCCGCAAGGTTTGAGGATCGGGGTAAGCAGGCAAACCGGCAAGATATTGGAAGACACCATTGTGTTTCAGAAGATGGGTTGTTTCGATTCTGCCGAATCCGAGGGCGATAGGATAGATCAATGCAAGGAGTACCTCTGAGATGCTGTAATGATTGTTGCGTTGAGCAAAAAAGACATGCCTGCTGAAAAGAGATTTCAACTTCATGCGCTTCAGAAAGAGATGAAGGAGATAGACGCCACCGAAATGGGTAACGTTCTTTCCTGTGAAGGAAATTTTGAGATTTTTGGGGCCAAAGGGCATTTGAATGTAACCTAATTAAAAAGTAGGTTTGATTCAAACCGACATTAGGCATTATAACATAGTATTTTGGCAGCCTATCCATCATAATAATTGTAGATTCACGCCGGATTCAGGTTAAAATCTTTATTCATCAAAATTTTCTGCCTGATTAATTAACTTCTTGAAAGTATTCACCGAAGAAGTAATCCTGTCATGCCGGATTAACAGATATTCCCATTTCTTTTTGCTTACCTTATTTATTTCTTTAATCCATTCTAACGCAGCCTTTGCTTTTGCCTTTGTTATTGGATCATCAACTTCTTTTTTTGATTTTGGCTCTATGATATACAAATTATCTTTTGTCTCCGCAACAAAGTCAGGAATATAATCATGCCTGTCCCCTCTATATTGATAGACAATTGAAAAATTATCTTTCTTATATGAACGAACCCATTTTAATACTGCTTTATCTTTTTCCAATATCTTTGCAACAATCCTTTCCTGCCTTGAATCAAAGACATTTTCTTTGTAGATAGACTTCTTGTATCCAGTCACAAGTCCCCTTTTTGTGTCATTATCATCCCACTTTTCATAATCTTCTTTTATATATCCTGTCCCAAAACTAACATCATATTCTGAATACTCAATACCTCTTTCAGTGGATTTATAAATAATATCGGTCTTCTCGCCTATTTTTTCCTTTATCTGTTCATAGATATCATTCACAATCCGCCATATGTTTTCTAAACTAATAAATTGTCCTTTTT
>JBFMDL010000170.1:0-2276 GCA_040753635.1 Nitrospirota bacterium | reverse complement strand
TTCCACCTGTCTTACCGCTCGTATCCGTATAGCCTCCAATACATCATGCTTTAGTTTCCTGCCATCCGTTGTTTTCATGCATGATAGTATACACTATGTCGCCTTACTTATGCACTAATTAGTAATTGTCTTATTTTTTCTTGAAGATCAGGACGATTATTAAGTTTATCATAAATATTAGAATCAAATATGACTTTATTCATTTTTAATTTTAATCTCATAGCGTTTGATATGCTCAGTGAAGAAATTTCTTCCCCAGCCAATAACTTTACCGTCCGGGCCAAAAACAATCGGGGTAAAATCTGAGTCGCTGGTTCCATAAACACCGCTTGTCATTGCAGTCCTATATAACCAAGCTGATCCCCATGCATAGCCCTCCGAGCGTTCAGGTGACCCCATAAGCTTTCTTGTCTCTTCTTGAGTCATTCCAATTTTCATCAAAAGGAGGTTTTCATTATTCTGTTTAATGGTCGATTGGATTCTGTTATATGTAACCGTAGAATGAACAGGGCTACCAACACATCCCATTAAAATAATACTCATGAACCCTATATACAATAACAATGCAGTTTTGTTCATGCCTTGCCTCCTATTTTCTTACACATAACGCTCCGCATAACCGGATGGCAATGGAGCGCAGCGGAATTGCCAGTCCGAGTTGATGCGGTTGTTAGACCATCATTTCTTTTTCTTCAAGATGCCAAATAAACTCCATCTGCTCTCGTTTCTTCTAGAATATTTATCAAACAATCTCTTTACCTCATTTTCGTAATCATCTGCCACATGGACCAACTCAGATGCAGATCTTTCATAAGGCAGGCCGTCGGAATCGGTGTATTTCACCATGAAATGAGGATCTGCGCCTGCTTTAAGCAACGCTTCTATTATTTGGAGATATGTTTTAGCGGTCTCACCCTCATACCTATTTTCATGGAGTTGCCACAAAGCTGTCATCAGAGGAGTTTTATCATCACGTAACTTCCAGTTTACGATATTTGTGGATGCACCCTTCTTGAGAAGAGCGTTTACAATATCCAAATGACCCTCTCTAACGGAGTAATGCAATGCCGTACTTCCATCATACTTACTTTCTTCATCAATATTTGCACCATGTTTCAGTAGGAACATAACCACTTTCATATCACCTTTTTCTGCCGCCTCTGGTAAATTGTCCGCTCTGATTTTCCCGCCATTCTTCATCAAAAAATCTACACGTTTCCAATCGCCATCAAGAACAGCTTCATTCACCGCATACTCGTCTGGGATCGCACCGTGTTGAAAAAGCTTCTTCGCCAGATCGTAATTGTTGTTTTCCAAGGCAGTGGTAACTGCTCTACTTGCGGATTCTCTGTTACTCACTACAATTGAAAACAGCCGATTTATAGAATTGTTATCCCCATGCTCTATCGCAAGTTCAAGCCAATTCAATTTAGGCCAATTTATATCGTTTTGCTCGGCTTTCTTGTGCAGGGCATCTAATAATACTTCTATGACATTTAAATGCCCGTTGGATAGGGCCGAACTAAAAACATTCTTATATCCGATTCCTATCCGATCCCAATCTGCATAAATGTCAGCACCATGTTCAATAAGAAGCTTGACAATATCCGCATTCCCGTCTTCCGAGTGGTAAAGCAATGCTTTTCCCTTATCGGTTTTTGTTGGGATATTCGGATTGGCTCCGCGATCAAGCAAAAGTTTGATATTCCTGTAACCCTTTGCCCTAGTGAGCGCATTCCCACAGTGCGCTTCAGCATTTACATCTGCTCCGAGTTCTATTAATAATTGAACTATCTCGCTGTTGGTCTCGTCCCATGCTGCTATCATCAATAGTGTTGCATCGCTATGGCCCGTAATCGGAGAGCGCGAATTGATATCAAGACCTTCTGAGACCAGAGAGCGAATCCTGGCTGCATCATGCATATCAATGGCATTTCTTGCTTCTTGCCATAATTTTATTTGGGCCTGTTCGTCAACTGCCATACTCTATCCCTTTTGGTCTAACCAGTTATTAAGTAGTTTTTTCGATAATATCAGAATACTTTTGACCCGTCAAGGGAAAAAATAATAACGCCTTGACGGAACTATTTGAATTTATTATTATAATATGTCTGACTAATATTCCAGTTTGCATGTTAGTCAGCATGCGACTATTGAATAACGCAAAAGTAATGTCCTATTTAAGACGCAAGGGAAGAGGACTATGATTAACGAAAGAGCGAAGAAGATTCTGCTTACGTTGAACACTGCGGTTACCTCTCCTGGCGGTATCGACC
>JBFMDL010000169.1:0-2396 GCA_040753635.1 Nitrospirota bacterium | reverse complement strand
AAGAGAAAGGTAGTTTCACACATGCGTAAGCTTCAAAAAATGCCGGAACGGATCAAGAAATATTTCAAACACCCAAGGATAAAATATGCAGCCTAAGTTGCACTATTCATTTGCCGGGTTAATAAATGAACAGCCTGTCCCTGTCTTAATGTAAAACTCTTCTCTTCGCTGAAGAGCATGACCTCGCCTTTAACAAGACATACAATCTCCTCGTGACCTTTGCCGGGTTTGATCACCCGTCTCTTTTCATTTTCATCCAGAAGACCGTAGATTAGATAACAGGCATGTGTGCGAAGGTCGCTTGAGCCGAGAACATATTCGCCATTATTCCTGAGAGCCAAATCCGAGACATTATAAATTTTCATAGCATTTCTACCATCATAGGTTGCCTCAGCGATATCTTCAACATTGATGGAACCTTCTTCAAGAAGCTGTCCCAGTAATATAAATCCGCCGCATGGGGAGGCATCATCTTTATGCACCGCGAAGTCGCAATCACCATCATAAAAAGGACAGGGATGACAGAGTTGTTCCGAAAGTATTTTTACTGTAGCAGCATCAGGAACCATGCCGGATTTCCCGAAATCTATTCCCTTGCCTTTTTTTATCATTCTTTCTATGGCAACAAAACCCATGCAGGCGAGTTCTTCATCCTTTGCGGGTTTATAGAACCTGCAAAAATTAAGACAGAGCTTTTCCTGCAGTGGTTTGTTCATTATTATTTAAATGATACCAGAAATAGGACGTGCTGTATAATAAAAGCATGAAATATTTTCTTTCCCGGGAAGCCGTGCTTAAATGGCTTGAAAAACCATCGGTCTATCATATTAAAAAAGACGACATCTATGAACTTGATACCGATTCTTTTGAATTTCTGAGAAAATGCTCTTCTGGAACCGGATGCAATTCTGATAATAGTGAATTCATCGATTACTGCAAAAAAGAAGGGATTTTGACTGAAGACAGAATATTTTTGGAACGTCCTCCGTTGATCAGTTCATCTTTCCCTTCACTGAGATATCTTGAGCTGCAGATTACTGACAGATGCAATCTCCGTTGCAAACATTGCTATATTAACACCCCCCTCAATCCCGCCGGGTGTGAGCTTTCAGTAAAACAGATAAGAAACATCCTCAAGGAATTCGAGGAAATGCAGGGGTTAAGAGTCCTCATAACAGGGGGCGAGCCGCTTATTCACAGCAGATTTGATGAGATCAACAGGATATTGCCCGATTTTTTTGTGAGGAAACTCTTATTAACCAACGGACTGTTGTTAAACAAACAGATTCTTGACAGCCTTAATGTTGATGAGATCCAGATCAGCATCGATGGTCTGGAAAAAGCTCATGACGCACTCAGGGGCAAAGGCAGCTTCAGGTCAGCAATGGAGGCTGTCAGAAGATCTGTCGGATCAGGCTTTGATGTATCGGTTTCAACAATGGTCCATGCAAAAAATTTAGGAGATTTCGAAGAACTCGACAGGATATTCAAGGACTTGGGCGTTAAGGACTGGACCGTTGACATACCATGCCCAACCGGCAGGATGACTGAAAACCCCGAATTTTGTTTGGAACCCGAAGCCGGCGGGAAATATCTGTCTTACGGTTATGGTGAAGGGCTTCATGCAGGAGAAGCAGGTTTTGCGTGCGGATTGCATCTGATGTCAGTAATGGCGGATGGAAGGGTTTCAAAGTGCACCTTTTACGCCGAGGCCTCTGTCGGAACGATTGAAAACGGCCTCAGGGAGAACTGGCAAAAAATAAAACCTGTCAGATTTGAAGAGTTAAGATGTGACTGTGAATTTGGTGAATCCTGCAGGGGCGGATGCAGATACAGGGCCGAACTGTCAGGCGATGCATCAGGAAAAGACCTTTACAGATGCGCTTTCTATGATATAATTAAAAAAAATAACAGTCCGTCATGAAGACGGGACTTTCCCTGAGAAAGGGGGTGCTGCAAGTGACGATCAGAAAAATCGCAAAGAAAACTGCAACCACCTGTAAATGTAAGAGTTCCTGTTGATTATTAACACTAATCATACTTGTCCAAAATAAAACTTTACAGAAGGCGGAATGCCTCGAAAACAGAATAAATCGACATGATTATTAAATGTCAGACCCCGACTTTGTTGAATAAACGTATTAACGATAACTCTGTATTTGTGTTATTTTGTAATTGTTTGTGGATTGATTTTCAGGTGTCGTTATTCTGTCTCCTCAACATCCCGCCTTCTTATGTATATTTGAAATTATTTTGGACAGCAATGAACACTATTAACCTGGCAAGCAAATAGTAGAATAATATGATATACTTGATGCATGGAAAAGATCGATGCAAGGACACTGAATCAGGAAGCGCAGTATCAAATTCGCAGGCAGGTAATAAAGCTCCGAAAG
>JBFMDL010000168.1:0-2414 GCA_040753635.1 Nitrospirota bacterium | reverse complement strand
AGGTATGCTTTATTCAGGGGCGCATAGCTGATATTTCAGAGACTTTTACAGAAAAGATGAAACAAAAGATAGATTCGATAAAAGGCAGACTTCTTTACAGCAGAAGACTCGGGATAGCAGAGCCTCCCTTTGCACATATCAAATCCATACTGGGACTGGACAGATTCAGACTGAGAGGAAAACGAAAGGTGAATACCCAATGGCTACTCTACTGCATTGTACATAACCTGACAAAAGTCCACCGGTATGCTGAAGGATTTGTCCGAAGGATCCAGTGGACATGAGGAAGATGAAAAACAGAAGAATTGAAGCAGAAAATAACAAAGATAGAGGAATAATTACTGCTTTAAAAGCAAATAAACGGCCAAAAGATTTATTCGGAGAAAATAAAACCTAAATCAAAAAGTCAGAATTCAAAAAAAAAGAACAATGAAAACTCAAAAACAGACTTTTTCTACAGACTCGTTATGCAATGTGTAAATCGATGGACAACTGATAAGGGAGCAGTTCTATGAAAAATGATAATCTGAAATGTGACAAGTGCGGAAATTTTATCCAAGAAAATGAAGCATACGAATTCATAAATAAAAGGGTATGTAGCGATTGCTATATCGACCTGATGATAGGGGTTCCTGATGTAGATATTTCAAAATTACCACCCGAAATACAATCTCTTTTCACGAAAGTCAAGAAAGGTTGGAATCGTGACCGTCCAAACCGGCATCATTACCTTAGATTTAACAAATGAATAGCATGTGACAAATTGCCCGCATAACATGTACATAAAGACAAATTGACATTGGGTGACATTTGTGTACATAATATAATACACAAGTGGAGGAAAAGACCATGAAATTTCTTAGTGTTCGTGATTTAAGGGGCAAGTCGGCGCAAATCTGGAAAGAGCTGCCTGCGGAGAGGGAGATGGTTATTACCAGTAACGGGCGACCTATAGCCATTCTCGCGGCAATAACCGAAGCAAACCTCGAAGAATCGTTATCAGCATTCCGTCAGGCCCGTGCCGTCGAAGCGGTCGCCTCTCTCCAGCTTAGTTCCATAGAGCAGGGCACTGACAAGATTTCGATGGATGATATTATCGCCGAGATAAAAGCTGTTCGTAAAAAGCGCTCACGATGAACATTGTGCTCGACACGAATGTTCTTGTTGCCGGGCTTTTATCGCCGTTTGGAGGGTGTGGCGAAATTGTGCGCATGGTTTCATCCGGCGAACTGATACTTTTCTTTGATGCCCGCATTTTGTCAGAATATGATGAAGTTCTGCACCGTCCAAAGTTTAAGTTTGAGGAGGAAAAGGTAGCTGCGCTTCTCGATTATATTATTTATCATGGCCAGACAGTGGCGTCTTCTCTCTTGATCAATTCGCTTCCCGATCCCGACGATGCACCGTTTCTTGAAGCTGCCACGGCAGGGCATGCAACATGTCTCGTCACGGGAAATCAAAACCATTTCCCTGCCGAACTATGCCAAGGAATCAAAATTTTTTCTCCGCGTGAGTTTCTTGTGTTTTATAAAAAGCAAAAGACGAAGCGTAAACGCATAACAAAACGCTCAACCCGGACGCGCAAGAAACCGCGCGCCGGTTAGCTTTTCGTTAGAGCTTGAATATGGAAAGATCACTGGAAATAATTACAGAGTCAGACCTCCGCAGGCTATTAGAATTGTCCAGGAAGGATATTTCGGAATTCTTTGCGCGTAACAGTAGATACAAAAAGGAATATGAAAATAGTGAATTACTAGTAGCCTTATGCCAGGGGGCTGCACTTCACTACATCGATAAAAAGAACGGCGTGAAAGACTTCGATATATGGTATTTCTATCCACAAA
This sequence comes from Nitrospirota bacterium, assembly GCA_040753635.1. Taxonomy (GTDB): domain Bacteria; phylum Nitrospirota; class Thermodesulfovibrionia; order Thermodesulfovibrionales; family UBA6898; genus JBFMDL01. The sequence goes on along the minus strand of JBFMDL010000168.1, from coordinate 570 downwards.
AACAAATCACTCTTCCTTACAGAAGGAGAGGAGTTGTTGACTTTGGTGTATCAAAGTTTGGTAAGCGTGAAAATATGACAGGATTTGCCGGGCGTTCCGTTGATGTATTGATGAGATCAGATGCAAGCTTCAACAAGGGCGATCCAGTCGCGTGTGTGCAGTCATACTTGACCACAGCGAAAACAAAAACGGCAAAACTCTTGAGTCAAAAAGCTGTTATAGGGCTATATCCAGGGTCAGTGTTCGGGAAGGTTTTGTGGAATTATAGCTCTAACCAGCCGCGTAACCGGACGCGCGAAAAGACGCGCGCCGGTTAGCAGCACGTTCCCCCCTCCGCTTCGCTGCGGGGGGAATGCGGCAGTTGAGCAGCGAACTCCTGAACCTCCCCTTAAATAAATAGAATAAATAGAAATAGAATAAATAGGGACACATCCCATTTTCTTCCTATATTCCCTGATAAGGGGGAGAAGCTTGGAGATTTTTATTACTCTGACAATCAAATATGACCGTCATGCCCGAAATTCTTAATCGGGCATCCAGTTTTGCAGCCTTCCGGATTGCCGTTTTCTC
>JBFMDL010000167.1:0-2422 GCA_040753635.1 Nitrospirota bacterium | reverse complement strand
AAAAAATCGCTTATAGGGCAAATGTGAAAGCCGTTTTCCTCTCAACTCATAATTTTTCGGCGGAATATACTAAAGGGGTCAATTCTATTTGCGGAAAAGGGGTCAAAAGTCTTGACAATCTACATCTACGGCCACACTTTTGCAGAAGCCGGGGATGTCATGATAGTCGGACAGGTTAGACTTGTCCGACCTGTCCGACTTTTTCCATGAGTGGTAGGTATCAGCAATCTTACTTATTTCCTCATCGGAAAGCTCTCTGTGGGTTCTGTCAATGAGATGCCCCATCTTGCGGGCGTCTATAAAGAGGGTTTTGCCTCTGCGGTCTCTGAATTTTCCATTTTTCTTGCTCCTCGAAATGAACCACAGACACGCAGGGATAGGCGTTGTATAAAAAAGCTGACCAGGAAGGGCAATCATACAATCAACAAGATCAGCTTCAATAATATTTTTTCTTATCTCCCCTTCGCCAGAGGTATTTGATGACATCGAACCATTGGCAAGAACGAATCCTGCAATTCCATTTGGTGAAAGATGATGAATCATATGCTGAACCCATGCAAAGTTCGCATTCCCTAAAGGCGGAACGCCGTGCTTCCACCTTACATCTTCACGAAGAAGCTCTCCCTTCCATTCCTTTTGATTGAACTCAGGATTGGCGAGAATAAAATCAGCCTTAAGGTCTTTATGGAGGTCATTCATTAATGTATCCGCATTATAAGAGCCAATATTCCCCTCGATGCCTCTTATTGCAAGATTCATTCTGCAAAGTCGCCATGTTGTTGGATTAGATTCCTGGCCATAAATAGATATATCGCCGCGCTTTCCGCCATGAGCTTCAACAAACTTCTCCGATTGAACAAACATTCCGCCTGAACCGCAGCATGGATCATAGACACGGCCCTTATATGGCTCAATCATCCCTACAAGAAGCTTAACAACAGACTGAGGCGTGTAAAATTGACCGCCGCCTTTGCCCTCGGCAGAAGCAAAATGTCCGAGAAAGTATTCATAGACACGTCCTAAAATATCTTTGGAGCGGTTCTCGCTGCTGCCAAGCCCAATAGTTCCGACAAGATCAATAAGTTCACCAAGAATGTGTTTATCGAGCGTAGGCCGTGCATAGTCTTTTGGGAGCACTCCCTTTAAAGAAGGATTTTCTTTCTCGATTGCAACCATTGAGTCGTCAATCAGCTTGCCGATTGTTGGCTGTTTTGCATTTGCTTGAAGATATGGCCATCGTGCCTTTTTAGAAACCCAGAAGATATTTTCAGAGAGATATTCATCACGATCTTCTACAATGCCGTATCGAGCCTGTTTTTCTTTCACATAATATTCACTGGAAGGTTCAGATACGAGGGTTTCAAGTTGGCTTCGCCTTTCTTCGAAGGCATCTGAGATATATTTCAGGAAGATAAGACCAAGGACTACATGTTTATATTCGGCGGGGTCCATGTGACCGCGCATCTTATCAGCAGCCTGCCAGAGCTTCTCCTCAAACCCAAGGTTGCCTCCATTGGACTTTCTGTTATCTGCCTTCTTTTTCTTTACCATCGCATCTTCTCTCCCATGTCCCCATCCTGGACACGTCCACAGAACATGTCCCCGTCCCGGACACGTTCATCATGTCGACAACTTCGACACGTTTTTAATATATGTCGATATTTTAATAAAATTTCGACACATTCTTTCCGTCTTTCTAAATGGTGTAATGCTTTTCATTATTGGTGTAATAAGTGGCAGGTTATTACACCATTTAACAGTATTACACTATTTTCCGCCATCTCGCAGACCGTCCCTTGCCGATAGGCTGAACCCTGCCCTGATCCCGCAATTTAAACAGTATATGTCGGAGCATATCCCTGCTTACAGTAGGACATGCCTTTTCAAGGTCTGAAATACCGAAGTCCCCTATAAAGCCGTATATCGCATTTAAGACAATGTCTGTCTTGCTTCCCCGCCCGGAAGATACCCTTTCAAATCGGGACTCGAATTCTTTATAAGCTGCAAGGAGAGTTGCGAGGAAGTATTCTACCCAGGGAAGTGCATCATGCTTTCCCTTATGCCATCCCTGTGATGACTTATGTAAAGTTTCATAATATGATTCCTTTGTCTGCTCAATAACCCTTTCAAGGCTTATATATCTGCTCACTTCATATCCGTAGTGGTAAAGCAGAAGCACCGTAATGAGCCTTGCCATCCTTCCGTTGCCATCAAGAAAGGGATGAATGCAGAGGAAGTCAAGGACATAAAGGGCAATGAGAATAAGCGGGTCTATGTCACCTTCTTTTGAGAGGCTGTTACTAAGACGGTCATAAGTAAGGATACATAATTTTTTATAAAGCAGCATATCGGACATTGGGTTCGTGAAAAAATGCACAAATCTTTTTAGGATTTTGTTGCAATGACCTCAAATGGCCGCGTA
>JBFMDL010000166.1:0-2423 GCA_040753635.1 Nitrospirota bacterium | reverse complement strand
GTAGAGTAGAAAATCGCGGCAACTACAGAATACTGACAGCCGATACTACGGAGGGGGGTACTACAAGATAACTACCGACAGGACCAAAGGATTATCTTTCTTGGGGCACTTTCAATTATCCCCTACATTTGAGAACCGGAAAAGATGATTTGATTAATCAGAACCCTGACATTCTAGAAAAACAGCTTAATGATGCAAGGGCGGAATATGCCGCGCTGATTGAGAAGATCAAAAAAGAAAATCCTGAGCTTTCGACTCTTTTAACCGTCAATCCCCTCACTCTAAAGCAGGTTCAGGAGCTTCTGGATATTGATACAACTTTACTGGAATATTTCATCACTCCTGAAAAAACACTTTTATGGGTTGTGGATAAGGGAAACCTGAATGTTATCAGCATAGATATAAAAGCAGAGGAGCTGACTTCTAAAGTAGAGGCATACAGAGAGAAAATAAAAACCTTACAGCCTGAATACAAAATAAATGCTGTTGAATTATATAACATTCTCATCAAACCTGCTCAACCGTATATCAAGACTAAAAGAATCGGTATTGTGCCGCATTCTGTATTGCACTACCTTCCCTTTCAGGCGTTAATAGGAAAAAAAGGGAAGTTCCTTATTGAAGAATATGATATGTTTTTTATACCCAGTGCCAGCGTTCTTAAATTTGTCTATGAAAAGAGAAAAGAGATCAAGGGCAAGGTTCTGGCATTTGGAAATCCAAATATCGGTGATGAAAAACTCAATCTTCCATATGCTGAAGATGAGGTTAGAAAAATTAAGGCCTCTTATCCTAAGACTACTCTCTATCTCAAAGAGAAAGCAACCGAGGATAAGGTAAAAAAGCTCTCCGGTGATTACAACATCATTCATTTCGCGAGCCATGGGGAGCTGAATTCCGAAGCTCCGATGTCTTCTAACATCAGGCTTGCAAAAGAGAAGGATGAAGACGGGAAGCTTGATGTAAATGAAATATTTAATCTCGACCTCAAAAAGACTTCACTCGTAACCTTAAGCGCCTGTGAAACGGGTCTTGGGAAACTCACAAACGGAGATGAACTTATCGGGTTAACCAGAGGATTTATTTATGCAGGAACACCTTCTATTGTCGCAAGCCTATGGAAGGTTAACGACCAGTCAACTTCTGAGCTTATGAGCCTTTTTTACAAAAACCTCAAATCTCACCCGAAATCAGAAGCCCTGCGTATGGCACAGCTTGAGATGATACGGGGAAAAACAGGCAAAGGCATTGTCCGGGGAGTCGGCGGCATAACAGGCTCAAAGGGGACAAAGGTAAAGCCACAGGAACAGACAGAAAAGACAGTTAACGGTTCACATCCCTACTTCTGGGCGCCATTTATTCTGGTGGGCGACTGGAAGTAGTCCTAAATATATATTCTTTTTGCCAAGTTACGTTTATAATCCATCTTCTTTGTTAAATAAATTTATAAAAAACAAAAAACTGCAAGATTTTTGAATTGCCGGTGTCTATTACTCCAGGAATTTTAAAAATCAAAAAGGAGGAATTGGCAATGAAAAAGACACTGGCAGTAATTTTGGCAGCAAGTCTTGTATTAAGTTCTGCAGGAAATGCTTTCGCAGGATGGGTTAGGGATCATTACCGCAGTAATGGAACTTATGTGCAGCCTCATTATCGTTCAAATCCGGATGGTTACAAATGGAACAATTATGGACCTTCAAGAAATTCATATGAGAGAACAAATCCTTACGGAAGAGATAATGACAGAGACGGGATGCCTAACCATTTGGACAGAGATGATAACAACAACGGAATATATGACGATTATGATAGCAATCAATACAGGAGATAGATCATGAAAAAGATTCTACCAATATTATTTGTTATTTTCTCTTTGGTGCTGTTATATGGTCAAACCTGGGCCGGCGAATTTTGGGGATCTAAAAATTCAGACAAATATCATTATCCAGACTGTCGCTGGTCACAGAAGATTAAACCACATAACCTCGTCATCTTTGAAACGCCTGAAAAAGCGCTCAAAGCTGGTTATGTTCCCTGCAAAGTTTGCAGACCGCCAGTAGCATCAAGATCAGAAATGAACTTAAACAATTATACTAATTACGTTTTATCACTTGAGGGAGATTCAGCTGAAAGAAGGGGCTGTTGTTCCTGGCACGGTGGAGTATGTGGCTGTAATAATGATGGTAGAGTCATATGCTGCGACGGAACATTAAGTCCTACTTGTACTTGCTGGTAATTCTTTGTGCCCTGAGTATCTTTTAGAAGCTCAGGGCATAAAAATAGCAACAGTGTAAAACACTTACTAATTAGTGCATAAGTAAGGCGACATAGTGTATACTATCATGCATGAAAACAACGGATGGCAGGAAACTAAAGCATGATGTATTGGAGGCTATACGGATACGAGCGGTAAGACAGGTGGA
>JBFMDL010000165.1:0-2558 GCA_040753635.1 Nitrospirota bacterium | reverse complement strand
ACGCTAATCTTAATTTCCATGGGTGCTCCTCCTTTGAATGTTTGTTATTGGCGTAACAAAATATTCTATAGGAGGTGCGCCTTTTTTTACCCTATTTCGATTTCACACAAGAGAGTTTACCCTGTCTATTCAGTAGTGCTATATTTTTCCGCATCCTTAAAAGGGAACATTGTCGGTTCCAAGTTATAGGCTGCCTGTGAGAAATTTTCTGCGGTTTCTCCAGCAAGTGCTTTTGGCGCATTCTGTGAGCAACCACCATAAGCCTCTTTAAAAACATTTTCAACAAATTTGTTAGGCGCATCAAGATCTGTATCATAACTGTAAGAGGGCACTGATGCGCCTGAATCTGGATCAATTATTTCACTCGCAGTAGCATGTTCCAGGTAATTCTTTTTATCTATGCTCATCTCAATGTCTCTATGGGTGCTCACTATTTCGGAATTCTCAGGATCATATTCTCCACCAGCCTCGCTATTAACCCACTCATGTCCGATTGAGTCTGACGCCACATGAATCACCCAGCCGTATGCGAATGCTTTTTCTTTTGGTGATTTTGCTATTGCTAACATCTTTTTGGCTAAATCCCCCGGTGAGCAGTAATGCGCCATGTCTGCAAATCGTTTGTCATAGAAATAGTGCATATCGGGACCTGTTGCGCCGCCCTTTGCATATTTCATATTCTCTTGCAGAATCTTTTTCACATCAGCGTTTAATCTCGGGTTTTTCAGAATATCATCCAAGACAGTCATATGAGTTATTGGACCCCAAGCTATGGCACTGGATTCGAGTAGACTGATTAAAACAAAAAGCAAAATGAATATAGAAAGGACCCTAGTTCTCATTGCTCTACCCCCTCCGGATAAAGCTTTTTGTATACATCAATGTTCTTCCTTAGTTCCTCTTGGTTAACCGAATAATACACTGTTATGAAGGTGTAATCTTGAATAAAAGATTTTGCTCCCCCCTTAACTATACGAATATTAAAAATTACACCGGTTGGGGGGGGGAGTGATTTTACAGACTTACCTTTTTCTTTCTCCTTTTCTAAATACACCCCATAATCGCCAGCTTCAGTAACATAACTATCAATCTTCATCCCTAGCTCAGAATAGTCCCATGCCTTTTCGGGAAGATTAAACCCTACCTTTTTATAATGTGCCTTAAGCTTGTTTTTAAAGTAGTTATAGATGACTTCTGCCTTGTCCCTTGAGGTATAAATAAAAGTAAACCCTTTATTTTTCTCTATACAAAGGATAGTCCTCGAATTGGGGTATTTTCCAACGTAAGGAGGCTCAGGACACTTTGCATCATTCTCAGGATATATTTCTACTCTTTTGAATACTTTTCCAAAATCCTTATTGATCAATACGATTAAGTATTTGCCTTCATTTCTTACTACACTTTCGACTTTACGTTTGCGATCAAATTCTATGATGTCTCCTTTAACTTCAGAATATTCCACAATATAAGGCATTTCAGAAACTTTCCTGTAGAACCGCATCTCAGAAATCAATAGCACATTAGTTCTTGGGCTTCCAGATCTGAAAACAACTATGCCCCTGTTACGCAATGTGCTTTTTTCATAGTTAAGTCTAATTTCATCGCTAACTTTTTCTTTTGCCTTTATAACTACATACCGTTTCCCTTCATTCGTCTCAATCACCTTTATGCTCTCGAATGGAAACTCAGGTGCAAATAGTTTCTCAAGATATGACTCTTTGATTTCTTTGCCGGTTGGAACAGAATCCTTGAACAGCCCTCCCTGGCTGTCACAAGATATTGAAAAAACAAACATTAATGCCAAACTTAAAATCATTAACTTAATTTTCTTCATTTTTTCCCTCCGATATGATCAAATGTTGTTTTCATATAAAAAACAAAAGAAAAAAAGAGAAGAAAAAAGGGGACAGGCTACTTTATTCACGCTGCTGTCTCCTTTCTCGGTCTTCCTCTCCCCCTCAACGTGGGCTCCAATCCAAATTCTCTGCACACCTTCATCATCCAAAGAGCATCGCCATATGGTGTCTGCCGATTTACACTGGCGCGCACGCGATCAAGTTCGTTTTCTTCAAATGAATGATCGACATATTCGCTCCACTCTTTCGGCATTTCAATGGGCGGCTTATCAAGCAGTCCACTTCTATACCTTCCGATCACTTCATTGTGAGATGACCATTTCCATTCCCTCGCTGAATTTACTATCCCGGCCCGCACAGGATTTCCTTCGATGTATCTTAAAACCATTAACAGATGGCTGTCTTCCTGCACCATAAAACTTTTATACCGGCCCTGCCATACATGGCCACTGCTTCCATAATGCCGATGATATCTCCTCACATGGCTCGTCATAAGCCACTGCATCCATCTGCTCAAGTCTTCTCCCTTTTCCGGCATCACCGCAATATGAAAATGATTCGGCATCAAACAATATGGTAGTGTAAAATAAATTCTGCAAATATGAAACAGGGTATAATTCTCAAAGGTTTCAAACAATCCCGGATTGACGGGAGAAAGGAGAATTATACCCATGAAAAAGAGTTTATCAAAGAAAGCGAAAA
>JBFMDL010000164.1:0-2575 GCA_040753635.1 Nitrospirota bacterium | reverse complement strand
GAAAATATCGTGTATACTTTGTTCATGGTCTGTTCCTCCTTGTTGGTATAGGGTTTCGTCACTACTATTACCCAACAAGTATAAAGAGCAGACCTTAACTTTATAAATATTTACCGGACACTACTGAATAAATATGGAAAATTCAACAGAAATTCCCTCTATGGCAAAGTGGATGACATGGAGCTTGTCGAATGGGAAGGCGAGCTTGAGACACTGAAAAAGTTACAGACAAACTTGAAGTCTCTCGAGGAAATAACTTTTGAATATAAGTGATTATATTGCAGAATTAGAAGCTCTCATTAATTCCTCCAAAATAGTATCTTCATACAATTTAACCATTGACCGTAAAACAGCAGATATTGTCTTTGTCTATTGTAATGAAAACCAATAAATGGCAGAATAAGAACAAAGGGAATAAATATGCGGAAACAAAAACTTCAGAAAAACATAGTAGAGCAGTGGAGGACAACCCTCGTACCGGAAGAAAAACGGAAAAAGTATCTGGAAAGCATTCCAGCTCAGGTAAGCGCGTCCATGGCTTTTGAAGGCGAACCCGTAGACCTGACAATGCTGGAGCAATATATGGAAAGTCTGAAGGCATGGAAGGATAAAAAAGGCAAGTGATGGTAAAGCTTCATCCCCGTGCAAAAGAAAGACTCTTGGAGCGTGGAACGACTGAGGAGGGGTAGAAAATGAAACTAACATACGACCCAAGATACAACATAGCTTATATAAGGCTGCATGAGAAAACAACCGAAGTCGAGACAATAAAGATAGGCGATGAAATTAACATAGACATTGCTCCTGACGGCACTATTTATGGGATTGAATTGCTTAACGCTAATGAACAACTGAAAAAAGAGGACGCAGGCAAGCTCTTTGTAATCAACGAAGCGACAGGGAAAAAGTCGGAACTGGCCTTGTCCTGATAATTATTACGATAATAAACTCAGCAAAGCTTTCTTGGAGGTATGATATGAAGGAATTCAAGAGAATAACATTCAACAAAGAGATTATGGGCGGGCAGGCATGCATAAGGGGAATGCGGATACCCGTTTCCCTGATAATAAATCTCGTTGCAAACGGCATGACCCCTGAAGAGATAATCAGGGAATATCCTGATCTTGAGCCGGAAGATATAAAAGAAGCCCTCCAGTATGGCTCCTGGCTTGCCAAAGAGGAACTGCATCCTGCACTTAATTAAACCGCATGAAATTTATTGCTGACATGGGGATTTCGCAAACGACGGTACAGTGGCTAAAAGAGGAGGGATTTAATGCTGTTCATGTTAGAGATACGGGCATGCACAGATCTTCAGATACCGATATTGTTAAAAAGGCAATGGAAGAAGCAAGAATTATTTTAACCTGCGACCTTGATTTTGGCGATATTGTTTCTGCTTCGGGTGAAAGATGTCCCAGCGTAATTATCTTGAGACTTGAGGAAGAAACTCCGGGTAATGTAAATAAAAGATTAAAGCAGGTTTTGAAGGAATCCTCGGAAGATTTGAAAAAAGGCGCTATAATCAGTGTGGAGGAAACAAGACATCGGGTTAGATCACTGCCTCTATGAAAACCGCATTCAATCTGGAAGATGGAGGAAAATATAATGGAGGATATTAAGGTCTATTATGATGAAGAAGAGGATATTCTTTACCTCGCAAAAGAAGGAGAGGAGGCCGAAGTTGCAGAAATATCTCCGGGTGTAAATATGGAACTTGACAGCGATGGCAACCTTATTGGTGTTGAACTGTTCAAGGCCTCTCATATGTTTAAAAATGTTCTCAAACCAATGGAGAAGAAACTTCAGTTTGTGTAAGCGCCTCAACTAGTCCTCGCCGCCAAAAAACAACACACCCCTCAATCCCCTCTTGATAGAGGAGAAGCAAAGAATGCCGACACCTCTATGGATAATTCAGACCCTGCAGGTCCACGTTTGATAGCTTCAGGCAGCAGGTCTGGAACCGATAATATAAAAGACATTGAAATGTGGAACATGATTATGGAAAAATTAAAACATGAAAAAGAAACCTAAGAAATCAATAGATGAGATTTTTAAAGAAGGCGATCCAATAGATAAAGCTCTAAAAAAAGCGGTTCAAGAAGCACTTATTCGCCATAAACAAGCTGGCAACCCTATCGTTGTCTGGCGTGATGGCAAAATTGTCTGGCTTAAACCCGAAGAAATTCCTGTGAAAAAAATTTAGAACCTTTCTTTTTTCTTGACTACAGCATTTTATCGCTCGTATCTTACTTTTTTTGTTTGCGTTGTTGCACTCATGCGTATTTGCTCATTAAAAGAAAATCCTTACTTTATAAAAGTGAAGTAGAATATGCAGATTTTTGTTTAAATCATGCCGAGGGTTGTTCTCACGGGTGTAAGTATCCATGTTATGCCTATATGATAAAAGAAGGTGCGGCATTGTTAAGTCCTATGAAGAATGGTGTAAGGGGTTTTGTCAATAGGTGTGTAAATAGCCATCAGGCGGCCATCCTTTCCAGCACCCTTGACTGCTGTTTCTCAACGCCATCGACAAACTCTTTTCCTCTATATACATCAGGCAACAACCAATGAC
>JBFMDL010000163.1:0-2596 GCA_040753635.1 Nitrospirota bacterium | reverse complement strand
AGATCTCCCGGCCGCAAGGCCCTGAAGGTCTGTGGTAGACTACCACGTCGATAGGCTGGAGGTGTAAGTGCGGTAACGCATTCAGCTGACCAGTACTAATAGACCGTGCGTCTTGACCCTTATTTTACTTCTTCCCTCCTGTTGTCAAAGACAGCAGGGCTTTTGGAACTGTCATTCCGGCTTGTCCGGAATCTTTCCGAAGAAGGATTCCCGACGCGTTTCACTTGCGGGAATGACAGATAAAAAGCGGCAAGATCTGAAAATGGTTTTCTAAAGACTTGCGATACGCTGATCTTTGATGTTATACTAACTCAAATTGGAAATAAGGTTTCCGGTGGTTATGCCGGAGGGGCCACACCCGTTCCCATCCCGAACACGGAAGTTAAGCCCTCCATGGCCCATGATACTTGGACCGCGAGGTTCTGGGAAAGTAGGTAGCCGCCGGATTAAAAAATAGAAGGCCCCGAATCTGATTCGGGGCCTTCTATTTTCTGAAATATATAATTTTGTGTAAAGAAAATATTATTATGCACTCCGGATAATCAACCGGCGATTAACTCCCTTAATGTCCTCATCCTGCTCGGATGCCTGAGTCTTCTCAAAGCACTCACCTCAATCTGCCTGACGCGTTCGCGCGTGATCGAAAGATATTTTCCAACCTCTTCAAGAGTGTGATCTTTATCCGTTCCTATGCCGAACCTCATTCTTATCACCTTTTCCTCTTTGGGCGTCAGTGTCTTTAGTATTTTATACAGATGCTTCGAAATTTCTTTTGTTTCAGTATAGGAGCATGGCGACGCAATGTTAGGGTCGCTGATGAAATCTTCAAGTTTGGAATCATCATCACCAATAGGTGTCTGAAGGGCGACGGGCTGTTGTACTGCCCTGAATATTTCATCGACTTTCTTTGACGAGACCCCCAGTTTTTTTGCGAGCTCCTTATTGTTGGGTTCCCTCCCAAGTTGCTGGGTCAGTTCCCTGGACACCTTCACCATTTTATTGTAGAATTCCATTATATGTATCGGTACCCTGACAGTCTTTGACTGGTCAAACAGAGCCCTTGTGATCGCCTGTTTGATCCACCATATCGCATATGTACTGAACTTGCAACCCTTATCATGTCTGAATCTTTTTACAGCCTTCATAAGACCGATATTCCCTTCCTGAATGAGATCAAGCAGGGGCAATCCTCTGCCGACGTTGCCTTTTGCTATATTTATCACTAACCTCAGGTTATGGATTATTAATTTGTTCCTGGCCTCGTTTGCGAGTTCCGTTGCCTTCGTTATCTTTTCCCAGTTGCTTTTCAGATTCTCTATCTCCATGCCGACTTCTGATTCTATCTGTCCATATTCATTCAGCGCCTCTTGTGCAATGGACGCAAATTTATCCGAAAAAGAAAAATAATTATTTTCTCCGTCTATCAATTTTTTGAAATCCTTAACCATTCCATACCGTGCAATCTTCTTATCCATTTTATCTATTTTTCGCATGATGTCCTCGAGAACCTTCAGGCTCATGTCCAGTGCCTTGTCATTTTTTTCTTCATCGGAAGTATCTTCTTCACCTTCTTCGTCATGCCCGGCTTTAAGAGTCGCTTCCTGTTTCTTGTATAAAGGCATGGCGGTAACAATTTTTTCGATTATTTTTGCGGCTTTCTCCAGTCTTTTTGCGAGTTCCACCTCCTCTTCCCTGGTGAGTACGGGTATCTTGCCCATGGAATGGAAATATAGCTGTACAAGATTCTCAGCCTTAAAGTGTTCTGCACCAGATTCTTCCGGGATTTCTTTCTCAGGAATTGCGGAACAATCATAATCAATCATATTAATGCCTATGTCCTGCATGAGATAAAAACGTTCTTCCAGTTCCTCTGCGGAATAAAACTCTGAAGAAAGGGCGTTATTTATTTTATAAAGATCAAACATCCCATGCCCCTTTACCATGTCGGTCATTTCTTTGCAAATGTCACTTTCTCTCATGCTTCCCTCCCGGTTTGAGTTTTATTATATGTTGCCGTGCCGGATATAGCCCATTAAGGTGCTGTCATCGCCCGGCAGCCCTGTTGCCTTATCCTGCGTTTGAGGACTCAGGCCAGTGGCTTTGCGTCCCATCCTTTCGAATGGTTTGCCTTTTTCATATTAAAAAAACTAAAAAAGCCTGTTTCCTAAAGGGAAACAGGCTTCAGTGATATGATATGCATACAGGTAAATCCTGGATAAGCTCTGTTTCTTCGGCAGCCCGGCTATCCTGATATACTATTTGTTGCGGATCCGCGGCTTTGTGCCCTCTGGTTACCCAGAGTTTACCTTTTCGGAAACTTTATACTGATAAATTTTCAAGGATCAAAAAAGATAGTATTAACTCCCTATTTATTTATAATAATAAATCAATGTTTAATAATAAAAATGTGATTATAATTACAATAAATTAAAAGTTTGTCATTTCTTGAAGATCAAGCAATAAGGCATTATCATACTTGTCCAAAATAAAACTTTACAGAAGGCGGAATGCCTCGAAAACAGAATAAATCGACATGATTATTAAATGTCAGACCCCGACTTTGTTAAATAAACGTATTAACGATAACTCTGTATTT
>JBFMDL010000162.1:0-2712 GCA_040753635.1 Nitrospirota bacterium | reverse complement strand
TTCAATGCCGAAGATGCGTTAAGCGGGATGAAAGAAGCGAGGGTGATAATTGAAAAAGGCGGCATAACATATGAGAGCGGAAAAGCATTGTTTATTGATTCAACATACACATACACAAGTCATGTCACCGACTCCGGCGGATACACATACCGGATAGAGGCGGAGGATAACGCGGGGAATGTTGCCTCGAAAGGCAGTTGGTTCACCCTGGAACTTCCAGTAAAACTGATAGTTCTTGTAGACGTAAGCCTTGACGCAGTTCCCGGGAGCGTGTATTTATCACAGGTCAAAGAGAAATACAACCAGACACTCGATATACTGGTGTCCGCGTGCAAGAACACGAATAACGAACTATTGCTAATCCCGTTTTCACAGGACGCGGGCGGTTATTATCTAAGGAGCGACCTTGAAAGATTTATAACCGCAAAAGATACAATAAGCGAAGAATTTAAATACCTCGACAGATATTCAACAAGACTCCGGAGTGGGCTTGAGAAGGCGCTTACCGAATTAACAAAAGGAACGACCGCGAAGAAAGTGCTGGTCTTATCTGATTTTGAAGACTGGCCGTTCCCGCCGTTTTACTGGCATATGCAGAGACCGCCGGAATGGGTTGATCTGGTTGGATACGAAGCAGGAGGGAAAAGCGGGAAGATAATCGAACAAACCTCTGAGAACGGATTTTCAGCGCTCCATTTCTGGAAGCCGGGCATATTTGACATAAAAGAATACAAAGACTGGATAAGCTTTTTCTACTGGGACTACAGGGAGAGCGATTTATTCGCGAAAAACTATTTAACAATAATGGATCCCGGAGATGATCCGACATACTATCTGCTTGTGGAAAAATTCCCTGAACTTAACGAGCAGGTGGCAAGTGCTGAGACAGTCCCGCTTGGCACCGGCGATACCGCGATAGTGGTGACTGAAGTGCCTGGAGGAACTGAGCAATTAGCCTACAGCGCAAACTGCATAGGAGATATGAAAATATTTTATACACCAGTCGACGGAGAACGAACGATTGTAGATTTCAGCCAGGACCCGAACAAAGAATATATCAATACAAAATACTCAAAACTCGCGATAATCCCGGATCCGGCAGAAGGCAGATGGGAGATGGAATACGTGTCAAGAGACACATCAGGAGTATCCGAGGTGAACCTTCTGGCCCTGATAAGGGGGCCAGTTAAATTACATCCCGAAATCCCGGACGAAGCGGAACAGAACAAAGAATACACAATCTCCGCGAGATTGGTTACAGGTGACAAGCTGCAAGTCACAAGTAAAGAAGTGAATTGTATTATTTCATCGATTCACGATTCACGGATAACGGTTCACGAATTGTATGACGACGGCCTTCACGCTGATTACGACCCAAACGACGGATATTTTGCTAACACAATAATGCTTGATAAGATGGAAGGTCAATATGATATTAAGGTAGGGGCAAACCTTGTGTTTGCCCTGAACCAGAATGGTACAGGGTTTGCCCTGAATGGAGGCGCGAATAATCATTCGCCCGTCCATGTAGAATCAGTGAAACGGATAAACATCAAAGGCAAACCGCCGGTAGTGGAAATAAAAAGAATAGCGGGATTAAATGTAGGGGCGTATCCGGTTATTGTCGATGAGTCCCCGGAGATAGAGTTTGAGGTCCTTGAAGACGGGATAATAGACAATGTGAGTGTGAGAGTGGATGGCCGTGAACCACGTTGGGTTCACGGCGGCGCCGGGAATATATATACTACACAGGTTGACTGGGTTCTTTCAAGCGGCGAGCACATCATAGAAATCACGGCAAAAGACGCGGCAGGCAACGAATCCGCGCCGGAGGCTCGGAAAAGACTTGAAAAAATATCGTTGACATCAAGAAAGCGTGGTATAATAAATAATCTTTAAATTTTCGTCTATATGGTAATGAAAAAGGGTAGTTAAAATGATAGAAAGAATACATAGATGTGATATTTGTAAAGAAGTTATTGAGGATAAAAATAAAGAGATTTTCATTAGTAAAGATATTTATCCATTATATGTTTTTTGTTCTAAATGCGGTAGACCGATTATCGATTTTCTTAAAAAACATAAATTAAAATTCAGTGGAAAATGATAAAATTTAAGAAATAGTTTGGAGGAAAAATGGCAGAAAAAGATGAAAAAATAGGTAAAAAAGAATTGTTTGAGGTATTACTGGAGAAGGTATATGGAGAAGTAAAAAGAGTATCGGAGGGGCATGATATTGTGATTAAGAATATAGAAGAAGTTAGGCAAGAAGGCAGAACAAACAAGGAAGAATTGGTGGGAATGATAAAGTTCAGCAATAAAGTTTTGCATGAGAAGATAGATAATGTTAAAACCGAACTCAGTCAGCGCATAGACAAAGTTGAACAAAAAATTGACAATGTCAAAACTGAGCTTAGCCAGCGGATCGACAATGTAGAACAGAAATTAAGTCACCAGATTGAAAAAGTTGAGCAAAAAGTAAATAAACTCGATGAAAAGATGACAAAAAGGCAGGATGAAATAGAAGGGAAAGTGGATACTGTTTATCAGAAGGTCATTATAGGACATTAACAAAATTTATAATTATGGTTCTGTTGAAATCCTCAAATAGAAATAAATCAAGAGGCCGAGTTGGAGGCCTCGATGAATATTGTAAATTATACCGAGCAATAAAACTTCGTGAATTCGGAGTTTTATTAAGCGAGCTAAGAC
>JBFMDL010000161.1:0-2964 GCA_040753635.1 Nitrospirota bacterium | reverse complement strand
TCAGGGGCTACAGGGAAATACCGAAACTGCTTGTTGCGCTGGAAAAGAGAAAGCTTGACGGAAAGGAGGAGGCTGCTTAGGATATGGGCAGAGTCGCTCCTTGTTCAACGAAGGTCGGGGCATCATCGTTTTCGGAAGAGAAAACAATATTCCAGGGTTTTTCCAATCCTACGACTTGACCCGCCCTACCAATACAGAGAGCTAAATTTTCACTTAACATATGTCGCATAACTTCTTTTCGAGAGCGCTCTATAACTGCGTCGTGATAAAAAATCCATTGCTCATCAAAAGGCCGGTACAGAATCTTTGTAATGGCCTGCTCCCAGTCATCATCTTTCATGACAATTTCCCGCGCCTCTTTTAGTTTCCAGTTGAATTTGTCTTTCAGGTCATAAGCCTGCCGGATAATTTCATCGGGCATTTTTTTGTCCCTGAATTGCATGATTCTTCTCTTCAGCGCACTCCTGTCAAAGTCGATCACAAAACTGTCCCTCGATGTAACTATTCCCACGCTGTTTACAGGAAAAATAGCGGTAATCTTTGGATAGGCTTCATATTGCTTTAAGAGCGCTTCATCTCTATAAATAAAAAGATAGAATTCGGATTTGGGATTTATCTTCTTCCATTTTGTGCTTGTTATCGCATGTTTGTTGATCCAGTCGTATTTATCTTCTCTAAGACCCCAGAGTTCCGAATGGAAAACCTTACACCCCTCTTTTGTTGTCATGCCGGCATCCTTCTTTAAGAAAGATTCCCGACGAGCGGGAATGACAGAAGTAGCGCCCTTTTTCTTAACAAACAATGCAACAGCCACACCCTGCTGGATGTCAAAGACATTCTCGTCTTTGGAACCGTCAGGACATTTCTCTTTTTTTAGGCTGTTGCCGTGAAGGTCAAGGAGATAAAGCTCATCAAAACTCTGCATGAGCGACTGCCTCATGCCCCTGAATGTCGGGTTGTCAAGATAGCTGTGGTTTGTTATAAATCCTAAAACCCCTTCTCCAACCTGATCAATCTTCCATTGAGCAAAGCGGATAAACTTCACATAGTCGTCTTGAAGCCACTTTGGATTTTTCTCACCCAAAGGCTTGCCGTCAACCTGATGATATGCCTTTATTTCTTTGGTTATCCAGTCTCCAATATTGGTTGAATGACCTGAATACGGCGGGTTGCCGAGAATAACCAAAATGGGTTTTTCTTTCTTAACCTTGCCTGCCAGATGTGATTCCTCTGACAATGATGCCATGCCGGGCAGAGAAGTCTGTTCGAGTTCTTCCATCTCAAGGGTATTTGTGAGATAAAGTTTGAATCTGTCGTCTTTCCGGAGTTTGTATCCGAGTTCGTCAAGAAGGAAAGACATCTTTAAATGACCAACCGAGTACGGGGCCATCATCAACTCAAAGGCGTAGAAGTTCTTAAGAATATGGCTCTTAATGAAATCTGGTTTGCCGCCATCACCATATTTGGCGATAAATTCCTCTACAGCAAGCTTGCTTGTCTCAGCAAGAAATGTCAGCGTGCCCGCAGCGGGGTCTAATACGGTGACGGATTCTGATGCAAATCCATCTTTTTTCCCGAAATATTCCTTAAGGATTATGTTCAAAGAGCGGACAATGTAAGAGACCACTGGTTCGGGTGTGTAATAAACGCCGCGCTTCTCTCTTTCTTTGGGATCATATTCGGCAAGGAAGGTTTCATAAAAGTGAATGATAGGATCACTCCCTTTGCCCTCATGATAGAATTTATGGAGTATCTGTTTGACATCAGCAACCGAAAGGACTTCTGATATATCGTCAACTATCCATTCCATTTGAGGGGGGAGGTCTTCAAGGGAGATGAACTTAAAGACATCCCTCAATATGCCGATAGTTCTTGGTATATAGTCGAATGCAAGCTTTCTGTTAAAGCCGTTCTCCGCTCTCGTCCTTGCCGCAAAGAGGCCATAGGCTATTGTCTGGCTGTAGAGGTCCGCAAAATCTTCTTTCGTGAGTCCATATATAAGAAATTTCTGGAATGCCTCATAAAAACCATACACCCCCCTTAGTCCCCCCTTATTAAGGGGGGAATTAAAGGGGGGTGTCTCTCCTTTCTTCAGTTCCTCAATGATGACCTGTTCTTTCAGGAACCTCGTCCTCTTTGCAAGCTCTACAGCAAGGGTCTTTGCCGTATATGTTCCGGGTAAAGAAAAGGAAAAGAATTTTTCCAGCAGGTTAAAAAACTCCTGTTCCTTTTCAACAGGCGGGACTACTCCGAGTTTGTGAATAACGTATGGTCTTGCAATCTGTACGTTATCAATTAATTTGCCATCCCTATAAAGTCTGAATTCAAAAAAATTGGTCAATATTAAATTCGGGAAGGTATGCAGATAACGCTTTAATTGCTCTGTATCTTCGATCTGATCCAAATATTTACTCCCCTTATCAAGGGGGGAAGTAAAGGGGGGAGTCTTAGCTTCGATATATCCGACAATGTGTTGCTTCCCATCCCAGACCCTAAAATCAGGGTTGCCAGCATCAGTCTTTTGAGGAATTGTTGTAACATGTATTTTCTTCTTTATTATTGATTCGGCATAATTCCCGATAAGCTCTTCAACACAGGAATAGTAACTTGATTCTGTTGCATCGCCTCTCATAGTGACTTCTAATATTCGATTGAGATATGTTTTTAGCATAATCCCTCTAAAATTTCCCCTGAATCTTAAAACCTTTCAATGCTGTTTTACAAGGTCTCCACAGGAGATAATGGCTTGAGAAGATGCCCGATATTATACAGACATCCTTAAACAAAGCAGTCTGTGGTTTTTTCCTGGAAATGCTCATTCAAGACACATTTTATACCATACTTGTCCAAAATAAAACTTTACAGAAGGCGGAATGCCTCGAAAACAGAATAAATCGACATGATTATTAAATGTCAGACCCCGACTTTGTTAAATAAACGTATTAACGATAACCCTGTATTTGT
>JBFMDL010000160.1:0-2965 GCA_040753635.1 Nitrospirota bacterium | reverse complement strand
GTCTGTGTTCTGTAATCTGTGTTCTGTGCTCTGCCTTTGGCCCGTTCAACTTGCATGTGTTAGGCACGCCGCCAGCGTTCGTTCTGAGCCAGGATCAAACTCTCATCTGATACTGGTTTACTCAAAAAACTAACGTTGACCTACTCTTTAGTTTTCAAAGAACACGCTCCAGATACCCCACCTCTCTGGTTATAAAAGGTATTCTTGAGAATAGTAAAGGCTATCTGAACAAGCCTAGCCTTTTATTCAGGAACTGGTTATTATAAATTTTTCAAAAAATTATTTCAATGTTATTCTACAACTATAGAATAACATATAGAATAACATTTTAAAAGATATAGTCAACATTAAAATTTGTTATTTTAGCAACGAAATTAGTGTTTTCAGCTAAATAATTATTATTTTCTTCAAATAAGAGCAATTTACTCTTACTTACTCTTATTTTAGGTATAATTTAAAGCAGGATGATCTGCATTATAATTCTTGAATAAAAAAATTTGACTTCTTTTCCTCTATAATTTTTGTCCATTCTCCGTGTCCCGGCAATATTCTTGTTTCAGGAGGAAGCGATATTATTCTCCTGAAAGACTTTTTCAGTTCCTCGATACTTCCTCCGTAGAAGTCTGTTCGACCAACAGAGCCGGCAAAAACTGTATCGCCTGTCAATATTATGTTTTCCCCATATAGACTGATTCCGCCCGGACTATGCCCTGGCGTATGCAAAACCTGAAATTTTAAATTCCCGCAGAATATTTCGTCTCCTTCCATAACATAAATATCGGGCTCCGGCGGCTGTTCAATATCATATCCCCAGAAAGCAGCCTGGTCTTTAGCACTCATATAAATCTCGATGTCATTTTTATTAATAATTATTTTAGCGCCTGTTTTTTCTTTAAGATTAGCAACAGCGCCTATGTGATCAAAATGGCCGTGGGTGCAGACTATATAGTTTATTTTTAATTTCTTGTCTTCAATAACACTAATTATCTTTTCGGGTTCATCTCCAGGGTCGACAACAATTGCTTCGAGGCTTTTTTCGTCATAGATAATATAACAGTTGCTCTGAAGAGGGCCGACCATAATATTCTCAATCTTCATTTTTCAACTCCCTTCTTTCCCGCCCTTTTTTGAATGTTTCATATATATGTTTAATCTCTTCATTTTTCAATAGAACGCTGATTGCAGCATATATTGCAATACAAAATATTATAGTAGCTGAAAGATAAAGGGCCTTTTCCAGGCTATCACCGCTTTTTTCCCATAGTTCGCCGTGCAAAACCGAATATCCAGCAATACCCATAATCAAAGAAGATATTGATATCTTAACAAATGATTTTATTATTCTCTTTGCATCAATGCGTTTTAATTTTCTTCTTAAGAAATAAAAAAGAAGGGAAAAGTTCAGGCCCGAAGCAATTGCGTTTGCAAAGGCCAGCCCGGAATGTTTAAGGGGTCCCATTAGCGCAATACTGAGAAGAAGATTTGCTGTTACGCCTACTGCGGCTATTTTCACAGGGGTCTTTGTATCCTGCATTGAATAGAACGTAGCTGTAACTACCCTTACACCGACAATAGACCAGATCCCGATTGAATAAAACATGAGTGCTTCTGCTGTTCTTCTTGTCGCAATGTAGTCGAATTCCCCTCTCTGGAACAGAAGATTTACAATCGGCTCTCTCAGTGCGATCAACCCCGCCATAGCAGGGACAGAAATAAAGAACAGCAATCTCAATGCAAAAGAGAAATCATCTCTCAGGCTGCTAAAATCGCCTTTTACAGCATGCTCTGACAAAGTCGGCAATACAGCCATTCCCATAGCAACGCCGAATATCCCGACCGGAAATTGTATAAGTCTCATTGAATAGTAAAGATATGTAATGCTTCCATCGGGCAGGAAAGAAGCGAGGATGTTACTGACAATTATATTAATCTGATTAACTGCAAGAGCAAGTGTGGCCGGCAATAAAAGGACTGCCATGCGTCTAAGACCGGGATGTCTGAAGTTCGTGTCGAAGCCGAGCCCGTACTTGTTTTTGAAGAAAGAAGGAAGTTGAAAGACAAACTGGACAAATCCGCCAGCAGCAACGCCGATTGCGACCGCAACTATAGGCTGTTGAATCATTGATGCAAAGATTATTATAGTTACAATAATCGTTACATTGAGCATCGCAGGCGCGAGCGCAGGCACAAAAAATACCTTTTTTGTATTCAAAGCCCCCATAACCAGAGATGCCAGACTGATGAAAAGGAGAAACGGGAACATTATTCTGGTCAGCAACACAGTTAATGAAAATTTCTCGGATGATTTCAGGAACCCGGGAGCTATTGCAGCAACAATGCCGGGGGCGAAAATAATGCCGAGAATGCAAATTAGTCCTACAACAAAAACAATAAAGGAAAAAGTAATTTTTACAAGACGCTTTGCCTCTTCATCTCCAAGCTTTTTCCGGTACTCGGTAAGGACCGGAATAAACGCCGATGACATCGAGCCTTCTGCAAAAAGCTCCCTAAGGAGATTAGGTATCCTGAAGGCGGCAAAAAATGTGTCTGACAGGCCGGTAGCTCCAAAATAGACCGCAAGGATCATGTCTTTTACATAGCCGAGTATGCGACTTATAAAAGTTGCAACCGACATTATACCTGCTGCCCTGGCAATCTTTCCCTTTTCGTCCATGGTTGCGTTGATTATATCAGATTTAAGTCATATGCAAGAACATTGCTGTCCAAAATAATTTCAAATATACATAAGAAGGCGGGATGTTGAGGAAACAAAATAACGACACCCTGAAAATCAATCCACAACCAATTACAAAATAACACAAATACAGAGTTATCCCACCAGTTGCAAAACATGTTCTTGATATGGAAGGCGGATGTGATGGAAAAGGGCTGCTATCAACACCTTACAGCCCTCAGGCGTGGCCGGCCGGCCTCTCTGTAAAATGCACTTTCAGTTAAGTCTGCA
>JBFMDL010000159.1:0-2986 GCA_040753635.1 Nitrospirota bacterium | reverse complement strand
TGGATAGACATTTTGTCAGAAAATCTCCCCTTGCCCCTCTCGTAGAGTCGAGTCTCCGACTTTGCCAAAGAGGGGTATATTCCTCCCTTTGGCAAAGGGAGGTTGGGAGGGATTTTATTGAAATTATATACGTTCTATTATGAGAACCTTAATAAATCATGTTGTCATTGCAAGGCTTTTGAAGCGCTTCTGCCTTCCGGTTATGCAACATTAAGGATAATATATGTCGGGGAGCTATTTATCAAATCCATACTGTTTAAGTTTTCTCCATAGGGAAACACGGTCTATTCCAAGGACCTGTGCTGCGAGAGTTTTATTGCCGCCCACCTCTTTCAATACCCACTGTATATAAGACTTCTCCTGTTCCTCGAGCGAAGGCATCTTGCCGTCCTTTCTCCTGAATGTCTTGATGCTCAATTTCCTCAGGTCTTCATGAAGATGCGACACCTCGACAGTATTCCCGTTAGCGAGGGCGACACCCCTCTCAATGATGTTCTCAAGTTCCCTTATGTTACCCGGGAAATCATAATCCATCAGAATAGACATAACTTCAGGTGAAATCTCTTTTATATCTTTTTTCATTATCGAATTATATTTTTTCAGAAAATAATAACTCAACAACGGCACATCATCCCTTCTGTCCGCAAGCGGTGGAAGGCGCAGAGCAACGACATTAAGCCTGAAATATAAATCCTGTCTGAAACGTCCGCTTTCCAGTTCATCCTGTATATTTCTGTTGGTAGCCGCTATAAAGCGCACATCCACATCCACAGGCGATGTTGAGCCCAATCTCAGCAACTGTTTTTCCTGTATTACACGCAGGAGTTTCACCTGCATGGAAGGTGTCATCTCTGTTATCTCATCCAAAAAGAGCGTTCCTCCCGAAGCCATTTCTATAAGCCCTCTTTTCATTGCATTTGCGCCGGTAAATGCGCCTTTTTCGTGGCCGAAAAGTTCGTTTGTAAGAAGTTCCTCTGTAAATGCCCCGCAATTAACGGCAAGTATCGGTTTATCAGCCCTGCTGCTGCATGAATGGATATATCGGGCAAGAATCTCTTTGCCGGTCCCGCTCTCACCGCTGATTAGGACATTACAATCAGTAGGCCCTATCTGGATTGCTGTATCAAGGAGTTTCTTCATCTGAGGATCCTGCGTTATCACCTTAACCTTGCCTTCAAATCTCTGTATCTGCTCCCTGAGTTCAAGATTCTCTCTCTTAAGCCGGACCTTATCAACAGCTTCCGCAACAACTTTTCTTACCTCATCAAGTTTATAAGGCTTCGCAATGTAATAATATGCACCGTGTTTCATTGTCTCAATGGCGGTCTCAATTGTGGCATATCCTGTAATCATTATCACCTCTGTATCAGGATACAGTCCCTTGCATCTCTGAAGTATCTGAATACCGTCCACTTTCTCCATTCTTAAATCTGTTAACACAACATCAAATTCCTGCTCATCAAGTATTTTCAGGGCATTTATTCCGCTCTGGGTTCCAATAACATCATATCCCTCTTTCTTCATGATATGCTCCAGATTTTTGAGGGCTATCTTTTCGTCATCCACAATTAAAAGTTTCCCTTCAGCCATTATTTTTCAAATCTCCCTGCCGGGCAATTTTACTAAAAATGCAGTCCCTTTGCCGATCCGGCTTTCAACCTCGATAGAACCGTTGTTTTCCTTTATTATCTCGTGAGTGATAAAAAGTCCGAGCCCCGACCCTTTCCCGACATCCTTTGTTGTATAAAAAGCATCAAATATTCTTGATAAATGCCCTGCATCGATTCCAACGCCGGTATCGCATATTTCGATATTGACAAATCCATCCCCGTAGTTCTCCCGGGCATTTACAATAACTTTTCCTTCAGAAGGTATCGCCTCTATTGCATTCTTCATCAGGTTTAAAAAAGCCTGCTGTATTCTCTGCTTGTCAGCATAAACAGCAATGCCGGCAGGTATGTCGAGGATTATTTCAACTGTTGAAGGTTTATCCCCGCTTACAAACGTCATCGTTTCTTCAAACAATTTTTTTAATGGCAGCAGCTCTTTTTTTATATCCCTGTCTCTGCAAAATTCAAGAAGGGAACGCGCGATTTTTCTTGCCCTGTCCGATTCCTGCTCTATCTGGGTCAAAAGCTCCTTCTGATACTCTCTGTCAGCGACATCGATCTCTTCCAAAAGTATCTGGCTTGATGAATATATGTTTGACAGGGGATTAACAAGCTCATGTGCTATGCCTGAGAGGAAAGTTCCAAGCGATGCAAGCTTTTCTGTATGCATAAGTTGTTTCTGCCTTATCTCCAGTTCATGCGACAGATATACAGATATCTTTTTGAGTAATTCATTCAGGGATTTTATTTCATTATCAGTCATGCTAAGGGATGACGGCTGGAATTTACCTTCAGAAATCATTTTAAGATTTTCTTCTATATATTTAACGGGTCTCAAGGCTGCACGCGAAAGCATTATATAAATAAATATACCCGAAATCACGAGCGCAACAAAAGTTATGGCGAGTATTAGTGGAGACAGAAGCGGTTTCTGGGTTCTTATGTACAAAAATATTAATAAAGAAACCGAGACAAGAAAATAAACTGCAATGCCGGCGAATATTTTTTTACGGATGCTTGATATATAGACCGCCATATCATAGTTAATGTAACATTAGCTATTGCAATTTGCAACTATCTTTATGGACTGTCTTTATGACAGTAGTCTATTTAAAAATTATTTCAGCATGCCCGGCAATGTTGGCCTATACAGACTAATACCGGGGATATGTCCGTTATTGAAAAACTTTCTTTTCTTCATTTCGAGCCCTTCACCTGTCATTTCGAGCGAAGCGAGAAATCTTAGAGTCATTACTAATGTTCTCAAAATTGGATAGACATTTTGTCAGAAAATCTCCCCTTGCCCCTCTCGTAGAGTCGAGTCTCCGACTTTGCCAAAGAGGGGTATATTCCTCCCTTTGGCAAAGGGAGGTTGG
>JBFMDL010000158.1:0-3046 GCA_040753635.1 Nitrospirota bacterium | reverse complement strand
CTTTCATGGGAGCAGTTGCAGGAGGTGCGGCAGGAGGCGCTACTGCCGGGGCAATTTACGCAGCTGCTTACGGTCAAAATATTTTAGAAGGTGCTATGTATGGCGCAATTGGAGGGGCGGTCGGTGGCGCTGTTGGAGCGGCAGGAATCGGTAATGATATTTTAAGAATTACGACACAGGTTGCAGCAGCAGGGGTGACAAGCGGGGTGATTGCAGAACTTTCCGGCGGCAGGTTCTCACAGGGAGCAATTCCTGCTATGATAACAACATTGGTATACGGAATTGCAGATGCGATTGAGAGGAGTAATGCGGGGAAGGGAGTGACGAATGGAAGGGCAGAAAATCAAGCGCAATCTCGATATGCTGAAAAAGTTGCATATAATCCAGAAAAAAACGCATTTGAAAGGGTAAAGGATTATATGACCATTGGCTATAAAGCGGCAAACATAATTAAAGGCATAATACAAATGAATAGACTATACTATGATGTTGTAAAGGCGGCATTTCAGATTGATTGTGACGTGATTGTTCCATCTAATGTGATTGTTCACCAATATAGTTACAACCCACCAACATTCAATTATATAAGATTGGATGTTGGTCCTTCTATTTCCAGATTTGAACCATCTTATATCCCTGTGAGAGTTGGCATAATAGGGCAAAGAGGCTGCGACTACTTAAAGCCTTATGACGATAATTTATACTGGAGACAAGGCACGCCTTTTTAAACAAAAATTGGTTAAGGAACTCGACAAGTGAGGGAAAAAATTTTTAAACGCAGCATTTTAAGTAGTCTGTTGACGATTGTTTTAATTTTATTTTTTGAAATAGGGCTGACCAATGGGGAAATAACTTACAGAAGCGTTGAACCAGACAATAACGCAAAGGCATTTGAAATTAATGATTTTCTGGAGTTTGGCCATAAAAGCTTTATCTTTGTGGATATGGAGAAAAAGCCGTTGTTAATTATTCCCGATGATCAAATCACCAATATGAGCTTATCTTACAAAACATGCGTTGATATTTCAGGTGTTGCAGTGAGGATAGATATAAACGATGTCTTTTCAAAAAAGTTTGATGGATTTACAGCTAACTTATTCGAAAAAAAAATCGCCATTTTTATTAATGGCGATTTTATTGGTGCCCCTACGATAAGAGAGCCTTTAGAAGAGAGTTTTGCTTTTGGACCTGTATCTTATGAAAAAGCTGCTGCGATAATAATCAACAGTGGGTTTACGCCTAACTACGAAGAGACATGTGTGGGTGGTAAAACAAAAATTATAGATATAACTAAGAAATATAAATTTAAAGAGAATTATGCTCATAAACAGAATAACTATCCATCAATATTAAATAATTCCGAATTTTGGTATTTAAAAGAAGAAACCCCGATATATGATGGTCCCGGCGGAAACATAATTATGCGGATGCCGGCAAAAAAAATAGTCGAACAATATTATAACCCCGAAAGCAAAGAGTTCGAAAAAAAGGGGGATTGGCTTAAAATTATATATCAAGGGGAAGCACGATGGATAAAAGCGGTTAATATTATCCCCTTCTTTTCTATACTAAATACTAACCTTTTTTTACAGAAGTTTTTTGTCTATAACGAATATAGATATGAGGGAAGCATAGAAGATAAACATATGTATTCAAATTATCTGATCCAGCGGGTAAGATCTATTCGTAAATTGTATATTGAAGAGGCACGCTCGCGCTTTAAGGATGAAAATGAATTCAAAAGATGGTATTTTGATACATTCCAGAAGTCATATGAGGATTGATAAAATTAGTCAGGCAAATGGGTCTGAGGGAAAGTGATGATGAAAAATAGTTTTATCATTGTTCTCATTGGCTGCTTTCTTACCGCCTGTGCGACGAAGACCTATCAACCCGTGGCTTCTATCGAGGGATTGGCAAGCAAGACAGAGCTTGAGCAGAGAAAGAACTGGGTGACCAACAGCGACACTAAGAGCGGTGCGGCGTTTACGGCAGGCTTCGCCGGAGGACTTCTAATCGGTCTGCCGATCGCACTGGTCATTGCATCGATACCTGATGAGAAAGGGATAACGATCGATAACATATCCGATAGGGTTGCCGCAAAAACGTATGATCTCGAAACTAAGAGATTGGTGACGTATTGGGATAGCGCCACATCTTGGGAATATGCCGTGACAGGCATAACCAATGAGCAGAAGGCAGATGACTCTGCAATGAAACCAGTTGTTCTTCTATTTTTGCGAGACAAAGGAGACGACAAGAAAGCCTATTGCGAAGTACGGCTGGTAAGCAAAGATGACGATAACCGTTTTTTGAACTGGAGATTTCAGATCCTGAAAGTTAATGCTCAGGGTGAATTAGTATACGCCCTGAATGAGAATCTAAAGGTTAAAGAGCCTATTCTCATCAGAAGAGACATAGATGACAGATGGATTCACCTGACGTTCACCGATCTGACATCCGCGGGTAACACAGTCATCAAGTCCGAGGATGATTTTTTCTCGGACGTACGGGACCATTTTCTGAAGAACAGTTGTACGATGGAGATCATGAGATGTCCAAACGGAGATAAGGACTGCGGAAAAAAGGGAAAAGAGTCAATTTCCGGTAGTGGAATAGAGTGACCGAAGGTTACCAAGTTAACTTATGACGGAGGAGGGGGCAAAGAAGGCAGGCCCTTCAGGCACGACCTATTACATAGGAGATCATTTTGAAGTTACAAACGGGGAGCAGATAAAATATGTCTTTGCAGGGAATCTGAGGATTGCAAAAGTCTCACCTTCTTATACATACTACTTCCATAAAGACCATCTTGGCAGCTCATCGGCAATGACAGATTATCTCGGAAACATAGTTGAAGCAACAAACTACATGCCTTTTGGAGAGCAAAGGGAGCATACAGGAACAAACATCTCCAACTACAAATTCACAGACCAGGAGCTTGACCCTGAAACAGGGCTTTATTACTATGGAGCAAGGTATTATGATGCTGTAACAGGAAGATTCATCTCGCCTGATTCAATAGTCCAGGACCCCTTTGACCCTC
>JBFMDL010000157.1:0-3106 GCA_040753635.1 Nitrospirota bacterium | reverse complement strand
TCCAATACCTCATACGTCGCACTTGACGGCCTCGCCGCCTCAGTGATACCCTTTCTCATAGGTGGTGTCTCCTCCTTTTGTTGATTTCCAGTTCAACAACATATTAGGATACACCGCCTTTTATCTACAATCTATTTACACACTTTTTGATTATATCCCCCAGTAGAATCTAATAATTCTAATAGATTTATAAGGCCTTTTGTTGTATTGTCCTCTATTTGATTGTCGTATTTTAAAGATCCCTTATTCTTGCTTGGACCTCTATAATAATAAAAAAGATTTTGATGTGGATCTTTCATTCTTTAATCGTCATTCGCTGTAATTTTCTCATCTATCACATTATAGTCCTATTTGCTATTGCAAATCATAAACTTCTAGCGTGCTTCTTCGCAGATTTAGCAAGCTCCTCTTTCACCTGTTCCCTGAACCATTCCGGCTTGATGACCTCTGCCGTTTATATCCCCGGCAGCAGTTTAAAGCGTTTGTTCTTTTTTGTCCTGTAAACCTTGAAATCTTCATCCAGAGTGAAAATGGTGGTTATGTTCTCTGCATTTGCAACGGCAACCAGCGAGGCATCTGCAAAATCCATTGGAAGGTCATGGTATTGCTTCATAAGTCTTCTACATTCAATAGCCAAATCCTTATTGAGATTATAGACAGATATAGTGCCCCGCTCTATAAATTCCCATAGATCATCCTGAACAGCATATGAAAATCCAAGCAGATGGAATGCCTCCGTTATAACAGGCCATGTTGTTATAAGGGTTTCTTGAATTAGTTTAAAGGCTTCAACACAGATATTATGTTTATCATCACTTTTGTCGAGGATCGCAACAAGAGGTCCTGTATCAACGGCGAGCATTATGCTTCTTCCTTAGCATTTCCCTGAGGATTTCCTCGGAACGTGATGCAAGGTCACCCCTCCCGCTGCCGGGGTGTTTCTCTATAAGGTCTTTCACAAGCTCATAGGGGCTCAATTTCTTCTTTTTGATAAGAGGCATGCAGAACTCTTTTATTGATTTTTTTATCATTTCACTTTTGGTGGTCTTGGAAAGCCTTGCTGCCATTTCCAGCAACTCTTCTGTTTCTTTATCTAATCTGACGCTTATAGGCATATCTGTTCTCCTTTCATGCTGTATTACAGAAATGTATCACAAATCAGCGCCTGAAATCAAGCGTGCTTTTTCGCAGATTTAGCAAGCTCCTCTTTCACCTGTTCCCTGAACCATTCCGGCTTGATGACCTCTGCATACGGCAGCCAGGTATAAATCCATTTCTTGATCTCTCTTGCCCCTGCGACTGTGAAGGAAAGCTCCACTTCACCGGAGGGGAGAATTGTTCTTTTCTCCGAGGGATGCCAGCGCTTTTTTCTTGTAATGAGGGCTGCTATCTCAGATGAAAACCTTACAGTGACATCAACATCCTTCCCATCATAAATTCCCCAGCTATGCGAAAGATGCTCATCAAGGCTGAAACCTTCTGCCGGCTTGAAATAGAAATTTGTCTGCTTCAAATCCATAATCCTGTCAAGGGCAAAGCGCCGGATATCATCTCTTAAATGACAATAACCGATAAGAATCCATGAACCTTCATGGAATACCAGACCATACGGGTCAACCCTGCGCTGCTTTACCTCTTTGCTGCCCCATGTTTTGTAGGCAATATCAACAGAGCGCATTTCATTTATGCATGCAGAAATGCCCTGAAAATATTCGTTTAACCTCTCGGTTTCAAAGGCATCGGGTATTTTTATGACGATAGAAGCTTTCTTTTTCTCAGAAGGAACTTTTGCAATATTGGTCATATTATGAATAAATTTCCGGAACTCTTCTTTAAGGGGTTCTCCCAGATGGGAAACGGTCTCGCCTAAAGTAAGAAGCATCAAGAGCTGGATTTCTGAAAGGGCAAGTTTTTTTATCCTGTCCCCGCTCAGAAACTTATACCCTTTTCTGTTTTCATCGTGTTCAATAGGGTCTATGAAATTTATTATCTCGAGATATCTGTAAATGGTTCTTTTTGAGACATCATATTTTTCCTGTAAACGGCTGACAGAAGGATATTTGTTCTGTGCGATTGACGTGTATATCTCAAGAAGCCTGATTACTTTTTCAGAAATGCCTGGAGTAGACGATTTTTTGTGGGGTAAGCCATTAAATTTCTTCCTGCCGGCCATGTAAGATTATCCAATATTTAATAAGTAACCGCAAGATTTTGTATAATAGCCATAAATAATTTTATGCGATGCTTTTATTGCGTAATTTCGGGGATCCTTTTTTTTGCGAGGGGAAAGATCCTTGCAAACCTGAATGACGTATCAATAAAAGCGGAGAACTCCGACCGACAGGACACTTGATAATAGCGCATATATAAATGACAAAAATAGTGCCGGGTGAAAACAATGCGTGGGAGAGGCTTGCATGTGCCGATCCCGAAGAAATCTGCAGAAAAGCCGAAGCAGCTTTTGATTATAACAGCCGAATTTACAGGGTTAAATCCTTCGGCAGGGTTTTTTCTGTTGACGTTGATAAGAAAGAAATTTTAAGTGCGGATAAAGAAGGTGAAATATTTCTGGACAGACTGAGCTATT
Source organism: Nitrospirota bacterium (assembly GCA_040753635.1). Classification (GTDB taxonomy): domain Bacteria; phylum Nitrospirota; class Thermodesulfovibrionia; order Thermodesulfovibrionales; family UBA6898; genus JBFMDL01. Next base: position 519 of record JBFMDL010000157.1, on the reverse strand, counting down.
TTTTCAGGCTTTCGGTGCTGTGGTATCTCCTGAAGGCAACGGATGCAAGACCCTCGGGCAAGCTCGTGAAGCCCGCAAGCATGAGCGGTGGAGATATTTTTTTTCGTGGTACACATGTGCTTCCGCTCGATGCAGTTGCAAAAAAATATGCCGGAGACAGGGAAGGATTTATTTCAAAGGGCATAGCAATGGGCGGCAAAGAGGTTGAATACGGCGATGCCGCGCTTGAACTTTATCCTTTCCCGAAGATCCCTGTAACATTGATACTCTGGGTTGAAGATGAAGAATGGCCTGCAAGGGCTGATCTCCTGTTCGATTCTACAGTATATCTGCATCTTCCTGTAGATATACTGTGGTCTGTAGCCATGATGACGGCGCTTGTTTTTTTATAAGGTTCTTCCGGCTTTTCTGCGGGTATTTTTCTGTTTCCCCTCTTTTGCAAAGTCGGAGACTCGACTCTACGAGAGGGGTTAGGGGAGATTTTCTGAATCATAAATAACTCCGGTTTCTCTCCATAAC
>JBFMDL010000156.1:0-3250 GCA_040753635.1 Nitrospirota bacterium | reverse complement strand
CCCCGATAGCTGTCTGCTTATACCGTACACTGATGTCCCTCCAGCTCAGGATATAGAACAGCTCCCGATACCGCCAGAGATCAGCCCAATAATGCTTCTCCGTCCGCCCCGCTTCGATTATTAATTTTGTTTTAGTCATAAATCAGTAAAAAGTGAAAAATAAACATTACCTATCTGCAACGATTTTCTTTTCCTCTTCAATCATCATCCGTACGACATCCTTCATCCCGAACTGAGCCTTCCATCCAAAAACCTTGTGAGCCCTGGCCGGATTTCCTGCACCTTCCTGGATATCCGTCGGCCTGAAAAGATCTTTATCGCTTATCACATGATCCTTCCAGTCGAGCTGAAAGTGGTCAAAAGCTGTGGCAACAAACCCTTCAAGGCTATGGCTTTTTCCTGTGGCTATAACAAAGTCGTCAGGCTTGTCCTGGCGCATCATCAACCACATTGCCTGAACATACTCAGGCGCCCAACCCCAATCCCTCTTTATTGAAATATTGCCCAGATGGAGTTTTTCCATACTGCCTCTGGCGATCCGGCACGCAGCCGAAATAATCTTCTTGGTCACAAACCTCTCAGGTCTTAACGGTGACTCGTGGTTAAAAAGAATACCTGAACAGGCAAAAATGCCATAAGCTTCCCGATAATTCGCTGCAGCCCAAAATGCCGCTGATTTCGCCACGGCATAGGGGCTCCTCGGGCGGAAAGGCATATTCTCTTCAGCCGGGATGCCATCAGTGTCACCAAAACATTCACTGGAGCAGGCATTGTAGAGCTTGTTCGGTTTTTCCATAAAGCGAATGGCCTCTAACAGATTCAGCGTTCCGATCGTGATACTTTCAAGGGTCTCGACCGGCTGTGTGAAGGAAAGGCCAACAGAACTCTGGCCGGCAAGATTATAAATTTCATCCGGTATCACCTTTTTGATCGTTTGAAGTACGCTCCGAAAATCATTTAAAGCCATTGATTCCAATTTAACTTTCTCGTAAATATTGAGGAACTTCAGATTTCGGAATGACGACATCTGGACATCCCGTGACGTACCCCATACATCATATCCTTTCTGTAATAATAGCTGCGCAAGATAGGTCCCATCTTGTCCCGAAATACCACAAATAAGTGCCTTTTTCATGCTACTACTTCTCCATAAATGTACTTTGCCCATCCCCTCAATCCCCTTTCCCCAAGGGAGCCTCGATCTTCCATCATCCACTCCCTCACCGGCACCGAAAACCCTGTCTTTCCGCGATTTACAACCTCACCGGGCAGAGGTCTGAGCGGCGAATTTGCCATGTCTTTTTTGTCAGGGCGATTGGAGACAGAGAGCATCTGGCTCAAAGCCTGGAGCAGATTTACATCCACCAATGGCACCCTCACCTCAAGTGAATGCGCCATGCTTGCCCAATCCGTATCCCTTAGAAGCTGGTTCTTCATGTACCACTGCATTTCTAAAATCGCAATCTTCAGATAGTCGTTATTGATCTCTTCTATTGTTTCTTTCAGGTGAACCAGAGACTGCAGTTCACGCCATCCATCCTTAACGATTTCAGGATCAAGAACTTGTTGCAGTTCCCACGGCATGAACATGCCCCGCCTGAGCAGATACGCGCCTGCGTATGAGCCTCCGTATTCAAGCAAACCTGCATACTTCGGCGAGGTGAAATGCCTGATGAATGGTGCAGAGACCACACGGAATCCCCTGCCCAAAAACGGTCTGCCGGCGAAGGGCCCGAAGAGCCTGGCCATCTTCGGCACTTGCTGAAAGCTCGGATAACTTCCAAAGAGTTCATCTCCACCAAGTCCTGACAATGCTACTTTCAATCCAGCCTTTACTGCTGCTTTGCTTACAAAATAGCTATTTACTCCGTCGGTGGTCGGCTGGTCCATTGCCTGAAAAAGAGCTTCAATATCATTCCTGAAATCCTTCTTTTCGACCCATATGGTCTCATGCAATGTATTGTATTGGTCTGCGATAAGGGTGGACAACGCCGATTCGTCATTATGTGTGTCCACATATTCCTTGAAGGCTAAGGTCACGGTATGCAGCCTGCTATTATTCATCTCTGAAGCGAGCCCAACGAGTGTGCCGGAATCGAGTCCGGCTGACAGAAACACGCCGACCGGAACATCTGCGACGAGATGATGCTTCACTGTGTCGAGGAGCGCCTCACGAAGACGCTCACGGACCTCGTCTTTTGACAGGACTACCATGTTTTTTTCAGCATCGGCAAAGATCTTCGTAATACTGTAATAGGGGTGATAGGTGATGGGAGATGAGTTATGGGTGTCAGAAATGCACATGTAACCGCCAGCTGGCAGAGAGCGAATGCCTTTATATAAGGTATAGGGCTCGGGCACATGACCCCAGAGGAAAAAGCCTACATGTCCGGCAGGCTCAGGCGATGTGTTGATCTTTCCTCCTGCAAGCAGCGCCTTGACCTGCGAGGCGACACGAATAGTCTTGCCGTCATCAGCATAGTAGAGCGGCTTGATGCCGAAGGGATCGCGGGCGATCAATAATCGTGAAGCATGAGGCGTAAAGCGTGAAGAGCTATCGGAAGACCGTGATTCAGATGAAGCTGTCAGGCTGCTCGAAGGACGTGAGTCGTACAAAGCAAAGGCGAACATGCCGCGAAGTTTCTTCAATAACTCCTCGATGCCCCATTCTTCATAGCCGTGAATAATAACCTCTGTGTCAGAATTCGATTTGAAGCTATGACCCAGCGCCCTTAACCTGTCACCTAATTCTTTATAGTTGTATATCTCTCCATTAAAGGTTATCCAGATCGTCCCGTCTTCATTACACATAGGCTGAGCCCCGGATTCCGACAGGTCGATGATCGCAAGGCGACGGTGGCCCATTCCGACACGGCTGTCAGCAGAATACCATTCTCCTTTACCATCAGGGCCACGTTTGGCCATATGGTCGCGGATTCGGAGCAGTTCGCTCCGGACTATCGGATCGACGGAGTTGTAGTTAAAAATGGTTACAATGCCGCACATGTCAGAGACAGTTTTAGGTTCAAAGTTCTAAGCTCAAAGTTCCATTAAATGCAAACAAGAATGAACAACAGTTAAGGTTCGGGCTGAGAAAATAAAACGTGAATTATGAAATGAAAAAAGTTACTAAGACGGTCATAAGTAAGGATACATAATTTTTTATAAAGCAGCATATCGGACATTGGGTTCGTGAAAAAATGCACAAATCTTTTTAGGATTTTGTTGCAATGACCTCAAATGGCCGCGT
>JBFMDL010000155.1:0-3286 GCA_040753635.1 Nitrospirota bacterium | reverse complement strand
GGGGAGGGCTTAATGAAACGCTTTAACTGCTGGGAGTTTTTCAGATGCGGCAGGGAAATTGGCGGAGCAAAGGTTTCTGAACTTGGTGTATGTCCGGCTGCAACCGATAACTCTGCTGACGGATTGAACTATGGAAAAAAAGGAGGCAGGATCTGCTGGGCAATTGCAGGCACGCTCTGCGACGGCGAGGTCCAGGGCACATTTGCGGAAAAGCACCTTTTTTGTTCCAATTGCGAATTTTATAAAAAGGTGAAGGCGGAAGAGGGATTTCTTCAGTACCGTATTCTGAAGCCTGAACAGGTTGAGGGAAATACTGAATAGATTCCCGGTCCACGAGATGCTTCCGCTGAATCTGTATTCAGACTAATGGCACGATTCATTAGACCCGCCAGTTGAAAAACATGTTCTTGATATGGAAGGCAGATGCGATGAAAAAGGCCGCCATCAACGCCTTACAGCCCTCAAGCACGGCCAGCCGGCATCTCGGGAAAATATACTTTTAGTTAAGTCTGCGTTCATGTGAATAATAACTAAATCATGTTGATTTGCAGAACTTTTACAGTGCATCTGCCTTCCTTTTATGCAACGTTTGGGTAGACGGTCTTTTTTTACAAGTGAATTTTTTCAGCTGATAGCGTCTTCACCCCTCTGTCCTGTCCTTATCCTCACCACATCCTCGATATGACTTACAAATATCTTGCCATCGCCTATCTTCCCTGTTCTGGCTGTCTTTTCTATGACCCTGATCGTTTCGTCCGCAATATCATCAGGCACTATGATATCAACTTTAATTTTGGGTATGAAATCCACGACGTATTCGGATCCCCTGTATAACTCAGTGTGTCCTCCCTGCCTGCCGAATCCTTTCACTTCTGTTATGGTCATCCCCTGAATGCCTATATTATTAAGCGCGTCCCTGATTTCATCGAGTTTGAACGGTTTTATGATAGCCTCGATCTTTTTCATGATATCACCTCACAGTAATTCTTTGAAACTGACAAGGTCAGTATATCTGTAGAGTGTTGACATCGCCTTGCTTCGGGTCGATATGCCTGCCTCCTCTACGGCTGCAACAGGATTCAACCCGCCTACAACAACCATGCCGGCTTTATCTATTCCGACCGGCATTTCAAGGAGGTCCTGATTCGGGTTCCCTATCGCAAGTATTCCGCCGATCCCTTCATCATTCATCTTCATTTTCAGCATCTGCGCTTTTTCAGCGCACACGAGCGGGATTTCCCTGAAGCTCGCCAGTATCTTGCCGGAATTGTTTTTCACTGCGCTCCTTACATCGGTCATGCTGCTTTTTATGAATATCTCAAGGGGGTCAAGTGATGAGCCGTCATAACTTATCAATGCAACAAATCTTGTGGGTTCGCACTCTTCGATCTGCAAAACCCCGCCGAACTTTGATGATATCGGGATGCCGGCCTTCAGGAGAATACTGTTAATTGTGACGCTGCAGATTGTGCCGAACCCGATGTGCCCTTCCGGTATCATGATATCGCCGATATATTCTCCGCTTTTTGCCATGACGACCCTGTCACTCATGCTGTACTTTGAGGCAAAGACCGTTTTCATGATTCTCAAAGCGTCGCTGAATGCAGATTCGGGGAAAAACGTCACATTAAGTATTATATTGCCCTGCTTGCTTATGATGTCGAAATCGCTTAAATATGAAAGAGTCTCGATCCTGCTTATTACGAACCCAACCTTTTCCGAGACAAGAGAGTGTGACAGTTCCTCCCTGCCCTTAGGGGTTATTTTCCTTCCTTCCTTGCCGTATACCCGGGTGAATCCCTTCTCATCAAGTATTCTGAGATGGTATCGGACCGTCCTCTCGGTCAGGTCTATGCCGTGGATAGTGAGCTGCCGGGATATCTCTCTTGACCCCGTTATCCTGTCCGGCCTTTTGTCAAGGACCTTGAGTATTGATAACATGGTCTTGTTCATTCCCTGTAACCCTCCTGATTTCCGGGGAATGGTCTTGCTCCCCGAAATGGTGTTTTATATTTTACCAAAAAGAATATTTTTGGCCTCTTTCATGTCAGACTCCATGACATAGGGAATGCCCGTGACTTCTGTAGCCTCCTGTGTCAGTGATACAAGGTCTGTTCTGTCAATATGCTTTACAGCAAATTTTCTGGCGCCGGCCATAAGCTGCTGGAGTCCGAGCTGAATCCTGTCGCAGAAAGTATACACCCCGATTGCCGCAGCCGGGATATCGGAAAACTTTTTGCCGTATTTTGCCTTCAGAGTCTCTGCGCTGACAAAGATGGTTTCGACTGATTCCCCGTATTTCCTGATTTCCGCAGGCAGCTTTTTCTCGGATAGCCATCTCTGGATGTTCTTCCCGACCATAGCGGGTATCATGGTTGCCCTTCCCATGCAAACGGACTTGAAGTAAGGCGCTCCGAGTGCAATAGCCTTGAATATGTGGTCTTCAAGAGAGAAACCGCCGGCAATCGCAAGGTCGGGAACATATCTGCCTTTTGCCTTCATTTCCTTGGCGAACTTGTATGCCAGCGACTGGAGGTATATCGTTGGGATCCCCCACTCGTTCATCATCCTCCAGGGGCTCATTCCTGTGCCGCCGGGAGCGCCGTCTATCGTCAACAAATCGATCTTTGCTCTGGAACTCCATTTGATCGCCATTGCCAGTTCACGCAGGCCATATGCGCCTGTCTTCAAAGTGATTCGCTTGAACCCGAGTTTTCTCAGCCTGTTGACCTCGGCGTAAAAACCTTTTTCGTCTATAAAACCAAGCCGGCTATGACGCTCAAATTCCTTTATGGCAGTGTCTTTAAAGGCCGCCTGAACAACGGGATCGGACGGGTCAGGGGTGACTATATATCCGCGCCTCTGCAGTTCAAGCGCGCGTTCCAGTGAGTCCACCTTGATTTCCCCCCCCGATGCATTTTGCACCCTGGCCCCATTTCAGTTCTATTGTTTCAAGTCCGTGTTTGTCGATGATGTATTCAGCCACCCCGAGCCGGGTGTCTTCGACGTTCATCTGCACCAGGATCTCACCATATCCATGATGATAGCGACGATATGTCTCAATCCTCCGGTCCATATCCGGAGCTTTTGTGACCTTGTTTTTGTTGTTTAATTGAAGGGCGGGATCAATGCCGCATACATTTTCACCACAGACTATAGTACTAAGACGGTCATAAGTAAGGATACATAATTTTTTATAAAGCAGCATATCGGACATTGGGTTCGTGAAAAAATGCACAAATCTTTTTAGGATTTTGTTGCAATGACCTCAAATGGCCGCGTACTT
>JBFMDL010000154.1:0-3438 GCA_040753635.1 Nitrospirota bacterium | reverse complement strand
CTCCTCACGGAGACGCCCTTGCCTTCGGCTCGTACTTTTGTTAATATCCATTGCTATGAACATTAAAAGGTTCTCGTACAGGGGACTTTCACCCCATAAGTTCACGCCCATGCCGGGCGTACACAAGGCGCTGCACCGGACGGCAATTCCGCTGCGCTCCATTGCCGCCGGTGAGCTTGGTCGTTCCCCCCTCCGCTTCGCTCCGGGGGGAATGCGGCAGTTGAGCAGCTAACTCCTGAACCTCCCCTTCGCTCCGCTGCGGGGAGAACCAGGAGTTCGAGACAGACGCCCTTCGGGCACTGCTCAACTGCCGCATTGTGCGACCAATGAAGACTATAACGGCATAAAAACCAATGAACTGCATTAAGGACACCATTGTTGAAAAATATATGGAGCAGAAGAGGTAAGAAGGTTGTAAAATACAACCATCGCATTAAAGAAACTTTTATGGAAGGAGAGCAAGTCATGAGGAAGATTTCAGAGTTATTCAGCGGTATAGTCGTTGCAATGGTATTCTTTGCCGGGTCGGCCTTTGCGGGCGAAAAAGTATTTTTCTATCACAATGACCCTGCGGGGTCGCCACTGGCGATTACCGACCAGAATGGCAATGTGGTCTGGCGAGCAGATTATAGGCCATTTGGCGAAGTTCAGAGTATTACGGGGTCTATCGAAAATAATAGACAATTTATCGGCAAGGAGAAAGACAAAGAAACAGGGCTTCACTACATCCTCGTAAGATATTACCTTGATGAAATTGGGCGATTTATCTCACCTGATCCAGTTGGCCCGGTTGATCCGAAAACGAGTAAGACGAATTATGAAATGCTGCTTAATCCGCAGAAGCTCAATAGATATGCCTATGCATTAAATAATCCATACAAATACATGGACCCCGATGGAAGAGATGCTATTCGTGTGCAATATATAGGGTACATGGTTGATACAGGCGTCAAGTTTCGGGGTAAACCAATCAAGCTGCCATTAGGTCATGCCGCAGTGATTGCAGTTGATCCAACTTCAGGAGAGACGAAATACTACGAATATGGTCGGTATGGTAGTGATTTTGGCCGAGCAAGGAATAAGCCAGTGCCAAATTTAGTTATGAAGGACGGAGAGCCAACGGAGAAGTCGTTGCAAAATCTCTACAAATTTATTTCAAAGCACTATGGCCAAGGAAAACCTGTCGATGCCACATATTATGACGATGCTGATTTCAATAAGGTTGTTGATTTTGCGACTGATCGCATGAACGACAAAAATAGAGCGCCTTATGACAAGTGGTCTAACAACTGCAAGACATTTTCCAAGGAGGCTATCGAAGCAGGGAGGAAAGAGGAGTGATTGCATGGATACGAAAACATTTGGGCTGGATTGCAGCTATCATATTAGGTGGGCTTTGTATTTTTTTTATAGATGCTTGGATTGATTCGAGAATAACAATCACGTATATGGACCAAGAGCACAAAGATCGCTGCAGGGAAATAAAAGTTTTGCAGAGCCTTCTCTTGGAGGCTGGCAAACAAATGAACCGTTCCGAGATTGAACAGATTGTTACAAAACGCTTTGGGAAAGATTATCTCATAAAGAAAGACGAAGAAGATGAACTTTCAGTTGATAATGTTGTTCTTAAGTTTAAAGGTGACTCGCTTGTCGCAGTTAAGACATATGGCGAATGACCCCTGCTTGATCAAGTCAGAGCAAAAAAAACGACTGCTGATAAGCATATATCTTGCGACAGTCATCCTCTTGCAAAGCCCTGCCGCAATCGCCGCCTTGACTCTGGCAAAGGAAATTTATCCGGAGATCGATATTGATGTTTATTCGGCATTGATAGATTATGAAGTCCAGAGAGCACGCGCAATGACCAACGGCAGCACTGACCCGGATTATAGAATTAGAGTGTTGAACACGCTTCTCTATCAGATAATTGGAATAAAGTACGACCTATCAGACCCGGAAGGCGAGAACTTCAGAAATCGCGCCTTAAGTGGTCTTCTCGACAGACGCAAAGGCAATTGTGCCTCAATGCCTATTCTTTATCTTGCAATTGCCCAGCGCCTCGGTTATCCCGTATATGCAGTAGCAGTGCCGGATCATCTTTTCGTTAGGTATGTCGATTCAAATCTTAAAGAGCAGAACATTGAGGCATCAGGACAAGGCGGTTACATGTCAGATGAGGAATACATTAAAGAGCTTCAGATATCAGACAAAGGCATCAAGAGCGGGGCATATCTTCGGCCACTTTCTCAAAAAGAACTCTTGGCCCGTTTAGTCGCTGAAAATGCTATTTATTGGGGACAGCATGGTGATTCGAAAAGGGCCATCAAATATTTGGAATACTCTGTTCAGGCTTCTCCGGGATCTCCTGAAATTATCGATAACTTGGGCGTAGCTTATTTGAAATACAGCAAGAATCTTGAAGGTAAAGAGGCAAAGGCATCTGTTACAAAAGGTGAATTTTATAAGGGGAAAGCAGTTGAATTGGGCCTTGTGAGACCTTCAAGAGAAGATTATCTTAAAATGATAAAGGAAATAACTCAGGAAGAGCCTCCGAAGAACAAGCAATAACACAATTGGAAGACAATAAAAAAAATGAAAAACCGCACAACAAAGGCATCAACACCGAACTGGGTTAACGCTGTTTGATTTTGATTCTTTAGATTAAGGAGTTAACCCCGTCGGGTTATGCAGGTCGTTATGACCATATAATTAGGTTATAGTCATGCATTAGAGCAGAAGTAGAAAAATATATTATATAGATTTAAAATGTAAGAGTATCTTGAAGACTACAAGACAAAAAACCATATTGGAGGACACTATGAGTAAAACAATAGCAATAAATGAAGATCAGTTGTTCACTGATTTTGGGAAATTATCAAAAGAGCGTAAAAAAGAGGTGGCAGATTTTATTGCCTATCTTAAGATTAAAGAGGAAGTTGAAGCTACAAAGGAAATTCTCAGAGACAAGGATTTACTTAAAAGCATCATGAGGGGTGACGAGGATTTTAAAGCAGGCCGATTTAAAAAATGGTCTGAGGTAAAAGAGAATGTATGAAATCCTCATTTCGCATGAAGCGGAAAAATATTATAAAAAACAGGACAAAGATACCAAGCGAAGATTAAATAAATGCATAGATGATCTTAGTAGAGAACCACTTTTCGGACAACATATCAAAAAACTACATGGTGAACTTGAGGGGAAACATAGATACCGAATGGGCAATATTAGAATTATATATGAAGTCAACGTAAGAGATAAAACCGTTGAGATTAAATCAATCAAGGGCAGAGGGGATATTTACAAATAGGGTCATAATCGGGTAAAGGACGGCGTTTAACCGTCCCTCCCCACACCACCCATCATGCGGCTCCGCAATGGGCGGTTCGCAGAAATCCCCTGCAAAGACCTGATTACGTTTTTGCAGGATAATGAATCCC
>JBFMDL010000153.1:0-3569 GCA_040753635.1 Nitrospirota bacterium | reverse complement strand
CATACTTGTCCAAAATAAATAATTGAAAGACCTCCGATCCGGGTACTATAGATGTTGCGAGCAAATACAGAAACCCGAACCGGAGGGAACATGAATAAGTTTAGCAACATCTTTGGGCAGATTCTACAGATATTTTCGAGGAATGATTTTTATCGAGTGGTGAAAGAAACGAAAGCAGAGAAAGGGGCAAAGGGATTTACCTGTTGGCAGCAGTTTGTTGGAATGTTATTTTGTCAGCTGGGGCAGGCCCATTCCCTTCGTGAAATATGCGGAGGCTTGGCGAGCTGCCTGGGCAAGATAAAGCACCTGGGCGTACACGAATCCCCTAATCGTTCGACTCTTTCGTACGCCAATGAGCACAGGCCGTGGCAACTGTATCAGGAGATCTTCTATCAGTTGCTGGGAAGATGTCAGGGGATGGGAGCCAAGAAGAAGTTTCGGTTTCGCAACAAGCTGTTCAGTCTTGATGCAACACTGATAGAACTTTGTGTGAGTCTTTTTGACTGGGCAAGGTATCGGACGACAAAAGGCGCGGTAAAGCTGCATTTGTTATTGGATCATGACGGATATCTGCCGGTCTTTGCTCACGTGACGGAGGGCAGAGTGCATGAGGTCAATATTGCAAAAGGGCTCAAGTTTCCTGCCGGCTCAATTGTGGTTATAGACCGCGGATATCTTGATTATGAAATGTTTAGCCGGTGGACTTTGGAAGGAGTGCACTTTGTGACGCGGCTAAAGGACAATGCCGATTTCAATGTTGTTGAGGACTTGCCTGTTCCACAGAGGAGGAATATCCTCAGAGATCAGATTATTCATCTTGAAGGTTTTTACTCCAGACAGAAATATCCTGACCTTCTCAGAAGGATAGAAGTTTGGGATGCTGATAACGAACAAGTGATCGTGCTTCTGACGAATCATTTGCGGTTTGGGCCTTCGACCATCGCGGCGATTTATAAAGACCGCTGGCAGATCGAGATATTCTTCAAGACCATCAAACAAAACCTGAAGATCAAGACATTTGTGGGAACGAGCCCTAATGCGCTTCTGATACAGATTTGGACAGCATTAATTGCGATACTCATTCTGAAGTATCTGAAGTTCCGATCTGCCTTCAGATGGTCTCTATCGAACCTGATAGCGATGCTTCGCTATAACCTCTTTGCGTACAGAGATTTATGGGTATGGCTCGACAATCCTTTTGAGTCTCCGCCTTTCGAAAAGGACATTGAACAACTTACACTGGCGGGTATCTGATTTGGACAGCATGCGCTCAGAAAAGGGACAACCTCGTTTGAAAATCGGGGAAAATCCGTCTAAGAAACCTTATCAGATAAAGGGCAGGACAATGATTTCAGATTATTTTGGACAGCAGTGAATTCACTGAAAACATTAATAATCAGATAAAGGTGCATATGTTAACAGAGGTAGTTTATCTGGCTTCAGAAATTGAGCCCATATCCCTATACGAGTTGTCCTGGTAAGGAATGACGTTGAATATATTGATACAATGCCGATAGATTTTGCCCTTTTCAGAAATAATACCGATCAAATTGATTCCAACTCCCGCATATACAACCTGACCGGTTCGTCTGCCGGTCTCCTCCTTGCGCTGTACGAGAAACCTTTTCTTGCCGTGGAGCCCACTGAAGAGCGGGCCGGGGAACTTCATAAGGACATTACCTTTTACCGGGAGGCCCTGCGAAGAGAACCCGTGCTTTTCCTCCGGGAGCCGGACGGCGCCGCTCTCTCCGGCGAAAGGGCAAAAACCGTATTCTCGCTCGGCGGCGCCTCTCTCGTCACTTCTGTCGGGAATCTCGAAGTGCCCCTCTGGTCAGAACAAGAGATGCGCGAAAAGGCCGTTCGTCTCGCACGCGGTCCAGGACTCGACAGGTCCGACCTCGAAAATAGACTTGAGGCCATAGGATATAAAAGAGTGTCCCTCGTCTCCGGACGGGGTGAATACAGCCGCCACGGCTGGATTGTCGACGTCTTTCCATCCACAGCGGAGGCGCCCATCCGCATCGAATTCTTCGGTGACGTGATCGAGCATATAAAAACCTTTGAAGTGGACACACAGCGGTCGGTCGAAGAAGAGACCGAATATCTGCTCTTTCCCGCTGAAGATCCTGCTTCGGGAGTAACGCTTTTCGATATCATGGCAGACGCGCGGTGTGTCATCTCGGATTCGCTGCTTGAGAGAGAAGGACTCCGCGCAGACAGTCTGTTTTTTTCCAGGTATTCCATATCAGGTCCCGGGCATGACGCAGGAACGCTCTCGATGAGAGGGCTGGGGATATTCCCGCAGGAAAGAAAAGGTATCGAGGACCTCCACAGCAGCTTGAAGACTCTTGCGCGGGATAACAGAATTATCCTCGTTGCCTCGTCCGGCGGGCAGGCCGACCGGATGAGAGACATACTCCGCGACGGAGGAATCGTTGCTCCGGTCATTCCCCGCAGTGAAGTATTTGTCTATGACGGAATTTTTTCGGTCACTATCGGCGACATTTCGTCGGGACTCTTTATCGCCGGACTTCTCATCCTTACCGAGAAAGAACTCTTTGGCGAAAGACCGGCATACCGGCCTCTCAAGAAATCAAAAGTATCGAAGCTCCTCACATCGCTTGACGACCTGAGACCGGGCGATTTCGTTGTGCATAAGGATCACGGCATCGGCAGATTCTTCGGCTTGTACCAGCAGACTACGGAAGGCGTCAAAGAAGATCTCCTGCTGATTGAATATGAAGGAGGGCGGTTATACATACCTCTCCAGAACATCAACCGGATCCACAAGTACCATGCGGAAGAGAATGTCGTGCCTAAAATAGACAGGCTCGGCGGCAAGACCTGGCAGAAAACCAAGGAGCGGGTCAGAGAGAAGATTCAGCAGATGGCCGAAAAGCTTCTCGCTCTCTATGCTTACAGGGAAGTTGTGAAGGGATTGTCTTTCAGTCCCGATACCGAACTCCACAGGGAGTTCGACAGCTTTTTCCCTTATGAGGAGACACCGGACCAGATTAAGGCGATAGACGATATTAAAAAGGATATGGTATCCGACAGGCCGATGGACAGGCTTATCTGCGGGGATGTCGGCTACGGCAAGACAGAAGTTGCAATGAGGGCGGCTTTCAGGGCTGTTTACGACGGCTGTCAGGCCGCAGTCCTTGTGCCCACGACGATCCTCTGTGAGCAGCACTACAGAACCTTTCAGGCGCGTTTTTCAGCCTTTCCGGTCCGGATCGATTATCTGAGCAGGTTCAAGTCCGGGAAGGAGCAGAAGTCTGCGATCAAGGCGATCGCAAGCGGCGACGTAGACATTGTCATCGGAACCCACAGCCTGCTGGGCAAGGATGTTTCCTTTCACAAACTGGGCCTCCTTGTCATAGACGAGGAACACAGGTTCGGCGTCAGGCAGAAAGAAAAGATAAAGGAGCTGAAGAAAGGCGTCGACGTTATCACGCTCACAGCAACTCCGATACCGAGAACGCTTTCCATGGCTCTTTCCGATATCAGAGATATGAGCCTGATCGAAACACCCCCTGAAGATAGACTGGCTGTCACAAGCGTCGTCT
>JBFMDL010000152.1:0-3843 GCA_040753635.1 Nitrospirota bacterium | reverse complement strand
TTCGTTCCATCTGCAATATTAAAAGCATTAACCATGCCAGATGAATCTCTTTGATTTTAAAGGATATCTGATGCCGGATATCATGCATCTGCGCAAATGCTTTTGCAGATCTGCAAAAAAGGAAGGAAGATTTCTATTTTAATGAGAAATTCCGGAGAGTTGGCTCCCGGGGAGGGACTCGAACCCCCGACAGGGTGGTTAACAGCCACCTGCTCTGCCGACTGAGCTACCCGGGAATTTTGATTTTACTTACGTTGACTTGAGAATGAATTTTATATCAAAAAACGTGTTTCTTTGTCAATTAAACATGTCTATCTTGCCGATTATTTTTCAGCAAGAACTTAATGAACCTCCCCGCAGCAAGCTGCGGGGTATCTCCAAAAATTCATTGCGCTGTCATTCCTGCAAAAGCAGGAATCCAGAAAAACAAAATACTGGATTCCGCATCAAATGCGGAATGACGACAATAAGGTAACCCTGTAGCAAGACTACAGGGAATAACAAGTTTAAAATTTTGTCAGCTGAATATATTAAACATTTTTTGATTATATGATAACATTTTTATTATAAAAATTAGATGTATTAAAACAATCCTGACAAATTGTATAATAATTTTACTGTGTTTAAAAAATTGATCCCATATTTGTTTATACTCTGTTCATTTGCTGTTTTTCAGTCTTCGACTTTCTCAGAAGGGCCGGACAGAAAGGTACTCGTGATTAAAGTCAACGGAGTTATAAACCCTGTTTCATCGGAATTCATCGGCAAAAAAATAAAAAAGGCGAATGAGATGCAGGCTGAGGCGCTTGTGATAGAGCTTGATACACCAGGAGGTCTTGATACCTCGATGAGAAATATTGTTAAGAACATAATTGGAAGCAGCGTGCCTGTTATTGTTTTTGTGTCTCCGAGCGGTGCAAGGGCTGCATCAGCAGGAGTTTTTATTGCACTTGCGTCTCACGTGGCTGCCATGGCTCCTGGAACAAATATAGGGGCTGCCCATCCCGTAGCTGTAGGCGAAAAGATGGATAAAACAATGTCCGAAAAAGCCACAAACGATGCTGTAGCATATATAAAATCACTGGCTGAAAAGACCGGCAGAAATGCCGTCTGGGCGGAGAACGCTGTCAGAAAAAGCATCTCGGCAACAGAAAATGAGGCCCTGAAGGAAAAAGTTATCGATATAGTCAGCAAAGACGTGGGCGCGCTTCTCAGGGATGTCGACGGCAGGACTGTGACTACAGTTACAGGTGAAAGGTCGCTAAGAACATCAGGGGCGACTATTATCACTGAAGAAATGGGATTACGGTATAAGATCCTGAATTTTATATCCGACCCGAGCGTAGCATATATGCTGATGTTACTCGGATTTTATGGATTATTTTTTGAACTCACCAACCCTGGAGCGGTTTTCCCCGGGGTTACAGGAGCGATTTTTCTCATACTCGCATTTTACTCGTTCCAGACATTGCCGGTAAATTACGCAGGGGTTTTGCTGATAATATTGGCTTTGATCTTGTTTATACTTGAAGTCAAGGTTATTTCACATGGACTATTGACTATCGGCGGCATAATATCCATGGTGATAGGATCTCTCATGCTTTTTGAATCTCAGGGGCCTTTTTTCAAGCTCTCTCTTTACCTGATTCTGCCGGCAGTAATTGTAACAGCGCTGTTCTTCTCGGTAACTTTCGGACTTGCTTTCAGGGCCTTCAAGAGCAAACCCGTAACCGGCAGTGAGGGGCTCATTGGCCTTTATGGAAAAGCGACAACAGACATAACCGGAGAAGGCGGACAGGTCTCTATCCGCGGAGAAATATGGTCTGCTTATTCTGATGAAACGATAAAAAAAGGGGACAATATAATTGTCATATCAGTCTCTGGATTAAAAATCAAAGTAAAGAAAAAGGAGGTAATGTAATGCCGGTATTTACTCCGCTGTTTACGGGTATCATTCTTGTAATATTCTTTGTGGCTTATATACTCACGAGCGCCATAAAGATCCTCAAGGAATATGAAAGAGGTGTTGTATTCAGGTTAGGGAGGGTAATTCCTGTAAAGGGCCCCGGACTTATTATCATCTGGCCTATCATAGACAAACTCGTCAGGGTCAGTCTGCGTACGGTCACCATGGATGTACCCCCGCAGGATGTCATTACAAAAGACAACATTACCGTTAAGGTAAACGCAGTTATTTATTTCAGACCGATAGACCCTATCAAGGCAATTACAGAAGTTGAGGATTTCTATTATGCGACCTCGCAGATCTCACAGACCACACTGAGGAGTATCCTCGGTCAAAGCCAGCTTGATGATCTTCTTTCGAAGAGAGAAGAGGTGAATGCAGAGCTCCAGAAGGTGATTGATTTCCAGACAGAGCCATGGGGTATAAAGGTGTCAGCTGTTGAGGTGAAGAACGTTGACCTGCCGGTTGAAATGCAACGTGCTATTGCACGACAGGCTGAAGCAGAAAGGGAAAGAAGGGCAAAGATTATCCATGCTGAAGGAGAGTTCCAGGCTTCACAGAAGCTTTCTGAAGCGGCTCATATCATTGCATCAGCGCCTTCAGCGCTGCAGCTCAGATTTCTCCAGACCCTGACCGAAATCGCGGCCGAGAAGAATTCGACTATCTTATTCCCGATTCCGATAGATCTGATTAAACCGTTCATAGACAAAGGTTCTAAATAGTGAGTTAGATTTCTTAGTCAGAATAACAAAGGTGAAAAATAGAAAAACAGGGAAACAACAAAAAGAATAATTACATCTGGATCAGGATCTTCTTCCTTTTTCTTTTCCTTGGAGTTGTCCTGATCCTTTATAAAAGCGGCGTTTTCCATTTCTTCATGGACAGGGAGAAGGTGAAATTTTTCCTTGATTCTCTCGGCTCCCTCTCTTTTGCAGGATTTATACTTCTCCAGACGTTCCAGGTCGTTGCCGCTCCGGTGCCGGGTGAAGTAACAGGGTTTATCGGAGGGTTTCTTTACGGTCCCTCTCTGGGGATTTTCCTTTCAACCATTGGGCTTACTTTCGGGTCATGGCTGGCTTTTTATCTGTCAAAAATATTCGGGAAACCCTTTGTTGACAAATTCGTAAGCAAAAAGACCTTAGATAAATATGACTATCTCCTTCATCATAAAGGGGCTTTCCTGGTATTTCTGCTTTTTCTTATACCCGGATTCCCGAAAGACCTCCTTTGCTATGTTTTGGGACTGGGACACCTTACAACGAAGGAATTCCTGGTCATAAGCACTACCGGAAGGTTTGGAGGCACCGTGCTTCTTACCCTGGGCGGCAGCTATATACGCAATCATCAATACTACAGATTCTCTGTGCTGTTGGGCGTTGCTATAATTATTGTATTTCTTTCAATGGTATACAAGGAAAAACTCGAGAGGATCTTCCGCATTTGGCATATCGCATCAAGAAAAGCTTCGAGAAGACGTAAGTAAGCCAAAACATTGCATAAAAGTAAGGCAGATTCGCTGTAAAGGTTCTGCAAATCAACAGGATTTAATTATTATTCACATGAATGCAGACTTGTCCAAAATAAAACTTTACAGAAGGCGGAATGCCTCGAAAACAGAATAAATCGACATGATTATTAAATGTCAGACCTCGACTTTCTTAAATAAACATATTAACGATAACTCTGTATTTGTGTTATTTTGTAATTGTTTGTGGATTGATTTTCAGGGTGTCGTTATTCTGTCTCCTCGACATCCCGCCTTCTTATGTATATTTGAAATTATTTTGGACAGCAATGACATGAATGCTGACTTAACTGATAGTGCATTTTACAGAAAGGCTGGCTGGCCATGCTTGAGGTCTGTAAGGTGTTGATGG
>JBFMDL010000151.1:0-3879 GCA_040753635.1 Nitrospirota bacterium | reverse complement strand
AATATACCCCTCTTTGGCAAAGTCGGAGACTCGACTCTACGAGAGGGGCAAGGGGAGATTTTCTGACAAAATGTCTATCCAATTTTGAGAACATTAGTATCATTAATACGTTTATTTAACAAAGTCGGGGTCTGACATTTAATAATCATGTCGATTTATTCTGTTTTCGAGGCATTCCGCCTTCTGTAAAGTCTTATTTTGGAGAAGTATGATATTTTCATAAATACTCAAGCGTCCTGATGAGAGCCTCTGCTTTTTTCATGCTCTCATAATATTCCCTTTCAGGTACCGAATCAGCCACGATCCCGGAGCCTGCCTGAACATATGCCCTTTTGTCTTTCACCAGGAAAGTCCTTATGACTATATTGAGATCCATGTTTTTGTTAAATCCTATATATCCGATCGAGCCAGTATAAGGGCCCCTCCTTTTAGGCTCCAATTCATCGATAATCTCCATGCACCTTACCTTTGGAACGCCTGTGATTGTCCCTCCGGGAAATACAGCCCTGATAACACTGAAACAGTCTTTACCCCGCGCAAGCGCTCCCTTAACATTCGAGACGATATGTATAACGTGTGAATAGTCCTCTGTTGTCATGAGTTCATCAACAATGACAGAGCCGTAATCCGAGACCCTCCCGAGGTCATTCCTCTCAAGATCTATAAGCATGATATGTTCAGCCCTCTCCTTCTCGTTAAGCAGAAGTTCTGTGCGCATCATTTCGTCTTCATCGGTATCCTTACCCCTGGGTCTTGTCCCGGCAATAGGCCTGGTATCTACAACCCTCTCTTTTACCCTTATCAGCCTCTCCGGAGATGAACTGACGATCTGGTAATCTCCGAAATCAAGATATGCCGCAAAAGGAGAAGGGTTGATCGATCTCAGGATAGTATAGAGTTGCCAGGGATCCTTATCAGCTATATCAGCTGAAAGCCTCAGGGAGAGATTTGCCTGGAATATGTCGCCGGATGCAATGTATTCCTTTGCCCTTTCCACCATATTCATATAATTACGCCTTTCCATCTCGTAGATGATATCGATCCCCTTAGCAGCTTTTTTTTCTTTATCGGCTGCTTTTTTTTCATCTCTGATCCTCTGGTAAATTCTGTCGACAGCATCTTCCGCTTCATCGATGTGCTTATGCATTGCATCGGCTATATCCGAATATCCCGCGACTGTCTCCCTGGCTCCCGGACAGACAATAATCCAGCACTTTTTCTTTGCATGATCAAAGGCAACAAGCCTGTCAATAAGCAGAAAATGCGCATCCGGGATATTCAGATCATCCTCAGCTTTTCCTGGAAGTCTTTCCAGATACTGTACGAAATCATAGCTGAGCATGCCCGCAGCCCCGCCCTGAAAAGGCGGGAGACCCTCAACAGGGCGTTGACTGTAAGCATTGACAAGCTCCCTGAGTCTTTCGAGAGGATTTCTGTAAGATACCGTTTTTTTGCCGGCAATATCTATTTCAACTGTCCTGTCTTTGGTTTTAAAAACAAGATATGGCTCGATACCTATAAATGAATAACGTGCTATCTGTTCAGGGCCTTTTACGCTTTCAAGGAGGATACTGTTCCTTGACCTTAATCTGCTGTAAACAGCAAAGGGACTTTCGTATGGTATCTCTCTGAATACAGGTGGGTATCTCTTTTCTTGCATTATTTTGTGAAATAATATTGATAATCAAGCGGTCATGATTTCTTTATTAATCAGCTCTATCGCCCTGACAGGATCATTTTGGTTCAGTATAGCCCTTCCCATAACAATATAATCCGCTCCTTCCCTTATGGCCTGCCTGGGCGTCATCGTCCTCATCTGGTCATCCTGAGGCGTCCACGAAGTTCTGATGCCCGGAGTTACGATAATGAATTTTTCCCCGCAGCGCTCCCTGATCATTGCAGCCTCTCTTCCGGATGCCACGACTCCGTCAAGGCCTGCTTTTAAGGCAAGCCCTGCAAGGTGCTTTACATGTGTATTCAGGCTGTGCTGAACGCCAACCTCATCCCTCAAAATATCTTTAGACATGCTTGTAAGCACAGTAACACCGAGCATTCTGGGCCTGTCCAGATTCTCTTTCAGGCAGACATTCACCACATCATCCCTGCACTTTTTCATCATATCAAGTCCGCCTGATGCATGTACGTTGAACATAAAAACGCCGAGTCTTGCCGCAGCTATGCCCGCTTTTGAGACGGTATTCGGGATATCGTGAAATTTAAGATCAAGGAACACCCTATTGCCTCTTTTGTTTATCTCCCTGATTATTGCAGGGCCGGCGGCCGTATAAAGTTCCAGTCCGACCTTGAATATTTCCACATGATCCTTGAATATATCTACAAGATCCAATGCATAATCGTATTCGGAAACATCGAGCGCTAATATTAATCTCTGAGTATTCTGCATTATTTCCAGTCTCATTAAATCTTCGGCAGGACGATCCCCTTCTGTGCCTGATATTTGCCTTTCCTGTCGGAATAAGAGGTCGCGCAAATCTCCGATGCTTCAAGAAAGACGATCTGCGCTATCCCCTCATTAGCGTATAACTTCACCGGGAACGGCGAGGTGTTCGATACGGATATGGTAACAAAGCCTTCCCACTCGGGTTCAAGAGGAGTTATATTGACTATCACTCCACTTCTTGCATATGTCGATTTCCCGAAGCAGATGACAAGCGTCTCTCTGGGTATCCTCAAATACTCAAGCGAACGGCAGATAACGTAAGAGTTTACGGGTATCACACAAACCTCACCCTTGAAATCCTCAAAATTACCGCTATTAAAATTCTTCGGGTCGACAATCGCATCTTTCACCGGTTTCGGGATCTTGAACTCATCAAAAAGCCTTAAATCATAACCGTATGCGCTTACACCATAAGAAATCACCCCGGCCCTGACCTGCTCCTCATTAAAAGGTTCGATCATGCCTTCCCTTGCCATTTCAGTGATCCATCGGTCGTTCTTAACCACAGCTATCCTCCGTCTTCTTCAAGAACCTGTTTTATAAGATTAAGAGACTCATGAGCGATGTCTTCCTGTACTTTCTGGATTGCAAAGCCGGCGTGAACCAGGACATAATCACCTACGGCAACTTCTTCCGGCATTAAAAGAAGGCTTATATCCCGGCGCGCTCCGTAAACATCTACGGTAGCTATCAGGTTATCGATATTTATCACCTTTGAAGGGATAGCCAGACACATATTTATTATATTATACCTGAGTCGCCGGCATTTTCATCCTGAAGTCAGTTGTTATCCAGCTGAATCTTTACATAAGCCTTTGTTCTTAATTCCTTCAGAATATCCTTAAGCTTCTCGTTAAGTTCTCTTTCGGTAAAATAATCTTCGATTTCCTCCCTCACATTTTCATAGCTTTTACCCTGAAATTGATCGATATTCTGATTATAAAATTCCTCCATTTCCACTTCGCTTACTCTTATGAAAGCCTTTATTTTAAGGTCAATATATTCCCTTATAATCTCCCCCTCATCCGGGGCCTCGATCCTGTATTTTTTTGCCTCTCTTAAGAGTAATTTTCTGTTTATGATTGTATTTAAAACATCGTTTATTGTTACGTCCGGCGAAAATTTAAGTGTGTTTTTGTATTGTTCCTTCAATTCGCTCAACGTTATAGCCTGATCATCTACAAATGCAACAACGCGGTCATTGAAGCCGGCGAAAGAAGAAGTAAGAAGTAAAAAGTAAAAAGTAAAAAGTAAAAATAATATTTTTTTAAACTTATTACTCATTATTATAAATCCATACTATAAATTCATCAAAGTTTTCAGAACGCATGTCCGATACTGAAATGCAGCTCACCCCGGCTTTCCCCGGGTTCTCTGTTTAATTTTACGCCGTAGTCCACCCTTATAGGCCCGACAGG
>JBFMDL010000150.1:0-3913 GCA_040753635.1 Nitrospirota bacterium | reverse complement strand
GCGGACAAAGGGACAGAAAAGGCAAGGAAAGTCGCCGGGGAGACGATGAAGCTTGTCAGGGAAGCGATGGGGCTTTATTAAAAAATTGGAACTGATAATACATGTGAGATTTAATTGGAAGAAGAACTAATAAGAGAAAAAATATCCATGAATGCCACCTTTTTTTTAATCTGATTCCCCGTTTTTTAATCTGATTCCCCGGATTCAACCTTCAATGATTTAAAGCCGCAAGAATATACTATTTATCATGCTTGTCCAGAATAAAACTTTACAGAAGGCGGAATGCCTCGAAAACAGAATAAATCGACATGATTATTAAATGTCAGACCTCAACTTTGCTAAATAAACGTATTAACGGTAACTCTGTATTTGTGTTATTTTGTAATTGTTTGTGGATTAATTTTCAGGATGTCGTTATTCCGTTTCCTCAACATCCCGCCTTCTTATGTATATTTGAAATTATTTTGGACGGCAATGACAATTTATATAAA
Organism: Nitrospirota bacterium; assembly: GCA_040753635.1. Taxonomy (GTDB): domain Bacteria; phylum Nitrospirota; class Thermodesulfovibrionia; order Thermodesulfovibrionales; family UBA6898; genus JBFMDL01. The sequence continues at coordinate 3,422 of JBFMDL010000150.1, read as the reverse complement.
TGAACACTAACCCCTGGCCAAAGGATATTTCACAGGCAAGACGCATCCAGGATGCGCTTAAAAAATTGGTAAGGATAACCCCGAAAAGATTAACATCAGGATATATCGCCGCTGTTGACGCCTCTTTTGTTGAGAATAAAATTATAGCGGTTGCAACACTATATAAATACCCTGAATTATGTTTGCTCAGAGATGCCTTTTCTGTTGAAAAGGTGCGATTCCCGTATATCCCGGGATTTCTCTCGTTCAGAGAAGGCCCGGCCATTATCAATGCGCTCAGGAAATTAAGGGCGAAACCGGATATAATACTTTTTGATGGACAGGGAATAGCTCACCCAAAAGGCATAGGCTTAGCTTCACATATTGGCGTTATTCTTGATATCCCGGCTATTGGTTGTGCAAAATCGAGGTTGATCGGAGATTTTGAGGAGCCGGACAGCATGAAAGGCAGCTGGACGTTTCTGTATTATAAGGGTAAAAAAGTAGGTGTAGTGTTAAGAACACGGAGCAGTGTGAGGCCTGTTTTTGTCTCGCCGGGACATCTGGTTGATATGAGATCTTCTGTCGAGATAGTAATGAGATGTGTTTCTGCATACAGGATCCCCGATCCGCTCAGGAGGGCGGATTCAATTTCAAAAAGGCTCAGGCGTTTATAATCTGCGGATGTTTTCAGACTGTAACGAATCCGGAGTCAATGGAAAGTTTAGCTAAAGCATGCTGTACATCATGAAATTACAGAATTGCCAATTCAGACATTTTTCTCTTGAATTGTAAGGCTGTTTAATATATATATCTTATCATGCGGTTACAGGCTGTAAACAGCCTGTTCTGTTGTTTTAAGGGTGATTATGATTAAAGATGAACATAAAGTAATTATACTTTCAATTATTGCCGGGATAGCCATATGGATTCTCGATTCTGCAATAGATTCTTTCGTATTCCTGCACGGGTCTTTTTGGGAACTGCTGCTCTTTGATCTGTCCTTGCATGAAATTTATTTCCGCTTTCTTTTTTTTGCGAGTTTCATATTGTTCGGCATTGTAGTTTCCAAACTTATTTCCAAGCGGCAAAAGACAGAAGAGGAGCTTGGTAAATCTGTAAAATTTCTTGATATGATTTTTGATAGTATCCGGGATCCGTTTATTATACTCGACAGGGACTTCAGGGTGGTAAAGGTCAACGAGGCATATGCTCATATGAAAGATCTGCATGATAATGACCTGATAGGGAAGAGGTGTTACGAGATAACCAGGGGCAGGGATACGGTATGTGATGATTGTATTGTGGAAAAGACTTTCATCTCGGCAGACCCATGCGTAAAAGAAAAACGCTCTGCAATGCAAGGCGTACAGGAAACCTGGTTTGAGATCTATACATATCCGATACAAACCAAGAATGGGTCAGTAACGCATGTTATTGAATATGTTCGTAATATCACGGAAAGGAAAAAGATAGAAGAGGAGAGGGAACGCCTTATACAGCAACTGGAGTTCCTTTCCACTACTGACAGCTTAACAGGGCTGTTGAACAGAAGGATGCTTATTAAGAGGCTCAACTCCGAGATCGATCGGGCAAGGAGATACGGCCTGGAGCTTTCACTGATCCTCTGCGACCTTGATTACTTCAAGGAGATAAACGACACTTATGGCCATAATGCAGGAGACTCTGTCCTTAAGAGTATTTCCTCAATCTTCAGTGAACTGGCAAGGAAGCCGGATATTATCGGACGTTATGGCGGAGACGAATTTATGATTATCCTTCCCGAGACATCAATAAAAGGTGCGGAGGATATGGCTGAAAGAATACGCCTGAGAGTTCAGTCAAGCGAGTTCCCTGTAGTAGACGGTAAATCAGCCAGGACAACAATGAGCCTTGGCATTACGCATTTTAAGGGGGGCGAAGTGGATATCTATGATCTTATCAACCGCATTGACAAGGCTTTATATACTTCTAAGAGAACAGGGAAAAACCAGGTCTATACACTTACCTGACGTGTTTTCCCCGGAATTATGCATGGTTGTACAGTCAAGTAGTTTCATCCCGGGAAATGCTTGTTAATAAACAAGTCCAGGCCTTCAACATATGTTTTCCCTGAAATCAAAAACCCATCGTTATGCCCGCCCCTGATACGGAGAAACTCCTTCGGCTCCTCTGCTTTTTCGAATAATGCAGAGCCATGCTCAAACGGTATTATCTCATCATCAGGGCTGTGGATCAAAAGCTTGGGGATCCTGATCTTATCTATCCTGTCTATTGTACTGTAGTGGTAATGTGAAAGAAGCCTTACAGGAAAATACGGATAGAACCTTTTACCGAGGTCAGGTATGGATGTAAATCCTGACTCGATAATAATTGCGCCTGCCCTGCGCCTGAGCGCAGTCTCTGCAGCAACCGCACCTCCCAGAGAACGGCCGAATAATATAACATTTTCAGGACGAACGCATTTTACATTAACAAGAAATTCCCATGCGGCTTCAGCATCAAGATAAGTGCCCATTTCCGTGGGAGAGCCCCCGCTTTTCCCGTAGCCCCTGTAGTCAAAGATAAGAACACTTAGATTCAAATCATGGAATATGCGGATTGAATCCAGACGGTGTGATATATTGCCCGCATTGCCGTGGCAGAATAGTACCGTCCCCCTTTCGCTGCCGGCTGGAATATACCATGCAGAGATACTGACTCCGTCCCTCGTCCTGATGATAATTTCCTCAAACTCTAATCCGATGTCCTCAGGGGAGCAATCTAAATTCCTATCCGGATAATAAACCATGCCATCCTGTTTTATATAGACAAAAACTATAAGGGCCAGATACCCCAGAAGAAGACCCAAAAAAATTGCAAAGAACATTCTCCTGAACCTTTCAGACATCCGGGCTCATGCCTTTTCTATTCTTATTTCAAGTGCGCCTTTTGCTTTCCTTAAAATAGCAGGATCATCAATAATTCTTCCGACAATATTCACCTCGCTGGCCGGCACTGGCTCCGCCCCCCTGCTTATAGGTGTCGGACCGAAAAATATTGCGAGCGCATTGCCTGGCGGCCAGTATCCGATGTCGCCTGTTTTTACCTTCACAGTTGCTGTTTCATCAACAGGCATTTTGACAGGAATCTCGAAATAAAATTCATCCCCCCATTCAATCGGAGTTGTCTTTACCGGGAGTGTTTCAGCTATTATATGCGCACATTCAGTATCAAACAGTTCTGCATTCAATACAACCCTTCCAACGGTTATTTTAATATTTGTAGGCATTGTTAAACCTCCTTTTTCCCGATAATCCTCTAAATAGATATAAAATATCAGTAGTGTCCGGTAAATATTTATAAAGTTAAGGTCTGCTCTTTATACTTGTTGGGTAATAGTAGTGACGAAACCCTATACCAACAAGGAGGAACAGACCATGAACAAAGTATACACGATATTT
>JBFMDL010000149.1:0-3998 GCA_040753635.1 Nitrospirota bacterium | reverse complement strand
ACAACAAGATTAGAGTCATTCAGAGAAGGGCTTACGGGTTACGCGACGAGGAGTACCTGAAACTGAAAATCCTTACCTGTATGCTCAAAGAGATCTGAAATGACCCACACGATTACACGAAGACCCAGAAAAGATTTTACCCGAAATTAAAGAAGACAAAAACGGTTGCCGTCGAATTTACTGTATTAACGTTGTGTTGCATGGGCCAAAAGATAAAATTGAGCCCCCCTCTGCTTTTACTTACTGCTCTTGTTCAGAAATTCTTAAAGCCTATGTCAGGCTTCTTAATCCAAAAATTGTTGTAGCACTTGGAGAAAACGCTAGGGATTCATTAGCATGTACTTTCGAAATAGATGAATTTAATGAAAATAAACCAAGTTATTCTCAACTACCTTCTTTTAAAAATACATATTTTTGGTGGACTTTTCATCCGGCATCACAGAGCTATAACAAAAAAAAGGATTATATTGAAAAAAGATTTAGGCAAATTGGTCAGCATTTGAGTAAAAAAATTGGAAAATAGATAAAATGCTTAAATCGTCTCTGCCACATCCCAAATTTCTGTCATTCCAGCTTGTCTGGAATGACAAATTATGAGGCTTAACAAATAAATTCTTAGTAATAAGGTAACAAGACTCACAATAAAAAATAAACTCTCAATTCCGTACCAAAAAAAGCATCAAGCTGCTGACTGAACGTTGGTTTTGCTTCCCCGCTTCTTTTAATTTGTCATTACCAAATGGTAATATTCAAAATGAAAATAGTAGCGCAGAACAGAAAAGCCTTTCATGATTATTCGATAGAAGAAACCATTGAGGCCGGGATCATTCTTACAGGCACAGAAGTCAAATCATTAAGGGACGGCAAAGCCAACCTCAAAGACAGCTATGTAATCATTAAAGACTCGGAGGCATTCCTTCTAAACTGTCATATCAGTCCATATACTCACGGCAATATCATGAACCATGACCCGGTCAGGACAAGAAAACTCCTTCTGCACAGGAAAGAAATATCAAGGCTTCAGGGCAAGTCGGTCCAGAAAGGCTATTCGCTTATACCGCTCAAGATATATTTCAAAGGCTCTCATGCAAAAGTCGAGATCGGGCTTGCAAAAGGTAAAAAAATGTATGAAAAGAGAGAGGCTATAAAGAAAAAAGAGGCGGACAGGGAGATAGAACGCGCCATGAAAAACCGCTGACAGATGATACATGACGCACGAACTGCTTTTTCCCTATATCATAAATCTATTAAAACAGCTACTGAGTTGTCTATCGCTCAAAGCGCTCTATCCAACTCAGTCATCTGCTGAATTTAGGTTGAATCTTGTATCACGTATCGTGCATCCTTCTGGTATGGTATAATATTAATAGAAGCTTTTACCCTTGGGGGCGAATGGTCTCGACGGGGGTTATGAGGCTCATGTGGCGTGTCGTGGCTCCATCACCACGTAAAAAGGTGGAAACAAACACAAACGCCAATAACGAACTGGCACTCGCTGCTTAATTAACTAAGCGGCTCGCTGCTTCGGGATCGCCTGTGTCCTGGAGATAGCGACGGTCAGCAGGCTGCCAAACGGTACTTTCTCCCGCGCCGTTTGTAAGACAAGGGAGATTGGATTTCGGGAAGCCTGACTGCCGGCGTACCGATATCCGAAAAACAAAAGACAGTCTATACACGTAGAAGCATGAGTGTAGTACCTTCGGACGCGGGTTCGATTCCCGCCGCCTCCACCATGATGTTTTCTTTGTCTCGTTCAAATCATTTCCATCTACTTTCTTTCGACTTTAACACACACTATCTCATTCATAAATTTTCCGGTATGGCGAAAAAATCTTTTCGTCAGTATAAGTCTGCGATTCCTTCTTTTCTCATGGAGTACTCGAACGAATCCTATGTATCGATCGAAAGCCGTAGTATACGAAAAATTTTTGAGCTGTGCCGGAAAATTATTTTCAGCTTGTAAATTATATGGGTTATTACTATAGCGCTTGCTTAACCTTTACCCTTTATTGGGTTTCCTTTTATCTTTAATGAATATAAGGGTAAAATAGAAATAAAACAGCACTCAGAGAGGATTTGACATTGTATTACAGCAGACATCCGTTTTTTTACTCAGGAATAACCCCGGCAGTTAAATATCTTTTACTGGCCAATGCCGGCATTTTTATATTCGAACTGCTGTTCCGGCTGAAATGGCTGACTTTATTCGGCCTTGCGCCATATGACTTCTGGAGAGGCTACTTCTGGCAGCCTGTCACCTACATGTTCCTTCACGGCGGATTTTTTCATCTCCTCTTCAATATGTTCGTCCTCTGGATGTTCGGCACGACCCTGGAATCAACATGGGGTTCACGCAGGTTTATTAAATTCTATTTTATATGCGGTATAGGAGCGGGCATTCTGAACGCTGTTGTAACGCCGTCCAGTCCTGTCCCGACAGTCGGTTCATCAGGTGCGATCTACGGCCTTCTAATGGCCTTCGGCATTCTGTTCCCCAACCAGCGCATCTATATCTGGGGAATCTTTCCTGTCAAGGCAAAGCACTTTGTGGTCGGCATAGGCATTATTGAATTCATGTCAGCGATAAGCGCCACACACAGCGGGATCGCTCACTTTGCGCACCTTGGCGGCATGCTGTTCGGACTGTTTTACATGAAGTGGGACGACTGGCGCAGATTAATTTCAGACCGGCGGGATGAAAAAAAGCGTACGCAGCACCTCAAGGTGGTTCGGTACCGTCAGCAGGAAAAGGAAAAGCTTCAAAAGGAGATTGACGAACTTCTCGATAAGATAAGAAGAAACGGCATTGACTCCCTCACAGCAGAAGAACACGAACGCATCAGGAAAACGAGCAAGAAGATGGAGGATTTGTAACAAGCAGTCTTTGGTTCTGTTATCTTCAGCAGGCCGGATCACCTATCAGGACCCGGTCGATGCGCAGAGGTCCTTTCGCAGGTCTTGCCCGCACGCACAGGGAGTTGTGATCCTGCACCTTCTCGAACAAACCTATCGAAACGGTCATATCTCCCCGGTTCAGCCCGAGAAGCGTGCCCCTGGGCATGTCGAAATCCTTAAGCGAGATAAGTTCCTTGCCGTACCGTAACTCTAAACCACCGAGCCGGATGTGGATGGTTTCCGCATCGCGGAAGTATTCCTTAATCTTCCTCCTCCTGTAGACCTTTCGGGTTCCTCCACGCCTCTTCCGAATATGGACTGACGGCCTGAAGCGAAAGACCCGTGTTGCGTCGACACAGACACGAGCAAGAATATGCTCCAGTTCTTCGTGCATCTGGAGGGCTATGATCGCATCGGGCCTAACAGCATTGATCTCTGCGAACTTTAGCGTCCGTCCAAGACCACCGTCAACGAGGCCTGTGGTGTCCACAATAACCGTGTGAACCTTTCTCCTTCGTGCTGCTGCGACCATCCGACTCATTCCCTCGATCACAAGGCCGATCCGTTTCACGGGGTTCGCGGTGCCTACGAAGAAAATCGAATCCGGTTCCGGCATCTTCAGGTCATCAGATATACTGAACGCCTTCATAGCTATCGTGCCAGGGATGGCAAGGATGGATTGCCCCACATCGCCGTCAACGAGCGCTACGGATTTTCCTTTGCGAAGGAGTTCATACACAAGATATCGCGCAAGAGTCGATTTGCCTGTGTCGGTCCTGCCGAGAAGAAAGACAGTGCCCCGGCAGGTCCCCAGCCAATCAGCTGCCTCCCTCCAACCCGTCCCGGTTTTGATTTCCATAAAAACATTATACCGGTATTCGACATTAAATCCAGGTATGACAAAGGTGCAGTCCCCATGCCTGCAGCGGCAGACTGCGCCTATGATGTCAATAATCTCTCATGCTGGATCCTGATAACCTGTTGCCTCACGTAAAAATCTATACGAAATGATATACGTTGCCTCACATAAAAATCTATTCCAAAGTGAAATATATTTATCATTGGGATGGGGGGGGAGGAAAATGACTTCCCATAATGCCCTA
>JBFMDL010000148.1:0-4106 GCA_040753635.1 Nitrospirota bacterium | reverse complement strand
TATAAAGCTGACCCCTTCAATCACAACATCATACACATACCATTTATTATCTTTGCGCATTACCTTGTACTCTACAGGTATGTTGACATTCCGGGTAACTATTGTTGTGCTCACCACCCCGTACTTATCTTCCCCCTTTATCTCTTCTTTGTCGTATGTGATTTTTTCATTTGTATATGATTCTATCTTGCTTATATACGAGGCTTCCAGCAATTCTGAAAAAATCGATACAAATTCCTTCCTTTCTTCGGGAGTTCTGTCATTCCAGTGGCGTGCTAAAGAGCGCTTGGCCATCTCTTCGAAATCGAACTTTTCCTTGATCAGGCTTCTTATTTTCCCCCGCCTTTTTTCTCTGTTCGAGGGAAGGGAAAGATTTTTGTCTTTAATGGCGCTGACTATAGCGTCTACCGTGGTTTTGATCTCTGCCGTCGGCGTGGAGCTGGCGTATGCAGTTAAAGAGAAGATGACTGCTGTTGCCAATGCGATTGATTTTAAAATTACAGCCTTTTTCGTCTTCATTTATTGTCTCCTGAATTAATATTTCCCGGGGATCTCCCTTATGGATAACCCGGATGTTTGGAGCAGATTTGCATAATTCATATTATAATTATAAACAGATTTTATGTATTCTTCGGCCATCTTGCCATAGGCTACTATGGCATCTGCCACGTCCCTGGATTCACCAATGCCCATGTCATAATTCATGACCGCCCCCACCATCCATTTCCTGGCAAGCCCGGAAGCTGTTCCTGTTGCTTCTATATTCTTTTTTTCTTCAAGCAGTTCCCTGTATGTTTTTTCTACCTCGAGAGGGATGCCGATATTTGCATAATCGCGAAGCCTTTCATACTTAAGATGGTCAGCCTTGGCGCGCCTGTATCTGGCCTTTGTTATGCCGAAGTCAATATCCCATTTAAGGCCCAGGACAACCCCTCCCACATTATGTCTGAAATAATCATGAATCCATGGATTGGTCACCTTGTCTCTTTCGGTAGCTTCAGCATAAGAATAAAATGCGGCTGCGAAAATATCAGGATAAAAATCGGCATCGGCTACATCGACAAGGGCTTTTTTTGCTTCAATCCCCTCCCTGAGCTGGGCGAACTCAGGTCTCAACTCCCTGCTTTTATTAATATAAAAACCGAGGCTTTCGGGCTTGACCTCAACAGGTTCAAGCGTCCGGTCCTTCAGCTCGAATTCGGCATCTTTATCAATGCCGGCAAACGTGCGGAGGGCTTCCTTGCTCATGATTATGTTCTTGTTTGTCTCCTCGGCATATTTTGCAAGAAGACCTTTGTATGACTCGAGCTTGTATAGATCCAGTTCGGTCACATAAGCTGATTCTGCCCCGAGGAGTTTTTTTGTTCGTTCAATCGCTTTATCAAGATATCCGTCTATTTCATTGACAAGTTTCCGGCCTTCAAGTGAAGCGAGATACCCGTAGTAATATTTTTTTATCTCAACAGCTATGTCAGCTGCTTTCTGCTGGACCCTTGATTCATCTACCATGATCCCGTGGGTTGCAGCTTTTTTGGACTCCGTGATTTTCCCGAATGTATAAATGGGCTGAACTATTTTGACTTCGACGTTGCCGAATATCCCTATCCCGCTCAGTCTGTCGTTTCTGTAATCAGAATGTATCTGGTCGCCCCTTGCTCTTGGAGCCGGGCCTGATAAGGCCGTGACCTCGATCTGTGGCCATTGATAGCCCTCTGCTTCCTGCAGGCGTGTTTTAGCCATTTCGACTTCCTGCTCCATCTCCTTGATCTGCGGGCTGAACTTAACGGCCATTTTGATGAACTCTTCCAGGGAGTAGATATTAATAACATCCCCGCAGGCCCCGGAAGGGAAACCGTAAATAAAGGATAGTAAAAATGAGAAAAACAGAATCTTTTTAATATGTTTCCTGAGCATTTTTTACCCCTCTTTAAGAAGTGTTTTCCATTAGAGAACCCTGCAGCCGCGGTAATTAAGCAATAAAAAAAATTCAGACAACTCAAATGAAAGGCTGCGCTGAACCGCTTTCCTTTCCAATGGAGATCACTTCTTTTCAAATATATATTTGCTTACAAGTTCCTCAAGCTCTATTGCCGATTCGGTCTCGAATATTTCGCCGTCCGGCTTTATATATTCTTCCGCCCCTCCAGGCATGATTTTAACATATTTATCGCCGATGATGCCCTGGGTTCTTATTGTGGCGATTGAGTCTTCCTGTATTTTTACATCAGGGTTTATCGATAATTCAACCATGGCCTCATAGTTGTCAAGATTGATTTTCGCCACCCTCCCGACCTTAACACCGGCAATCTCCACATCCGCGCCTTCTTTGAGACCGGTGATGCCTGCAAAACGCGCCTTTACAGTATACTGTTTGCTCCCGAAAAGGTTTATGTCGCCAAGCTTTACAGAAAGATAAGCAAGGCAGATCAGTCCCAGGATCAGGAAGAAGCCTACACCTGTTTCGATATTTATTCTTTTCATGATTTATTGTCCCTCCATTTTTTCACTTGAATATACAAGTCCCATCGTTGTTTCAACGTAATCTTTGATAACAGGGTTGTCTGAAATCTGGAATTCCTCGGGCGACAGACAATCCTGGATAACGCCGTCGTGAAGCAAAGCCACGTAATCTGCAAGCTTGAAGATCTTCGGTACATCGTGACTTACGATCACAGAAGTATATCCCAATTTTTTCTGCGTCCGGGAAAAAACGCGATATATTTCGTTGCTCTTGGCAATATCAAGACCCGTCGTGGGTTCATCGAAAAAAACGATTTTGGGATTTAAAGCGAGTGCACGGGCAAGTCCGGCCCTTTTTTTCATCCCTCCGCTCAGTTGTGCAGGATATTTTTCATTGCTGCCGGCAAGATCCATCATTTCCAGTTTTTCGTTAACGATTTCTTTTATTTTTTCCTCTGAAAAATCAGTTCTTTCTCTTAACGGAAGGGCTATATTGTCGAAGACGGTCATGGAGTCAAAGAGGGCGGCGGTCTGGAAGAGGACGCCGAAGCCGGTTCTTATGTTCTTGAGTTCCTTTTTGCTTATCTTGTTAATATCCTTGCCGTGAACAAGAATCCTGCCGCTGTCGGGCCTTACAAGTCCAAGAATATGTTTTATGATAAGGCTCTTTCCCTGGCCGCTTCCGCCGACTATGACAGTGGTCTTGCCTTCCCATATCGACAGATTTATCCTGTTTAAAACATTCTGTGAGCCAAAATGTTTTCTGACATCAATCAATTGAATTACAGGCTCTGAATTCATAGAAGCACCGATGTTATGAAATAATCAAATACCAGAATTGATACAGATGTTAAGACTACTGCGCTTGTGGTCGCCCTGCTGACCCCTTCGGCTCCGAATCCTCCGCCTCTTTCGAGATGGACGTAATACCCTTTTGCCGAGCATATCCACACGATTAAAAGGCCGAAACATAAAGACTTAACAAACCCCATATAAATATCACTGAACTCTACATCCTTGTATATGCTTGAAAAATATGCCCCTTCATTTCCACCGAGCAGTCCGACTCCTATCACATAACCGCCGAAAATCCCGACTACATCAAATATAGCCGTAAGAAGAGGCATCGAAATAACAGAAGCAATAAATTTCGGAGCCATAATATATTTGTGGGGGTCAATAGCCATGCATTCGAGCGCATCGATCTGTTCGGAATTGCGCATTATGCCGATTTCAGCACAGATGGCCGAACCGGCCCTTCCCGTTACCATGAGCGCTGCCAGTACCGGCCCAAGTTCCCTGATAAGGCTTAGGGCTACTGCAGAACCGAGAAGCGCCTCGGAACTGAATTTCCGCAGGGTATTGTAGCCCTGAAGACCGAGCACCATGCCTGTAAATGCACCTGTGAAGATGATAACAAAAATAGAAAGAGTTCCGATTATATAAATCTGCTTGGTTATATAGGAAATCTTGTAATAGGGGGGTCTTAATATGCTGATGAGGGAGGCTGCAAGGAATATCCCCATTCTTCCGGCCTGATTGATATAGTACAGGAAAAGATCGCCTATTTTTTCGAAAAAGTTGAACATTGTTATGTAAGATTAATTTAAAGATTCGAATTTTTATATTATACACATAACATCATT
>JBFMDL010000147.1:0-4285 GCA_040753635.1 Nitrospirota bacterium | reverse complement strand
TACGCTAATCTTAATTTCCATGGGTGCTCCTCCTTTGAATGTTTGTTATTGGCGTAACAAAATATTCTATAGGAGGTGCGCCTTTTTTTACCCTATTTCGATTTCACACAAGAGAGTTTACCCTGTCGAACCACGGAGGACAACAGCGAGCAAGAGAAGGTAAGAATTGAGGGGAACAGGGAGGCGGCCTGAAATGAAGAAGGTCATTGTATTTTTCATAGCTGTTACCTTTCTTTTCTTCGGCATTGCAAGTGCTGAGACTCAAAAATGGTCAGAATATAAGAAACTAGATGAGATAAGAAAGGCTTATAGTATCAATTACGCTGAAGTTTCAGACCAGGAGCTATCAGTTATTTTAAACTTAAAAATGAAGCAAGTTGATGAAGACTGTTCCAGTCCTCTTGCAGTTCTTGTCGATGAACAGTATCAGTATTGTCAGCAGGCGGTTTATCCCGTTTTAAAGACAACAATAGTCTCGATTAAGTTAGGAGAAAAATTTGTCAGCCCCAAGCCTGTTACGGATGAGCAATTAGAAAAGGAGATTTTAAAGATGTGGTTAACACTCGGCATCAAAGCTGTTTCTAAATGGCTTGGTGTTAACATTTCACCGATAACGATTTCCATAGATTTAGCAAAATTAAGTATTGGTATTGCTAAAATTAAAAAAGCTCAAAAGGAGAATGTCGCATCATGGTATATAGGGCAGATGATGCTAGAAGAGAACGATAATGAAGCTTGGAATTACACGAAGGAAATTTTCAAAGATGTTCCTACATATCATTACCTCCTGCGTTATAAGGAAAAAGAAGATGAAATGCATAATTATGTAAAATTCACATTCATAAATTACAAGAAGTATCAAAACCGAAACGATATCCTAGCTGCGGGGAAAAATCTTATTATCAAAGCAAAACAACAACTAACTCAGCAACCAACACCACAGCCCCATCAGCCTTTTGTTTCACCCCAAGTCAATATGTATCCATCATCAGGAACTGTAGGAACGACCTTTACAGATACTGGCAAGGGGTTCAGTCCAAACCGAACCGCAACCGTCTATGGCAGGAGACCTGACGGAAGTGTCTGGCAGATTACAACTGTCCAGACCGATTCATCCGGGGCGTATTCACGGCAATGGACAGCCCAGACCCCCGGAAATAACTTTGCATGGTGGGCAGTGGATAACGCCACCGGCAAAAAGAGCAATGAGATAGTTTACAATGTCACAGCGGCCCCTCAGACGCAACTTTCTGCTGCAGCGAATCCGCTGTTTTCATGGAAGGCTTCGGCCACTTGGTCTGGAGATTTCAATGGTCCTCGAGATTCAAAAGGGAGAAGATGGTTTGATCACGACTTTGACGATTTTAATTGGTCAACCATTACATTGCCGGATAATGATTCTTTCTATTCTCATAATCCTATGGATAGATTTTACAGAGCGTCCTTCGATCTTTTTAATACAGGAATAATTAAACTGAGTTTTTCAAGCGATGACGGGATATTGATCTATGTAAATGGCAGATTCCTTGGACACTGGGGTGGTCAATGGCGCATGAGCGGTTGTGTTAATAATCCTCATGGAAAATGTATTGAAAATATTAATGTCCAACCTATCGAAGTACCTTCCAACTTAGTAATCAATGGTAAAAATGTTATTGCTGTTAGAGTAAGCAATGGAGGTTATAATTCTTACTTTGATATGAGAGTTGAAGTGACTCAAGGGAAGCTCTATAACGCCACCGACAAAGAGAGCAATGAGGTAGTTTACAATGTCACAGCGGCCCCTCAGACGCAACTTTTTGCTGCAGCAAATCCTCAAATTCAAGTTTCTATCAGTCCTTCAGGCCCTTGGAGGTCCAGTGCTTCAGGGCAACAGGGTGTTACATTCTATATACGGGGAAGCGGTTTCTCACCCAATGCCTCAGTTCAATACCATGTGCGAAAACCTGATGGCACAGAATATCCACCATCAGATTTCACAGATAAGGTTGATGGAGTCGGGAACTTTTATCATTCCTATACGTGTCATTGTGGCAACCAAATTGGCACGTATGTGATATGGGTAATTGATAAATCTACCGGGAAAAGCACCAATACGATTTCCGAGGTGGTCATGACAAATCCAAGTTGCAGATAATTAAGGAGGCGAAGCCAATTAAGACTTTAATCTTAGCAAATAGACAGTCGATAAAAAGGGGGCAAAATGAGGAAAGTGTCATCAAGCATTTTTGGATTAGCAGTTCTTCTGTTTCTTCTCCCATGGATGACTGTGTCCTGCGGGGGAGAAAAGATCTTCACATTTTCCGGTACTGACTTAGCAATAGGAAAAACAGTAAAAGTCCCTCAGGGCTTTGGTACTGCTAAGAAAGAAAATGCCAGAGACTGGAGAATAACCATAGCGTTTTTGGCGGGGATTGCAGGAACATTGGCAGATTTTTTAATAAAGGTTGAGCGCGTTCAGAAAATAGTTCTGGCTGTCTGTGGAAGTGCAGGCTGTATTTTACTTTACCTTTTTAAAGCCGCAGGAGACAGAGAAATTGTAGCTCAGGGTGCAGGAATGATAACTGTAGATTATCATTTTGGTTTCTGGGTTTCCATGCTTCTATTTTTCGGAGCAGGAATTTTTAATATCTTGGCATTAGCAGGCGTTCTTGAGAAAGTTACTATCAGAGGTGTTAGTGGCGTTACTTATAAAAACTCGCTTAAACCTTCCTTTTGCACTCAATGCGGTGCTAAGGTTTCGCCTGATGATACCTTTTGTAGTGAATGCGGGCATTCATTAAAGTGAGGGAAATCAAATGGCAGATATCTTTGAAAAGATAACTGGCAAGATTGATAAGGGCATTAAGGCAGTAAGTTCAAAAGGTAAAGAGCTGATAGAGACTACAAAACTGAAGAGTGAGATTAAAGATGTTCAAAACTTTATAGAGAGCAGATTCCAAGCCCTCGGTAAAAAGGTCTTTGAGATGCTAAACAGAGGTGCGTTGAATGAAGATGATCTGAGGGAAGATTATGGAGAAATAGCCTCGCTTTTTAAACAAATAACTGAACTTGAGGATTCTATAAAAAAGGCTGAACTTGAAGCCTTAAAAATGAGGTTTGGAGCTGATGCAATTATGTGTTCTAAATGCGGCTCTCCCAACAGACCTGGCGATAAGTTTTGCAGCAGTTGCGGCTCTGCTATCGTTACAAATGTTATTTCGGAAGGGAAGAGCTGTCCCACATGCGGCGCATCTTTGAAAGAAGATGCTAAATTCTGCGTAAAATGCGGCGGGAAAGTAGGGGGATAAATAAAGGAGGCATTTATGTTTTGTCCAAATTGCGGTAAACAGATTCCTGAAGGAAGCGCTAAATGTCCCCAGTGCGGGGAAGTCTTAAGAGAGATTACAAGGGCAGACGGCGGGGCAATAATGGGGTTTTTCCTTTTATTGGCATCTTTCTTTACCATGCCCCTTAAAACCCTGAAAATCACGGCTGTTCAGTTAAGGGAGATTGGTGGTAAAGGGAAGCTTAAAGTAGAGGCCACAGAAGTACCACACCTGACATGGCTTGGAGTAGCAGGACATCTCCTTGCCAGTATAGCTGTCATATTGATAGTAGTTATTGGTGTAATCAGGGGTTTATCTTCTCTTAAGCATCTTAAATATTCTGCCAGTGACGCCATTGGAGGCCTCCTTATAAATAGTATAGGTGGAGCCTTTATAGCTATTTTCGCTGACTGGGTAATAATGATTTCTCTTGAATTGTTATTGCTCTGGGTAAGCATAGCAAATGACATCAAAAAGATAGGCCATAAAGAATAAGAAGGAGATAATATGACAAACTGTCCAAAATGCGGAGAGAAAATCGAGGAAGGTAGCGTTTTCTGTCAAAATTGTGGAGCCTCAATAGAAAAAAAGGATGTTATTGAAACTAAACGTATGGAGGGATTAATGGGCAAAGTTGAGCAATCTATTTATTTCAAGATTGCGAGAGGCTTTGCATGGTTAATTTTATTTGTCGCGGTTATTGGTCTCGTTATCTCTATTGTATATGTGACTCCATCTATTACTGATCTCATAGGTGGTGAAACAGGAGTTTCACAGGATGAGATAAGGAATGCCATCGTTGCAGAAAAATCATGGCGACAATTTTCATTGGAAGAGTCTCAAGAGACAATATTAACCCGGCAATTAAATGACGCAATCATGCGGCATACCTAATGCTTTTATGGGTGAAGTACTTTTTGACCCTTTCAGGGGATTTCTGAATCTTTCTCAAATGACTGAGAACCTTTCGTTCAAGG
>JBFMDL010000146.1:0-4316 GCA_040753635.1 Nitrospirota bacterium | reverse complement strand
ATAACTAAGCCAGTGATGCCTTTGCAGGCTTTTTAGAGGTACTTTCATGCTGTCCGGACTAATAAAGCACGTGAATATAGCCCCTTTTGTAAGCTCTTTCTGAGTTTTTTACCGGACACTACTGATTTGACATGCTTAATTGCGGGATATGATAATGCATTATAATCATGTCCGGCATTAGATTTTTCGAAGAAAATATCCTTATCCGAAATGATAAACCCGGGAGAAAGTCTGTCATCGGAGCCGTTGCGGTAATTGCTGCCGCTCTTTTCGGGATTATCGTTACCCAAAAAAACACTCATGAAGTCCTGTACGGAATCATCGCTGTTATGCTGTTTGCCGCCGCAATGCTATTGCTGACAGCAAGAAGTACAACAATAGAAATAAACCGGAGAGAGGCCAGGCTGCGAAAAGTTCACAGGATATTTTTTCTGAAGATAAAAAAGACGTTTTCCCTCCACGACTTTAGCGCTGTGAAGCTGGTCGCAAGAGAATCTCAATCCATCGAAGGGTATGCAACATTGATTTATTCCATTGTTCTGCACGGTAAGGGATTGTCCGTTGAGCTGCTGTCAACAGGGGACGAGGAAGAGGGCAAAGGATTCCTTGAAAAGTTTGTTGATTTCCTAAATCCGCAGGGCGCTCAGGAGAATTCCCTTTAAAAATGTTTTTATGATACATTATTGCACATGGACATACACCATCTGAAAGTTTTTGTCTCAGTTTTTAAAAACAGGAGTTTTTCGAGAGCGTCCGAACAACTGAATCTGACCCAGCCGACCATCAGCGATCATATTAAGGCATTGGAAGAAAATTTTGGCTGCAGGCTTTTCGACAGGCTCGGAAGGACTATTATGCCGACAAGAGAGGCTGAGCTTCTTTACAATCATGCCGTTGATATTATAGAAAAGGCGGAAAACCTGAAAGAGGTTATGGGAAAATTTAAGAATGAAATAACAGGTGAGATAATCGTCGGCGCCAGCACAATACCGGGCACCTACCTTATACCTCCTGTAATTGCGGAATTTCAGAAAAAATATCCTTCGATCACTTTCAGTATAATTATTTCCGACTCAGGAGGGATAATCGAAAAAATATTGAAACATGAAATAATTATCGGCCTGACCGGTTCCAGACTCGGCAATAACCGGTTAGACTATATCCCTTTTATGGAAGACGAATTGACAGTGATATCCCTGCCTTCTATTTCAATCCCCAGCAGCATCAGGCTGGAATCGCTGAAGGAGTTCCCGATGGTCATCAGGGAGGAAGGATCGGGAACACGCCGGGAGATGGAAAAGATATTAGACAGCAGGGGTATTTCCCCGGATGATCTGAGGATTGCCGGCGTGTTCGGTTCAACCGACGCCGTCAAGCAGGCTGTAAAAGCAGGCATGGGGATCGCGATACTTTCGAAATTTGCGGTCCGGGACGAGCTGAAATATAAAATATTCAAGGAAGTAAAACTGAGCGATATGCACATGAAACGCAAGTTTTATATCGTAACCCACAAAAAAAGGGCTCTTCCAGCCGCATACAGCGCCTTTTTATCCCATATCAAAAAGTCTTCAAATCCCGTCAAAGCGCCGTAACCTTTCATTGCCCGGTCTCTGTGATTTTCTCCTTACCCGGGAAAAAATCTATAAGTCATTTTTTAAATATAGAAAAAATCTAATTTACATATTAATCCTATCTATATAAAATTGATTTTATTGCGGAGGGGTACGGGGCTGGTGCCTCTCCTGGTCTGCAAAACCAGAGGTACAGCCGGAGAAAGAGCTGTAGTGGGTTCGATTCCCACTACCCCTCTCCAGAGATTTTATTTACTGGAACGGAAATGAGATATTTGCATGAAATGCCGGAGTTAAAAATATGTATGGATTCAGGATGAAAGGCTCAGTCGGAGACTGAAAATCAAATTAAAAAGGAGTGTGATTATGACAGACGAAAAAACAAAGTTATCAAGGAGGGATATCATCTTAGGGGCGGGGAAAATAGCTTTTGGCGCAACAGCAGTCGCTGCTGTTGCAGGTCCCGGGATCAATCTGTTGTCAAAGGCAGAAGCAAAAGAGGCTCAGCAGCTGCCATGGCCTTATGAGAAGATAGACCCCCGGGAAGCAGGCAGAATTGCCTATGACGGATGGTATAAGGCATTCTGTTCATATGGGGTGGCAAGCGGCATATTGGTTCCGCTTCAGAAAAAAATAGGAGAGCCTTATACATTACTGCCTGTTGAGGGTCTAAGGCTTGGTGAAGGCGGGACAGTGGGCTGGGGCACCCTTTGCGGTTCACTGCTCGGAGCAACAGTTGCAGTCGGTTTTGTAGCGCCCTATGATGCCGGGAAACAGATAATCAACGAGGTTCTCCAGTGGTACAGCGATACAGAATTGCCGCTTTATGCGCCGGCACAGGCTAAGGCAGATGTTAAGGTAAGGACGACAAGCAACTCCCCTCTTTGCCATATCTCCGTAGGCAAGTGGTGCCAGAAGGCTAACAGGTCATTAGGCAGTCCCGAAAGAAAAGACAGGTGCGCCAGAATAACGGCTGATGTGGCGATGAAGACCGTGATGCTCTTGAACGACTGGAAGGACGGCAAGTTCAAATCTACGCTCAAACATCCATCGGCAATTTACGGAATTACAGCCCAGCATAACTGCAATGAATGTCATCCGAATAAAATCCCTGATGTTGTAACCGGTAAATAATGAGAAGGGGGCTTCAAGCCCCCTTTTTTTATCAGGAGCAGATGTATTGGAAATATATTCAGGAGACAGGGATAAAATTATTTATCTTCATCGAACTCCTCTATTCGACCGTTGTCTTGATAATCTTCGCAAGAGAAAGGGAACAGCCTCGATGGCAGCCAAAAAGGTTGACGAGTTTGTCGGCGCTCTCACACAGCAGAAGGTATGGAGAGAGAGGAAGAAATTTGGATTCACCTGGAACGGCGAATACAGGATCAAGAATTGCAAAAAGATAGACCTTGTTGGCGGATACCGCCTGATCTGCATAAAAAAAGACCGCCATCTTGTCCTTTTATATGTTGGTTCTCATGATGAGTGCTTCCGGTGGATCGAACGCAATAAAGGCCTGACGTACGGCGTGGATCGGGCAACAGATCCGGTAAGTGTCTTGCATGATGGGTCCCGGCAGGTCTGTTCTCTTCCGGAAGATGTTCTTGAGGAGCAGAAATATATTGAAGAGTATGAAGATAAATTGATGAAGCGGATTGACGAGAACGTCCTCTGCAAGATATTTCCCGGCTTTCATAAAAAGGACTGATTTCTGATATAACACCGAATTAAATTTCTATCGGAGACAAGGGACAGAATAGAGCGCTGATTAAGAATGCGGGAGGCATAAATGCTTATAAATGCAATAGGTCAGGGATGCCCGAAACCGGTCATGATGGCCGATGAAGAACTTATGAAGATGAGCGAAGGGATTGTTGAGGTGCTCGTTGACAACGAGGCCTCGGCTGACAACCTGGTGCGTTTTGCCGGCAAGAAAGGTTTCTATAATGAAAAAAGGAAGGAAGGCGACCACTGGAAGGTAAAAATCGTGAAAGGTTATGTCTGTGTTGCCCCCTCAGATGCGGAGAAAAAAGAGGGCAAGGAACTTTTTCTCATTGTTGCCACTGATGCCATGGGAAAAGAGGAATATCTCGGCAGAATTCTCATGAAGGCTTTTTTTGAAACTATGAAGACCTACAAAGAATTGCCCCACACTATCTTTTTTATGAATGCAGGCGTAAAGCTTACAACAACGGATGGCGAAATTGTATCAATTCTCAAAGAGATAGAGGCTATGGGAGTAGAAATTTATTCCTGCGGCACATGCCTTAAGCATTACGGGCTTGAATCTGACCTCAATATCGGGCACAGGGGAACGACAAATCATGTTGTCGAAGGGATAAAAGATTTCGGTAAGACTGTCTGGATAGGATAGGCAGCAAGAAACTTCGCTTAACCCGAAAAATGCATTTTCAGACAGGTATATGTCCGGAAAATCTTTACTGATCGCAGTCATGCCGTTTATAGAATACATTTTGTTATGCATGAAAATGTGCATGGTTCCAGAATTTCGGTTGTCTTATAAAAGTGGCTGAAGTAAACTCCGTTAGAAGACTTAGCCTTCTAACGGAAGGCTCACCCGGGGCATTAACTAACCCCGTGTTCGCTCGAAAAGGGAATTACTAATTAGTGCATAAGTAAGGCGACATAGTGTATACTATCATGCATGAAAACAACGGATGGCAGGAAACTAAAGCATGATGTATTGGAGGCTATACGGATACGAGCGGTAAGACAGGTGGA
>JBFMDL010000145.1:0-4351 GCA_040753635.1 Nitrospirota bacterium | reverse complement strand
GTCTATTTTACAATGCTGTTGTAAATCCCTGTCATGTACCGATGCACCTGCCTTCGTCAGGCATGCATGGTTTTTGTGTTAGGGGGGGCGAACATTTTATCCGTAGCCGCCATAAGAAGGTATTATAGGCTGCTGTTCAATCGGCGGCAGTCCGGGGAATTCTCCACCCTCATCCCCTTCGTCGGTGGGGCCGCCCTGTGGTGTTTCTGTATCGGCATCCTCATCAACACTTGTGGACTCGATCAGCTCATCCAGCAGCTCTTTCGGAATCGGCACAGGTTTTGTAGGAGGGCCATCGGAAACGCAGTTCATATATCCTTCCCGGACAGGTTCAATCCCTTTTATCGATTCTTTAATATTTGAGGTATCTATCATGCCCTTTAAAACAGCATTACATGTAGTAGGCACACCGTCTGTCCTTGTCAGCCATACTATTAAAACCGTTCCCCGGGCAGCGGCAACAGCAGTAGGAGTGTGTATCTCGAATCTGTTTTTTCCGACAATAGCCCTGACCCTGCCGTCCACCAGGGAAAATATCGACCGCCCCCTCTTCCTGTCGTCTCCGGTCAGGTGTTCCTTTATAGAAAGTTTCGAATTTTCTCCGAGTGTAAGCAGGCTGTCGTCAATGAATAATAACTTGAGTCTCGAATCCTTGCCGGTTGTAACAGTGTCAGCAAGTAAAATGCCGTCTTTTCTGCCGGCGTCCATTTTTTTGTCGGCCCTGATGATGTTAGCCTTGCCTTTTACGGCCATTACTTCGCCCACTTTATCGGATGTCAGCGCTACAGAAGCCATGAAAGGAAAACATATTATCAATGACAGGAATATAAATATTTTTTTCATCAGAACCTCGCTGTTAAAAACAATCCGGTTAAAGAACGTTCATATTTATAAAATGGTATATTCGAACTGTTGATTACAAAAGTCTGGTCCAGTGAGATTGACAAACAGTTTGACAGCGGCCTGATAAATGACACAGCGTATGTCCTGGTGATATCATGCCTGGCTTTCGAGAAATACTGCCACCACCACCAATCATCATTCCATTCCGCCCATTCTGTGTCGCCGGAATAGTTCTTATCATAATACTCGGCCTTGGCATTCAATGCCCATTTATTCTGATAAGCATAATACAGCGCTACCTGATATTTGTTGCCGTTATAGCTGTATTCACTCTCTCTCGCCGTGTTTTTATCATGATAGTAAGCAAGCCTGAAAAGCAGGTTGTCTGTCGCCTTAACAGTCTGTTCGATGCCGAACAGGTTATTGTCGCTGCTCCTGTTATTGTTATCGTCAGCTACGTCGACATCGAAGAACGCCCTCTTCGAATATTCATATACGAGTCTGGTCGGCATGTTTTTGACAAATGTGAATTTTGCAGAGGGTGTGATCGTATGCATCCTTGAGTAGGCTTCACCGCCCAGGTAGGCATAGTCGAACATATATTTGGCTTCAAGAAGGATATTATCAACCGGACTGTATGCAGCTTTTAATTCAAACTCGTGATTGGAGACATTAAAGTCCGACAGGCTGTGGTGCAGGCTCTGGTAGAGGGAATAACCCGCGACTGCTTTCACAGGAGAATCCACAAACATCCAGTCGCCTTTCAAAAACAGGACTGTCCTGACATCTGCTCTCTGTCGACGGTCAACGGCCTTTTCTGTTGATTCAAGAGGGACGTTGCTGTCATACTGCAGACCCAGAGTAGCCTTCAGGTTATACCTTTTCTTTTTCTGCCTTCTTTCAATATCCGAAACAAACGCCTTAATAGAGGAATCAAGTGAGATATCCGTTGAAATCCGTTCCGAGCGGTTGAAGTATTCCCTTGCCGCTGCATAATCGCCCTTCTTATATTTTATTACCCCGAGTTCGTAATATGTTCTTGGAAGATCATACTGTTTATCAGCCACCTTTTTGAGGACTTCCTCTGCTTCAGTGAGCATGCCTTTTCTGTTCATGGCAATTCCGAGCATCAGCATGGCATCGGGATCCTCCGGGAATTTCATGAGGATATCTTTGAATATGGCGATCGCATCTTCATATTCCCTGCTGTTTAGTCTGGATACGCCTTTGGACATATTCAGTTCATATTCGGGATCTATCCCGGCGGAAGAAATATCGGAAAGGATAATTGCGGAGATAATGATAAAAATTAAAAGGAAAGCCCGTCTAAACATGCCATAACTCTATCAATTCCCTGATATTCATGTCAAGAAAATATTGCATTTACGGCCCTTCGTTTCCCGGCGCTTTATTGAGGATATGTTGCAAATTTTAATTCGGATATATATGTTATTCTCATGCCAAATGCTTCGGGATACCCGGATAAATCTCCTGACATAAGGCCGCACTTCCACAGCGCCATTCTTGCTGCCATTATAATAACCGGACTTGCCGTACGCCTGACATATCTGTGGATTATATCGGAATATCCGAATTTCAGCATACCATATGCAGGTCTGGATGCCGCTGTTTATCATAACCTTGCAAAAAAAGTGGCCGGCGGAGATCTCGCTTTAAGAAATGTACCATTTGATTATTCTCCGCTGTACGCTTATTTTCTGGGTAGCCTTTACCTTATTTTCGGCAATGATCACTGGGTTGCACGTCTGGCCAATATTGCTCTCGGGACAGGAAGCATCATAATGATTTATTTTTATACAGTCCGGCTGTTCCGCTCAACAGCAATTGCCCTTATAGCTGCTGCAGGGGCTGCGCTTTATGGTCCCCTTATAGTCTTTGACACAAGCATGCTCAAGACCTCTCTGAGTCAGTTCCTGACAGCGCTTTGCATTTTTCTGATTGTCCGTGCCTCCTGCAAGAGAAGAATAATACTATGGCTTTTTGCAGGAACCGCAGTCGGGCTGGCTATTGATCTAAGTGGTCAGTTAAGCCTGTTTTTGGTCTTTATAAGCATCTCGCTTCTTACTAAAAATATCTTCTCGGAAATTGATGAAAAGAGCGCTACCGCCATGCCAACCCTTCAGGAGCGCATGAATATAATCGGTTGTCTTATGATGGGAGTAATGCTGACGTTCATCCCTGTCATTATAAGGAATTACCATGTATCCGGCGATCTTGCTCTCAATACATTAAACAAAAGCGGCATCCACCTATATATAGGCAATCATAAAAATGCATGGGGAGGATACAGCAGGGTAGATGGTATAAGGCCCAATCCTGCAGGAAGCTTGACCGATGCCGGAATGATTGCCGAGAAGGAAGTCGGTCATGAGCTTACTCCATCAGAGGTTTCAAAATACTGGAACAGCAAGGTTATTGATTTCATACTAAATGACACCCGTAGGTTCTTCAATCTGCTTAAAGACAAATCTCTGCTTTTCTTCAGTTTCTATGAAATTCCGAACAATGAGAATTACCAATACCTGAAAAAAATATCGCCGTATCTCGCCCTGTTCCCTGGAATTGGGTTCCTGCTGCCGGCAGGACTTGCCGGCCTTGTCATGTCCATGCGTGAATACGGAAGGCTTTCTCCATTATATATACTCTTCGCTTCATATTTCCTTTCAGTTATACTGAGCTTTGTCACCTGGCGCTACCGTCTGCCCATTACGCTTGTGCTCTGGCCAATGGCAGGATTTTTCATAGTAAAAATGTATAAGTGGATAAGGGGAAAACGGTCAGCCGTTGCTGCAGCCGGCGCCTTTCTTGTAATCTGCTTCTGGGGCATCGGCCATGTCACTGCGGTATCAAAAGAAAAATACGGGGAGGACATGAAAATAGCTGAATTGAAAATGGCTGCCTGCAGGGAGGAAGGGGATATCCTCAGGCAAATATCATCCGGCAGTTCAGGCTCCCGGGACGATAATGCTACTTTATGGCTGAAACTGGCGAGGTTGAGATATGTCCAGTATGATTACGAGGGTTCAATCGGGATACTTCGTCAGGCTCTTGACATCTATCCGAAAGAGCCCCGCTTATGGAAGGCGCTGTCTTTCGTGCTGAATAAGACATGTGACACTAATGGTGCCGAAGAGGCCCGGTACAATTACAGGATTTACAGGTAACCCCGGATGTTGTATAAAAGGAAGGCGGATGCGCTGTAAAAGTTCTGCAAATCAACAGGATTTAATTATTAATAGTCACATGAACAGCGGGGCATTCTAACTGGGTAAAAGAAACCGTTCAAACGCCGCTGCCTTCTTCATATCTATAAAGTTTATGTTATAAGTTTCCAAAAATCTTAAAAAATAATGAATCACCCTGCGGCAGAGACCGCAGGGTATCTATAAAATCTCCCCTCCCTTGAGGGGAGGGGACTAAGGGGAGGGTGAAAAAAAGAATTATCACCCCCACCTAACCTCCCCCCTCAAGGGGGAGGGACTATAAG
>JBFMDL010000144.1:0-4422 GCA_040753635.1 Nitrospirota bacterium | reverse complement strand
TCATTGGTTGTTGCCTGATGTATATAGAGGAAAAGAGTTTGTCGATGGCGTTGAGAAACAGCAGTCAAGGGTGCTGGAAAGGATGGCCGCCTGATGGCTATTTACACACCTATTGACAAAACCCCGTAACAAGTTCATAATGACCAGGATCTAAGTCTTTCGGTACAACAAATTGAAGAACGGAAACATGTGTTCCTTGATCCTTTTTAGATTCCTTTTTTGAGAGTTCGATCGAAATCTCAGTACCTGAAAGAGTTACATTTTCTGATACTTTAAATTGATTTTCCTCTTTTGGGGAAAGCAATGTATATTGAATTTCTTGTTTGATTTCATCTCCTGAACTTACAATACTTGGTGTTATTATGGGAGACTCCATAATAAGTTCATCTTTAAAACCCTGATAATTATATTTACGAACAGCTTCTTCCCGCGTCCCCTGACGCTTTTCCGTCAACTTCCCTTTTATTTTTTCCCAAAAGACCGTCATTTCCCCCTTGATTGTTGCACAGCCTGAGATATTGCTCAGTAAAAGTATTCCTGTCAGCAATATCAGAAATATTTTCATCTTTAGATTCTTTAGATTCATCTCTCAATCTTATTCCCGCATTCTTCGCAGAAGGCAGCACCCCGAGTTACCTTGTGCCCGCAACTTGGACAATACTCTGCCCGCCCTGTGTAAACAGGTTTAGTTTCATCTGATTTCGTAGGATTTCCACAATGAGGACAAATACTTGCTACCTTAAGCCTTTTATTTTTACAGACCTCGCAATAAACAAGTTCCCCACGTGGTCTGCTGAACAAATAAATTATGAGACCAATTACACCAGTAAATAAAACCAGAAAAACCCATCCTACTGTGCTTCCCATCCCCCTGTTTTTTGCATCTCTGGCAACCCACACCAATAGGGCGATATTCAGCACGAAAATAGCTATAATGATAAAGATGAAAGAGCCGCATGCGGTTCCACATGCATCAAAAGCCTCTTCCGGTGAGCGTTGTTGAGCTTTAAGTACACCTCCACTTAGTTGCCTCCCCTGAGAAGACTGTCCCGCAGCCTTCACATCAGCAGTTTCATCCAGCAAATTCAATATTAGCGAAATTGACGCTTGAGAACTGTAATCAGTCGGTCCGATTATTTTCTCCCTAAGAAACCCTCTCTTGTCTATAATGTAAGTCTCGGGCACAGCAGTCACACCATAGGAAGACGCGATCTTGCCATTGCTATCGATGAATAAAGGATAGTCATAGTTATTCTCTTTCATGTATTCAAAGGCATTCTGATAATCGTCTCTATATAGGACAATTAAAATCTGAAGCCGTTCATCATTTTTGAAACGATTGTGAAGATTTTGTATAGAAGGTATCTCCTCCAGGCATGACTGGGACCACGTTGCCCAGAATTTGAGGAATACAACTTTACCGCCAAAATCGGATAAGCTGTATATCGTGCTGGTTGCACCGTTAATCACTTTAATATCGAGCGCTTTTTCCCCTATGTTTACAGCAAAACCCCATTGACACTGCAATATGATGATAATGAGACAGAACATGAATAGGAAATATTTTCTCATTTTTCCTCCACTCTTAAGGTTCATTCATGGATAATCTTCTCCGTGAGCCGATGACAAAGGCGAGCACTTTACCAATCGAGCAATTGTCATTGCTGTTCCTTTAAGAGCACCGTGCTTTTTAAGAGCCATCATGGCATATACTGAACAGGTTGGCGTGAACTTGCATGCCACCGTGTCCTTTAAATGGGGCGTGATATTTTCGTGATATTTCTCAAAGGAGAGAACTAATATTTTTGCGGTAAATTGATCTTTGGGTCGGCGTGACAAATCTGCATAAAGCAATAAAGACAAAACCAGTATCAGCATCAGAAACAGGTAAATGGCGGGCCTCATCAATTTCATGGAAAATCTCATTCGTTTATACGATTCTCATCGCACCCTTTGCCGTTCTTGTTTGCTTCCCATCAGAAACAGTAGTAATCAAAGTATAGTCGCCTTTTTCTATATCCTTTGGCATTGTGAACTTCATCGTTGAGAGATGGGTTCCCTGTGTTCTGACAATCTCTCTTCTGGCAAGTTCAAGCTTCTCTTTCCCGTTGACGAGGGTCCTTACCTCTGTAATCTTTACATTTTGCCTTTCATCAGGTGTTAAAACTGTGTAAAGCACTGAAGCATCCACCGATGCCCCCGTTGTTACCTCCTGAGGTCTAATGGTAACGTCTTCTATCTCAAGCTGTTCTTCATGAGCTTTATACTCATATTTTCTTGCTGCCTCAGCCCTTGATGCTGTCTGTTTGTCATAATAATTACCAATAACACCGCCAACAATTGCTCCAGCTAAGGTACCAATAATTGCTCCTTTAGTATCTCCAAGAATTGCCCCCAAAATGCCGCCTGCTACTGCTCCAACTGCCGCTCCTTTTTCAGTCTCAGACATGGTTGCACAACCTGTTAGCTGAAAACCTGAAAATGCAACAAGCATCAGAATAACAATAATTTTTTTCATTGTCTGCCTCCTTGCTTTTTATTGTTCTACCACAAAGATTATGTCCCTTATCCTTTTAGCATCTTTAAAAGACTTCGCTATATCAAATGCCCTGTTTTTTTCATAATTACTTCCAACAGAGCCTTTTAGAGTAACTTCGAAGTTATCATTAACTACTGCGGTAACACCACTTAACCCTGCATTCCTCATTGCCCTGTTAATATCACCTTCAAGCTTCGCAGGATCCGGTGAAGGCAGAGGAGGCAGAGCAATAACAGTAACCTGTATGTTATCTCGCACATCTCTTAGTTCCCTATATGACCTTGCAATATCCAGTGCATTGTTTCTCTCCTCCTGACTTTGTGCAGTTCCCATTAATGTGGCAACTAAACCCTTATCAACTTCAGCATAAATGTCGCTTAATCCCTTTGTTCTCAATGACCTGTTCAAATCTCTTTCTAACCTCGCAATATCAACAGGTTGTTTTGATGACTTTGGCATCGCTGGAGGCGATACAATTTTAGTCTCAGGTGGTCTTACAAGTTCCCTTGCTGTTGGTTCTATTGTTCCAGGTATTTCCGCTGGGGGCTTAGCAGCTTCTTCTGTTACTTTAGGCTCGGAAGGAGTTGGTTTTTCTGGTTCAACTGGTTTAACAGTAATCTCAGTTGGTTTCTTTTCTACCGGTTTGAAGAAATATAGGTAACCACCTACCCCTGCGGCTACAAAGACCAAAACCCCAACTGTAATCCATATCCATGCCCTTGACGGCTTTTTCTCAACTTCATTTTTAATCTCAGGCTTAGGTTTAACTTTAGGTGGGGGTGCTTCCACTCTTGGTGAAACAACCTCTTCAGGTTTAATCTCTCGTTCTATATTTTGCTTTTCAACCTCTGCCTTGATCTCTTCTGTCTTGACTTCAGACAGCATATCTACTTTGGGTTCGATTATAGGCTCTAGTTTTATTTCTTTTTCAACCGGTTTCGTTCCTATATCCTTAGGCTCAATAATTGTTTCTAATTTTGCTTGGTCGCTTATTGGTTCAATCTTTTGGGTTGTATCAGGCTTTTTGGCTTGAAGAGGCGTCCCGTCCTTTCTGCAAAATTTGGCAGTTAATGGATTGGCAGTTCCACACTTAGGGCAAATTATATCCTTTGGTTTTTCTTCTGCCTTTAATACAGGAGCAGCTTCAGTTTTAATTTCTTCTTTAGGAGGAGGGATTTTCTGAAGCGGCGCGCCATCTTGTCTGCAAAATTTAGCAGTTGGTGGATTGGCAGTTCCACATTTAGGACATAAAACGGAATCCTTTAGATTTTCTGTTATCCCTGCCTTTTCGCCGCACTTAGGACAGAATTTCGCTTTATCAGGAATATTAGAATTACATTTTTTACAAATCATAGTCACCTCACTGTGCTTTTCTTGTATTTCGCTCTATTGCCAGAAGCACCAAAATCATACTGACCAGGGTAATAATGGAAATCGTAGATAATATGGTAACTGACATAGCCAATAAATTTGCTTTAGCCTTTTCCTTTTTCGTTTGAACAAGGTCCTCTTTTGCATGTTTAATGTCAAAAAACTTATCCACAGCATTCCATCTTTCGGCCTCATCGAATTTTTCAATAATGTTTCTTGCCTCCTTTACTGTCGCCACCTTCTCTTTTGTTTCCTCCCAGTTATGAAGCATGTTCTTAATTGCGTTTCTTAGCCCGTCAACTCCTGATCGCTCTTGCATATTTTTGGGTAAAAATGAAATAAGTTCATATATCTCTTTATCAAGTTTTGCCAAAAGTTCATGATCTATTAACCCGGCAATAATATAGCGTAATAATATGTTATAATATTTACCATGGAAAGACAAGATGCGCGCACACTGAGCAGAGAAACTTTGGAGCAGATGAGAAAACAGACGGCTCGGATGAAGAAGC
>JBFMDL010000143.1:0-4425 GCA_040753635.1 Nitrospirota bacterium | reverse complement strand
CGTTTCTTCCATTCATAGGGATAGCGATGCTGATAAAGGTAGTAGTGCAGAAGGTGGCTGGAGGGGCATTCAGCACAGCCAGGAGCACGGCATCATTCGGATGGAGGCCCAGTGAGGCATATCTTGCCGGGAAAAAGAAGAAAGAAGAGACTAAAGAGCCTGCAGGCGAAAAGGAAGCCAAAAAATCCGAAGATACAGAGAAACATTAGAATCATTTCAGACGTCTTCGAAAAAGGGTTCCCGGTTATCCGGGAACCCTTTTTCTTTTAAGATAGAGATATGGCTGAACACCTCATAAACACAATAAATCGACATGATATTAAGATGTTAAACCTCCTTTTGATATCAAATGTTATCAGGATAACTCTGTATTATCCTTATATGAGCATTAAAACGTGGATTAATTTTATAGGGTGTCGTTATTTTGTTTATTCAGCATCCCGCCTGCCCGTGCGTTGCACGCAGACAGGCCATTTTAAAAATATTTTGGGAAACAATGACTTCCATCCTTGAATTGCCTGATTTTTAGGCACAGGTGATTAAGAATCAGGCATTTTACAGGGATGAAAGGCCAAAAAGCCTTTATTTTTCAATCAATTTTCTCTGGCAAGGTTCCTGCAAATATATTTATGTATGTCTGTGCTTATTTTGAAAAACGTCTCCCATGAAGGTCCGGGGACTATAGAGGATTATCTGCGCGAAAACAGCGTGCTGTATAGAATCGCAGACCTGTCCTCTGAAGATATGCCCTCAGCCGAAAACTTTGACACGCTTGTTATAATGGGCGGCCCCATGAGCGTAAATGATGCCGACACATACCCGTACATCGCAAAGGAAATTGAACTGGCAAAAGATTTTATCAAAAAAGATAAAAAAGTTTTCGGCATCTGTCTCGGCGCTCAAATAATGGCAAAGGCGCTCGGCGCAAGGGTCTATGCAGGCAAGGAGAAGGAAATAGGATGGTATGACATAGAGATTAACGGAAACGGGGCCAGAGACCCCCTTATATACAAGCTTGCAATGCACCCGAGGGCAGGGGACTACTGGAAGAAATTCAAGGTTTTTCACTGGCACGGCGAGACCTTTGATATACCTGAAGGAGCAACGCATCTTGCTAAATCAGAACTATACGCGAACCAGGCTTTCAGGTACGGAGTTAATGCATATGCCTTCCAGTTCCATATAGAGGTCAGGAAAGAGATGATTTATGAATGGCTGAAGGATGAGCCTGTTGATTTTGAAAAAATAAAGAGAGACACTGAACTTTTTTTTGATGACTGCTCCGGCAGGGCAAAAAATTTTTACAAAGCGTTTTTTAAATCGTAATGCGTAAACAGTAATGAGCAATGGGTTAAGGAGAAAGTATTTCCTCGCAACTTATTACTCTTCACTGATCACTCATTAAGGAGGTGAGATATGAAAAAGATTGAGGCGATCATAAAGCCTTTCAAGCTGGATGAAGTTAAAGATGCCCTTAATGAAATCGGGATACAGGGCATGACAGTCACCGAGGTAAAAGGTTTCGGCAGGCAGAAGGGCCATACCGAACTGTACCGCGGTGCAGAATATGTTGTTGATTTCATACCGAAGATAAAGATAGAGATCGTCACCTCTGACAGCCTTGCGCCAAAAGTGATTGAGACGATAGAACAGGTTGCAAAGACGGGCAAGATCGGGGACGGGAAGATTTTTGTTTATCCTCTCGATGAAGCCATCAGAATAAGAACAGGCGAGAGAGGAGAAAGCGCTGTTTGAAAAAAAAAACAGTAAGCAGTAAGGAGTATCGGTATGCAGAAAAAACTTCAATGCTTATATTTGATTGTGCTTACTGTTTACTGCTTACTTTAAAAACTAAATAAACAGGAGGAAGAAATGACACCAAAAGATGTAATTAAAATGGCACAGGAAAACAAGGCTGTTATGGCTAATTTCAAGTTCCTTGATTTTCCAGGTATCTGGCAGCATTTTGCTGTACCCATAGCTGAACTGAAAGAGGAGATTTTCGAAGAGGGACTCGGTTTTGACGGCTCTTCGATAAGGGGATGGCAGGCGATACACACATCGGATATGTTGATAATACCCGACCCGGCAACTGCGTTCATGGACCCTTTCATGGAGTACCCTACAATCAGTCTTGTCTGCAACATTGTGGACCCGATAACAAAGGAGTTCTATTCGAGAGACCCGAGATATATTGCACAGAAGGCGGAGGCGTATCTCAAATCATCAGGGACAGGAGATATCGCTTATTTCGGCCCTGAAGCAGAATTCTTTATCTTTGATGACATCAGATTTGCCCAGAACCCCAACAGCGGCTTCTATTTCATCGATTCTGTTGAGGGTATATGGAATTCAGGCAGGGAAGAGAATCCGAACCTGGGATACAAGCCGAGGCACAAGGAGGGGTATTTCCCTGTACCTCCTACGGACAGTCTCGTAAATCTCAGGACCGAGATGGTCATGGAAATGCAGAAGTGCGGCATCTATGTTGAGAGGGAACATCATGAAGTCGCAACAGCAGGCCAGGCAGAGATTGACATGAGATTTGACTCGCTCGTCAGGATGGCCGACAAGCTCATGCTCTTTAAATACATAATCAAGAATGTTGCAAGAAGGCACGGCAAGACGGTTACTTTTATGCCCAAGCCCATATTCGGCGATAACGGTTCAGGAATGCACTGCCACCAGAGCATATGGAAAAAGGACAAACCCCTCTTTGCAGGAAACGGATATGCAGGTCTCAGCGACCTCGCACTCTATTATATCGGCGGGATCCTCAAGCATGCCCCTGCCCTTGCAGCTCTTACAAATCCGACAACGAATTCATACAAGAGGCTGACACCCGGCTTTGAGGCTCCTGTTAATCTTGCATACTCTGCAAGGAACCGTTCTGCATCAATCCGTATCCCTACCTATTCACCGAGCCCGAAGGCAAAACGGTGCGAAGTGAGATTCCCTGACCCGTCATGCAATGGATACCTTGCCTTTGCAGCAATGCTCATGGCAGGCCTGGACGGCATCGAGAACAAGATACATCCCGGAGAACCGCTCGACAAGGATATTTACGAGCTCGGTCCCGAGGAGCTTGCATCAGTACCCACAATGCCCGCAAGTCTCGAGGAAGCGCTCGATAATCTCGAGGCTGACAACGAGTTCCTGAGAAAAGGCGATGTGTTTACGGAAGATGCGATTGAGACATGGATAAACTACAAGAGGTCAAAGGAGGTTGATGCGCTGAGGTTAAGACCTCATCCATACGAGTTCTTCCTTTATTACGATATATAAAAATATAAGAAACCATTCATAAAGGGAGAGGCTTCAGCCTTTCCCTTTTATTATCTCTGCCCTCTCTGGATTCATGAAGTGCCTCTAAAATCTCTTTTCGAGAGATGTTTTTATGCAAATCAGACACATCAAACGGAGAACGACGAACAGGTAATTAGGGATCTCTTAACCCTTGCCTCGCCCGAGATCGTTCAATACTGAGCATTTTACGCATTCGTTTTTTTGCTTATTCACTCACAATTTTTCAGTGAGGGGTTTTTCTACAGCTTCAAAAATCACGGGCGGGCCTTATAAGTGTTAAGCACTCTTTTTATGTTGTGAGGCATATAAATCTATCAGCCGCCGAATCATTTTTTGGTATGAAGTATGGTAACGTTGTGCCTCCTTTTTAAAAAACTCAATGCTCGATTTGTTCAATGCAATAGTTACCTTTACATTTTCTTCTTTCAAGATCAGTTGTTCCGGTGGTGGAAGAAAGTCTTTAATTACTTTCAGCTTGCCCATTGGTTCATTAGTATATTTTATTTTGCTCTTCATATATTTTCCTCCCTTTTCTCCAATATCCGGCACCATAGATGCGGATGATATTTTCTCTATAAGTAAACCTAACGGTTATAATGCCATCACTAACACGACCGATACAGTAAAATCGTTCTTCTTCCGAACTATGACTGATATCTTCAACTATGACGCGATGAGGGTCAAAGAAAGCATGTTGTGCCAATGCAAACGAAACATTATGCTTAGCCTGATTATCCCTGTCTTTCTCCTTATCCCATTCAAAGCGGGCTTTCTTCATAAAAATAATATACTACAGATACATAAAATTAGCAATATAAATATATGGCAGATATGTAGGTCCGAACTATACCGGTTCAGAAGGTGACAACATTATTTCTCCATCATCAAAAAACACAACAGGATGTTCGACTCTTAACTTGTGTATCGCTTCTCTAAGCCGTTTCATTTCCCGCGGTTTCAAACCTGCCGACCCTGCTTTAAGCTGAACAAGTTTTACTAATGTTCTCAAAATTGGATAGACATTTTGTCAGAAAATCTCCCCTTGCCCCTCTCGTAGAGTCGAGTCTCCGACTTTGCCAAAGAGGGGTATATTCCTCCCTTTGGCAAAGGGAGGTTGGG
>JBFMDL010000142.1:0-4580 GCA_040753635.1 Nitrospirota bacterium | reverse complement strand
TCTTCATCCGAGCCGTCTGTTTTCTCATCTGCTCCAAAGTTTCTCTGCTCAGTGTGCGCGCATCTTGTCTTTCCATGGTAAATATTATAACATATTATTACGCTATATTATTGCCGGGTTAATAATTTGAAATTCTCACATTGCTTGACCAAAGGATAGGCATAAAAGAAGAAAAGAGCATGTATCGTCAAGATTCAGTATCTGACGCATGCCTTATGCGTTCTGATTAAAGACACAGAGTTTCAATATATGATATATTAATAACATGAAAACTTTGTTTCTCATTGTTTTTATTCTTGCAGTCATCTACATCCTTGCAATGATAAACCTCAGGATGGCTTATAAGAATCTCCTCTGAGGCGGGGTCAGTCCCTCCGTGCGAGAGAGGATGATAAACAAGCTGTTACAAAAGGGGCTTAAGATCCCGGACTGGCTCATAAGGAAATCCGGGAAATGCTGATAAGGCATTCTTAACTGCTCTTTCGTATGTCCGCATTATAGAACCTTTATACTGTCGAACTTCAGCCCTTGAACCATGCAGCGCTCTTCTTCAGAACGACCCGGATATTTCAAAGTTGATACAGCCGGAATCGAGATGGCAAAAAAAGAGGTAAGGGTTTTTCTTGATTCAAATGTCATACTCCCCGGTCTTTTTTCTGACCCTTTGCGCCCTTTCTTTCTGCTGTTGCACTTCAACTCTGCTGCTCTTCTGCGCTATTTAAAGGAATATCTCCCATTCCCTCTGAATTCCAGAATGCCTTTGTTGCGGAGAATCTGCCGGCGGATTTTGGGGCGGAGGGATTGTGACCACAATTGTTGACATGTTTTAATTGAATCGATATAATCATTTCAGGAGGCAATAATGAAAGTCGCAACAGTCAGAGAATTCAGGGACAAGGCAACAACCTATTTCAAGGATGAAGAACCTGTTCTTGTTACAAGACATGGAAAGGTTACAGGTCTCTATCTGCCGATTGAACATCCGGAAAGTTTTCCACTGGAGCTAAGGAAGGAACTGCTTAGCCGCCTCGGCGAATCCATAAGCCGTTCGCTTGCAAAAAAAGGCATAAGCGAGGAAAAACTGCTTGCAGGCTTCGAGACATTTAAGAAAACTCGCCGCAGACGCTAATGTCGTCCTCTCCGCCGTTGCTGGCAAGGCAGCGCTTCGTGTATTCCTTGAAGAAGGCGTTGAGATATCAACCACGCAGTTCAATATTGATGAGGTCAGAGAATATCTCGGCGTTATCGCGGAGCAATATGGATTCAGCGAAGAAATCCTCGAATCACAGTTAAAACTGCTTCCTCTTAAAATATACCACCGCCATTTTTACGAAGGTTTCATCGGGAAAGCTGCAAAAAAACTCTCGGGCAGAGACGAAGACGACATTGAACTCCTTGCCCTTGCAATGAAATTAAAGATACCCGTTTGGAGCAATGACAATGACTTTAAACACTCAGGCGTTGAAGCATATACAACAGCTAAACTTCTAAAGATCCTGAAAGCATAATCTTTTATTCAACTTCTGTGCTTCCGAACTTCCGGACTGTTTGGATGTCGGCCGGTGCGGCTCTCGGTTGCGAGTCGTACAGACTTCGCGAGACCCGCTTCGAGCGGATTTTGGGGAGGAGGATGACAAAAAAGTTGTTAAAGCTAATATTTTCATATAAAATAAGAACATGAAAACAATAACCATACCATATCCGGACGGCCTTCCCCAGACGCTGAAGCTCTCAGACTCAGAATTTACTGAAGAAGTAAGATTCCTTGCAGCAGCAAAGCTCTATGAATTAGGGAAAATATCTTCAGGCAAAGCAGCAAAAATGGCTGGATTGGACAGGGTATCCTTCCTTGAAAAGCTCGGTCATTACAAAATACCCGCAATAAACATACAGGCAGAAGAGATAGAAAAGGAAATAGAAGCAGTAACATCCCTTAAATGAAGGTTATTGTCAATACAGGCCCTCTCGTATTCCTGTCAAAAATAAGCAGATTACCCATTCTTCAAAAATTTGGAAGTATATTTGCACCTAAAGGTGTTATTTCTGAAATCAAGATAAAGCAGGACGCTGCATTATCGGCAGTGGTAAAGGTATCAAGCGATTGGCTCAAGGTCAAAACAGCTAAAGATAAGGCTTTGCTTGATGTCCTAACAAAAGAACTCGACGGCGGTGAGGCTGAAGTAATCTGTCTTGCACTCGAACAGAAGGCAGACTGGGTTATTCTTGATGATCAGGATGCCCGTCGTTTTGCTCACAGATATGGGTTGAATGTTATCGGAACTCTCGGACTTCTTGCATGGGCAAAGAAGAAAGGTGCAATAAAAAGCTTCCGCTCAGAGGTGGAAAAGCTTCAAAAAGCAGGATTTTACGCAACACACGCGCTAATTGAAAAATTGGCAAAAGTAGCAGGGGAAAATTAAACTCCAGAATGCCCTTGTCTCTGAGGATTTCTATTCATTGCTTCTGAACTTCCGGACTGTTTGGATGTTGGCCGGTGCGGCTCTCGGTTGCGAGTCGTACAGACTTCGCGAGACCCGCTTCGAGCGGATTTTGGGGGGCCGAGGAAAGGTTTATTTATAAACATCTCCTCTTGGGCCGATTTTTGTAATCAGTATACTATTTTCAATAACAGTGGCAAGTATTCTGTATTTCCCGACCCTGATTCTATAAATATTTTCTTCTCCGGCAACAGGCTTAATGTCTACAGGCACTCCGTGGGTTAGCTTTGACAGGACCAAATCAATTAAGACCTTATAATCTTTGGGCAGCTTTTTGTAATCTTTTGCAGCGCTCTTTGAAAACTCTATCTCAAATCTTGCCATTTAATGGTTTTGCCTTTTATGTGCTCAAGCTTGCCTTTGCTGATGAGTCCTTTTTCTTCTTTGGTAAGAGCGGCGATGTCGCTTTCCACAACGGTTCTCCAGAAGACATCTATCAAAATATCTTCAGGCAGTGTCTTCAGCATATTGACAATGGCATCTTCAGGCATGGTCAATGTTTTAGTTCCCATTAAATCACCTCCGTACGTTATCCTTTGAATTATTATATCACAACGACTATTCTGAGAGTTTTGACTTTCGCGCTTCCGGATTTCTTCGCTTCCTCACTCGCCGACCTTTAGTTTTTCACGCTTTGCGCTCTTGCTCTTCTGTTCCCGCTGAAGGCGGAGGGGGGGATTTTTTTTTGGAGGGGAATTAGGGATAATATCTATATATTTCTTTTCTATGCAAGGCCCTACAACACTCTATGACTTTGGATTCAATATCAATCTTTATGCCGATGCGATAATCACCGAAACGCACCTTGTAAGATTTCTCATGGCCGATTAATTTCTCCAGCCCTTTGATGTCTGCCGGATTTTCAATTTCAGGAAGAATATCAAAACACAGATGCTCAGCCTTTAAACGAATGTCTTTGGGAAGTTTCCTCAGTTCTTTTAAAAATGTCTTTTTGTAGAGTACTTGAAATTTCAAGAGCGGGTTCTTTTGCCGTAAAATTTCCTGGCTTCTGCCAGTGTTAGAGGTTTTTCATCCTTTACTTCAAGGATATACTGCCCGAGTGCGTAGTCCTCCAGAACCTCTTCAATTTTTTCAAATGTTTCAATCGGTATCTGAACAGCAATCTTTTTATTCTTGTTATCAACTATATATTTTTTCGATACGGTCAGCATTGTTCCTCCTATGCTTATTTTTTTAGTATAGCAGATAAGATAGAAGGCTTGCATTTCTGTTCTTCTGCTCCCGCTGAAGGCGGAGCGGAGGATTTTGGTGTAGAAGGAGCTTGAAATTAATTGACATATACATATAATGTACATATAATAAAGCTGTGGAGATTGTCTGGGATACTAAAAAAAGCAGCAGCAAATATAAAAAAGCACGGCATAGAATTTTCCCATGCATCAACGGTCCTTGATGACCCTATGGCAATCACTATCGAGGATAAGCGACACACTGAACAATGTTTTGTGACTATAAGCGTTGATTTATTAGGAAGGTATTGGTTGTTGTTTACGCTTATGCCGGCAAAGAACAAATAAGACTGATTTCAGCCAGAAAAGCAACATCGAAGGAAGGGAGGATTTATGAAAAAAGATAAAGACATGCTCAAAGAATATGACTTCACCAAGGGGAAGCGAGGCGCGGTTATCAGCCGGAAAGGGAAAACCAGGATTACAATCTGGGTTGATACCGACATACTTGAATGGTTCAGAGATGAAGCTGAGCGAGAGGGCCGTGGTTATCAGACAGAGATAAATCAGGCTTTACGCAGCTACATCAAGCAGGATAAACGGTCGATCCAGGATATAGTGCGAGATGCCGTGAGGCAGGAATTGAAAAAATTAAAAAATGTAAGCTGATTTTTTCATTAACAGGTTTTCTGTCTTCAGCGATTCAGAATTTCTTCGTTTCTGCTCCCGCCGCCTGTAGCAGCCGTTGAGATGTGAGCGGAGGGGGATTATTAACCCGGCAAATGAATAGTGCAACTTAGGCTGCATATTTTATCCTTGGGTGTTTGAAATATTTCTTGATCCGTTCCGGCATTTTTTGAAGCTTACGCATGTGTGAAACTACCTTTCTCTT
>JBFMDL010000141.1:0-4725 GCA_040753635.1 Nitrospirota bacterium | reverse complement strand
GACATGAAATATCTTTACAATGTCTTTGATGTCCTTAATAAGGCCGATGTGGATATCAAGAGTTCCGGAAGTTTTTATCCTGTGGAGCTTCTGCTGGTTAAGCTGATCCGGCTTTCAAAACAGCGTTGACTTTTTTGGTCAGTGCGGAAATCTTCCTCGCAGCGTTATTTCTGTGAATTATTCCCTTTGACTTTGCACTGCTTATTGTCTTTATTGCGCTAAGCAGAGAGCTTTGAGCTGCCTCTTTATTATTATCATTGACTGCGCTTTCAACAGTTTTGATAATATTTTTGATCCTGCTGCGGACTATCCTGTTGCCGGCGTTCCTTTTCTCGGCCTGTCTCGCCCTCTTAAGAGCTGAAAGATTTTTCTTTGGTGCTGCTTTTGCTGCCAAATTCGGTTCCTCCTTAAAAAAAGATTATATTTTTTAACATAAATCATGTTTTTTTGGCAACAAAATACACAATCCAATCTGTTTACCCTTGATTGCAATGACATCCGCGCATATGAATTATCGAATTAATGAACCTTCCAGCCGCAGAGACGGCGGGGTATCCAAAAGTCTCCCCTCCCTTGAGGGGAGGGGATTAAGGGGAGGGTGAAAAATTATTCCAACACCCTCTCCCTCCCCGCTCAAGGGGGAGGGAATTGTAAGGAGACCCCACAGCAGAGACTGTGGGGTATTGAAAATTTAATAAAAAACAAGTTCATATGACATGCCGAATATGCATATGCTGATTCCTCAAAAAAATCCTGAAAAACCGGTCGATCTTATCGGAAAACAAGACTTGACGGTTAATATCAAAAGTGGTATGAATTAATTATAAAAAGAAATGTGCGTTGCATATAGTCGCATTTGACTATTGCAAAAATAAGCACAGAAGGGGGGGAATGTTATGGAGGTGACGAGCTATTGCGACAACCTGGCTATGGAACTTACTGCATGGAAAGCAAAAATGTATGATATAGTCAGGAAGTTGGACAAGATGTCAACAGGCGAAAAGGAAAAAGTTGTTCCGGAAGTTAATGAACTGCATATGTTTATCGAGGAGCTTAACGACAGGATAGAAAAGCTGAGGAAAGAATGTCCAACAGAATGGAATCCGAATGAATTATACAGCAAGGCGGATGAACTGAGGATTAAACTTGATGATGTATGGGAGACTGTCTCACCAAGTGATGTTGGAGGATAGGAGCGCCATTCAGGGGCAAACCCGGATTAAAAGGTTTGCCCCTGATCACTTTTCATAAGAAAAAACTGAGGTTACTAATGTTCTCAAAATTGGATAGACATTTTGTCAGAAAATCTCCCCTTGCCCCTCTCGTAGAGTCGAGTCTCCGACTTTGCCAAAGAGGGGTATATTCCTCCCTTTGGCAAAGGGAGGTTGGGAGGGATTTTATTGAAATTATGTGCGTTCTATTATGAGAACCTTAATAAATAAACATATAACTTATCTATTCCCCTATCTGATGTAGTTTCATGAAGTTTGTTTTTCCCCTGGTGGAAAGGGGGGAGCTGGCTATAATTACAATCCTGTCACCCGTTTTCACTATCTTTTCCCTTAAGAGGGATTTTTCCACCTCTTTCAGCATCCTGTCGGTATTTTCGGAAGGTTTCATATATTTTGGTGTCACTCCCCAATAAAAGGGAAGTCTTGCCAATATTTTCGGATCTGGTGTAAAAGCGATTATCGGCACCTTCGGTCTGAATTTTGACACAAGCCTGGCTGAAAATCCTGATTGTGTAAAAGCCACCAGAACCTTTGCGCCGATGTCTTCTGATGCCCCGCATGCCGCATCAGCCAGGGCCTCGGCATATGTATTGCCGCGTATATAAGAGGATGCTATTTTCTGTGTTTGTTCGGTATATCTGATTATTCTGTCCATCATACGGAAAGCAGATAGCGGATACGAACCTGTTGCTGTCTCCGCTGAAAGCATAAGGGCGTCTGTTCCGTCTATTACAGCGTTTGCAACATCGGTAGCCTCAGCCCTTGTAGGTCTGAGATGCCCTGTCATGGACTCGAGCATCTGCGTAGCTGTAATAACAATCTTCCCTTTCCTGTTTGCCCTGTTGATTAAATCCTTCTGGATTAAAGGGACTTCCTCAGGAGAGACTTCAACCCCCAGATCACCCCTTGCGACCATAATGCCGTCAGACTCATCAATTATTTCATCGATATTCGAAAGCGCCTCCGGCTTTTCTATTTTTGCTATAAGAGGTATGCTGCGCCCTTTTTCCCTCATCCTTTCCCTGGCAGCCCTGATATCCAGCGCAGTCCTGACAAAAGAGACGGCAACATAATCAACATCCATTTCCATGCCGAGATCCAGGTCTTTCCTGTCCTTTTCAGTGAATGATCTCTGCGATATCTTCATCCCGGGAAGATTAACACCCTTTTTGTCCCTTATGATCCCTCCTTCAATAACCCTGGCCACCAGCGCGTTTGGGGTCTTATTCACTATGGAAAGTTGTATAAGACCGTCATCAAGAAGTATTTTGTCTCTTTCCCCTGCATCTCTCAGAAGGTACGGATAAGACACATATATATTTTTTTCGTCTCCTATGCCTGTCCCGGGCAGTATCGTGACTTCCTTCCCCTTTTTGAGCTCAGCCCCCCCTCCCCTGAAAAGACCTGTCCTTATCTTAATTCCCTGAAGGTCCTGTAGTATTGAAACATGCCTGTTATACTTTCCGGCGCCCTCCCTGACAAGCTCAATGGCATTTCTGTGAGACTTATAATCACCATGAGAAAAATTTACTCTTGCAACATCAAGCCCCTCTTTGACCATTGTGAAGATGACTTTCCTGTTCAAGGAAGCAGGTCCTATTGTGCAGACGATCTTAGCCCTTCTCCGGTTCATTTACCACAACTCTCAACACTCATTCTTCAGCGCCGCCTTTAAATTCTCTTCTTCAAACCTGAAACTGCTTTTATCCCACTTTATATGCTGTTGCCAGTCTTCGCCCCGGTCCTTATAATCAGACCTGTAATGAGCTCCAACGCTTCCTTTTCTCTTAAGCGCCGCCTCCACAATAATACTGGCGACCGTAATCATGTTCTTTAATTCAAGCTCGTTTCTTGTCAGATAAGTTTTTTCTGTAATTCTCTTCCACGAGAGAAGTTTTTCTTTTGCCTCTCCCAATGACTCCGAGCACCTGATAATCCCGACCCTTTCCCACATCATCTTTCTCAGCGCGCCCCTGATTTCATCGCATTCAGGGATTTTCGAGGCTTTCAGCGGATACTCATCGGGGGTTCTGGATGCTACCGCAGTCTTCAGAGCGGCCCTGCCTGCCCTCGCACCGTAGACAAGACCCTCCAGAAGGCTGTTTGACGCCAGCCTGTTGGATCCGTGCACGCCTGTACACGCCACCTCACCGGCGGCATAAAGGCCTTCTATGTTCGTCTTGCCGTCCAGATCCGTCCTGACCCCGCCCATCATGTAATGTGCAGCCGGTGATACCGGAATAAGGTCCTCAGTTATGTCTATGCCGTACTGAAGGCATGTGGAGTAAATCTTCGGAAACCTGCCTTTAATAAAGTTTTTATTCATATGCCTTACATCCAGATAGACGTGATTGCTCTTGGTTGCTACCATCTCCGAGATGATCGCCCTCGATACTACATCCCTTGGGGCGAGTTCGGCCATTGGATGGTAATCTTCCATGAATCTCCGTCTGTTTATATTCAACAGGACAGCGCCTTCACCCCTCATCGACTCGCTCAGCAGAAAATGGGGCGCTGCAGGATAGAAAAGGCTTGTGGGATGAAACTGCACAAATTCCATGTCTTCGAGTTCAGCGCCTGCCCTGAAACCTATGGCCATGCCGTCTCCTGTTGCGACCAGAGGATTTGTCGTCCTCGAGAAGAGCTGCCCCGCCCCTCCTGTTGCAAGCACTGTTGCGCCGGCGAGAAGCGCAACAATATTTCCCTCTTTAAGGACATATGCCCCGTGGCACTTCGAGTCTTTTATTATAAGATCCACGGTATAGGCAAAGGGATATTTGCGTACTGAAGGGAAAGAACGTACCTTGTTCAGAAGCACCCTCTCGAGCTCCTTGCCTGTTGCATCGCCGTGGGCGTGAAGGATCCTCCTCCTGGAATGAGCCGCCTCTATGGTGAGGGCAAGCTTCAATCCCTCCCTGTCGAATTCAGCCCCCCATGATATAAGCTCCATTATCCTGTCAGGACCTTCCTCGACAAGCGTCTTTACAGCGTCCTCCCTGCATAGTCCGTCGCCTGCTTTCAATGTATCCTCAAAATGTATGCCGACCCTGTCCTCGTCGCTCATGACCGCGGCAATGCCGCCCTGTGCATATTCGGTGCTGCTCTCCGAAGGTTTCTCCTTCGTGACTACAAGGACTTCACCATGCGGGGCGAGTTCTATCGCAGCCCTGAGACCGGCCACCCCGCTGCCGATGACAAGAAAGTCGACCTTTTCACTCTCCATGAAACAAGGATACAGTCATAAGAAACAGGAAATCAAGACGTTTTTTCCGGGAGTGGGTCAGCTTGAAAAAGATTGCTCTTTTCAAAGAAAGTTCATTGGAAAGATTTTTAAGATCAAGGAATCGAAATGCGGCGTTTAACCCATTTTCCGCAGTTCGAGAATTGAAAATAAGTTAGATCAATGAGTTACAGTTACAAACAGGCCATTTTCTGCACTACATTTTCTGCATTTTCGATGACCTTTGGTTTGTTGGGCAGACGGATTTTCAAT
>JBFMDL010000140.1:0-4730 GCA_040753635.1 Nitrospirota bacterium | reverse complement strand
ATACAGAGTTATCGTTAATACGTTTATTTAACAAAGTCGGGGTCTGACATTTAATAATCATGTCGATTTATTCTGTTTTCGAGGCATTCCGCCTTCTGTAAAGTTTTATTTTGGACAAGTATGATTTGCCGTTGAAGAACATCGGACAATCACTGTTTAGTTGACCTCCTGAAATGTAAACGCTACAATATCTCTATGAAAATCTTGTACGTCAAAAGTTGTACAAGGAAACATCAAAAAGCCTGATTCGCAATATGGAAAAAATCTTATTCATCGACGATGACCCCGCCGTAAGAACCAGCTTTAAGGTTGCCCTGCAGAATGTATGTGAAGTTATAGAAGCTGAAACAGGCGAGGAGGGCATCAACAAGGCAATAAAGCATATGCCGTCCCTGATTCTTGTGGATATAATGCTTCCGGGTCTGAGCGGATACGATGTTGCTATGAAACTCAGGCAGTTTGATAATCTGAAGGATATCCCGATTATTGCCATTTCAGCCGTCGGAAGGACCGAACTTGAAAACAGGGCAAAGGCCCTCGGATTCGATGACTATATGACCAAGCCTGTTGATATTAAACATTTTCTGAAACTGATCACGGGATATCTTTCAGGCGAGATCGAGACACAGGCGAAATACGATCTGAACAAGACAATCAGGGATTACTCAGTAGATCTTATCGACCGGCTGCAGTCCAAGATAGATGAACTCAGAGCAGAAAAGGCATTGACAGAATCGATCATACAGAGCCTGAGCAGCGGACTAATGATCCTCGACCTTCATGGGAGGATAGTAACAATCAATCCCGAAGGGAAGAAGATATTGATCGCTTTCGCCGGAATTTTCGAGGGTGAACTGCTCTCTGATATTATAGGCGCTGAAAAAGCCGTCATAATGAGCGAGATAAAAAAGAACACCTTTTTTCCAGGAATGAAGTGGTACTCCATTCAAAACATGGCGAAGAAAGGATAATAGGTTTTACAACCGCCCCCAGAGTAAATACAGCCGGAGACATGGACGGAATAATCGTTTCTTTCAGGGATATCACAGATGTAAAACGCATCCAGAAAGAGATGGAAAGAGTCAGCAGGCTGAGCACCATAGCTGAGATAGCATCTGCAGTTGCGCATGAAATAAGAAACCCTCTTGCCGGAATCAAGACGATGGCGCAGTCTATAGAAGAAAATCTCGGAGAGACGGATGGAAATAAGGAGTATATAAGTAGAATAATCAAGCAGGTCGACAGGCTGAATGATATCCTGAAGACGTTCTTCACCTATGCAAGGCCTGCAAAGCCGAGGATAACAAGGACTTCACTCATAAATATAATAAATGAGGTAAAG
This sequence comes from Nitrospirota bacterium, assembly GCA_040753635.1. Taxonomy (GTDB): domain Bacteria; phylum Nitrospirota; class Thermodesulfovibrionia; order Thermodesulfovibrionales; family UBA6898; genus JBFMDL01. The sequence goes on along the minus strand of JBFMDL010000140.1, from coordinate 3,388 downwards.
CCTCTTGTCGGGAATAAACTGATGGAAAAGAATATCCTTATGATAGAGAATTATGAAAGAGGGCTGCCTGATATACTCGTTGATCCGAACCAGATGCAGCAGGTATTTCTGAATCTCCTTCTCAATTCGATAGATGCTGTGGCCGGAAAGGGAAGGATCGAGATTGTTGCCAAATCGCTTCAGCCCGCTGAAAGAGAGGCTTACAGTATTGTTTTCCCTGAGCTGAAAGATAATGGTGATTATATAGTATTGAAATTTTCCGACAATGGATGCGGAATGCCGAAAGAAACAGCGGAAAAGATTTTTGAACCCTTTTTCACAACCAAATCCAGCGGTTCCGGGCTGGGATTGTCGATTGTCTACAGCTTGCTTCATGAAAATAATGCTGCTATATTTGTCGACAGTGTTGAAGGCGCGGGTAGCACCTTTATTATATTTTTAGAGGCTGACAGGAAATGGGAAAAGTTCTCATTGTAGAAGACTACGAGGATCTGAGGTTATTACTTTCGAATATAGTGAAGGAGGAAGGTTATTCCGTCTCCGACGCATCTAACGGTTCCGATGCGCTTAAAATTTTAAACAGCCAGATCATTGATCTTGTATTTCTAGACCTGGGATTGCCGGATATCCACGGAATTGAATTGCTCCACAAGATTAAGGATATGTCATCTGATACAGACATCGTTGTAATTACAGGCATGAATGACGCCTGCATTGCTGTTACTGCGCTAAAATCAGGAGCCATAAACTATATGCTGAAACCTTTTAATGTCATCGAGTTCAGGAAAACCCTGAACATGATAATGAAAAGCAGGCTTTATTTAAAAAAGTCCATGATAGAAAGTGATGATAAGGGTATTGACAGCATAATCGGCGAGTATTCGAAAATACTCGCATTGAAGCAGGAAATAAAAATGGCCGCCGATGTGCGCGTGCCTGTTCTCATTGAAGGCGAGACAGGCACAGGCAAGGAACTTGTTGCCAGGGCGATCCATCATTTGTCGGAGAACAAGAGCGGGATATTCGTGAAGGTCGACTGCGGGACCCTGTCCGTCAATATAATCGAATCCGAGCTGTTCGGACATGAAAAAGGCGCCTTTACCGACGCAAAGATGGATAAAAAGGGACTGGTTGAAATGGCTGACGGAGGGACACTTTTTCTGGATGAGATCGGGAACCTGCCTTATGAACTCCAGCCCAAACTTCTGCGTCTGATCGAAGAATCAGCATTCAGGAGAGTCGGAGGTGTGAAGGATATCCGCGCAGATTTAAGGATAATAGCGGCAACAAATCTGAACCTGAAAGATGAGATAGGGAAGGGGAGGTTCCGGGACGATTTTTATTACAGGCTGAAAGTGATGTCATTGAAAGTGCCTTCTTTGAGGGAAAGGGGGAATGATGTCCTCCTGCTGGCATATTTTTTCCTGCGAAAGCTCACTCAGGAGATGAAAAAAATAATAAAGGGATTTACGCCCGAGGCCGAAAAGACGCTGTTAAATTACGACTGGCTGGGTAATATCAGGGAATTGAGAAACTGTATCGAAAGGGCGATCATATACTGCAGAAGCGACTGGATAAACCCTTCAGATCTGAATCTCAATCAAACAGTTGCAGCGGCAAAGGAATGTCATGGGGAACTTGTTACCCTTGAAGAAATGGAACGGCGTTATATCAAAAAAGTTTTTTCTTCTGCCGGGGGCAACAAGACCGAAGCAGCGCGCATTCTCGGTATATCCCGCACAACGCTCAGGGAAAAACTGAGGGACGGATAGTTTCAGGCCAGCCGGCCAGAATCTTACCATAAAGCAGAATCCACTCAGGGCATCCGGTTTGACCATCAGATCTTTAACGCATTGATTTTACTGGAATTAATTGCTTTAATCCCCCTGCTCCAACTGGCATATTTATTGATTATTATCATTACAGCCTGGACTTGATAAACCGGAGATCATAGATGAAAAGAGTTCTGATCGTAGATGATGAAGAAGACATGGTGTGGTCGCTGAAGAGGAATCTCAGAAACGGGAAACTCTATGTTGATATATTCACAGCGCGATCAGGGGAGGAGGCGCTTGAATTTCTGAAAAAAGTGTCTGTCGACCTGATTATTACCGACATCAAGATGCCGGGCATGAGCGGACTCGACCTGCTTTTAAATGTAAGGAAACTCTGTCCTCAGACAGGCGTTATTGTTATGACAGCATATCCTACCCCCGAATTCAGGAAAGACGCTCTCTTTAAAGGCTGTCTGCATTTTATCGAAAAGCCGTTCGACATAAAACATCTCAGGAAGGCTGTAAAGCTTGCCTTGGAAGAAGACAGGGGATTCAAAGGAACTGTAACAGGGATTGATCTGACCGATATCATCCAGATAAATTGTATTTCGAAGGTAACGGCAGCGCTGAGGGTCAGGACAGCGTCAAGGGAAGGCATATTGTTTTTCAAGGATGGCAGGATAGTCAATGCCATATGTGAGAACCTTGAGGGAGAGGAAGCGCTTTATGAGATATTGGGATTCGAGGGCGGCACCCTTGAGAGCATAAAAGGGGCTGAAACGCCGACAGAGACGATCTTAAAGGGATATGAGGCGTTACTGATGGAAGGACTCAGGAGACTCGATGAGGCAAAAAGGGACATGAGCGGACAAGCTGAAGGGGGCAGGGTTAAGGAACCTGAAAAAGCGGTTAAATTAAAGGAGAAGGAAGATCTCCTGTTTGATATTGAGGAGATCGAACAGGAGACAAACAGTCAAAGCTGTGCAGAGGAGGAAAAAATGGCACTCGAAACATATCTTCAGAGGTTAAAAGAGATCAAGGGATATAAGGCTGCAGGTATCATGAATTTTACCGGTGAAATGCTGGCAAATGACTCTAACGACAAAAATATCGATCTGGATATTGTGGGCGCAACATTCAACGACATTTTCAGGTCAGCGCATGAGGCTTCCAAAAAGATCGGTCTTGAAGCATGCAAGGAAGCGGTTATTTCCACTCCAAAAGGCATTGTTGTAATGCGTTGTTCCGGAGTGGATGCAAAATCACACTTTCATCTTATCGGCATAATGGCAGCCGACGGCAATCAGGCGCTGATGAAAATGCAGATCGAAAAAATGGTGCCCGAGGTTATGGCGGAACTCGGATAGCCTTGAAACAACAATAGCGGGGGAGTCCTTCTCGCCCCCCCTCGTTTTTTTTATTAAACCTTAACTTGTAATTCCACGTGGTCTTGCCACGGGGTTACCATATAGTCCCTTCCCCTTGAGGGCATAGGTGTTAACTTAAGAAATGCATGAACTATAATCTGACAGAATGTAAAGAATTTATCCGTAAAATCTCCCCTAACCCCTCTCGTAGAGTCGAGTCTCCGACTTTGCCAAAGAGGGGAATCT
>JBFMDL010000139.1:0-4773 GCA_040753635.1 Nitrospirota bacterium | reverse complement strand
AGAGAAAGGTAGTTTCACACATGCGTAAGCTTCAAAAAATGCCGGAACGGATCAAGAAATATTTCAAACACCCAAGGATAAAATATGCAGCCTAAGTTGCACTATTCATTTGCCGGGTTAATAAATGCCTCAAAGCCTTTCAGGTAATCGTCATAATCTATGGGAGATTCAACTCCGAATTCAGACAACAGGTCTATTGCCTCGCTTACCGATAGCTCAAGTTTTTCTGTAAGAGCGCTTAATGACAGTTTGCCCTCTCTGTAAAGCTTTATCATCAGAAATCCCCATCCGTAATCTATCAATTCGCGCGCAACAGCGGATTTGTCCTTATGACCCATTTTGGAGAGTTCATTTATTCTCTTTATCTCCCGCTCTTTAAGCCTTAAATTTATTTAGGTTTATTAGTAAGATGTCATTCCCCCGCCTAAGGCGGATCGGGAATCCTTCTTAAGAGAGACTCCGGATTCATCCGCCTCAGGCGGACAAGCGCCGGAGTGGCAAATCACGTTACCATACTTATGAACTTCTTACTAAGGGCATCCTCACTCCCTTAACTGTCCGTTACCCAGCACAATAAACTTTGTGCATGTCAGTTCTTCAAGTCCCATCGGTCCCCTGGCGTGTATCTTGTCTGTTGAAATGCCTATCTCAGCGCCCAGCCCGAATTGGAAACCGTCATTAAGCCGTGTAGATGCATTTATAAAAACAGCCGAGGAGTCCACTTCCCTTAAAAATCTCATGCCTTTAGCATAGTCATTTGTCACGATTGAATCAGAATGAGCCGAGCTGTATTTTGCTATATGCTCCATTGCCTCGTCTATATCTTTAACTGTCCTTATATTCAGTATAAGGTCAAGGTATTCGGCATTGAAATCATCTTCTGTAACGGAAGCGAGTGTTTTGTCTATTTTTCTCGTTTCAGCGCATCCTTTCAGGCGCACCCCTGCGCCCCTGAATCTCCTTATCATGGGAGGCAAAAACGCCTTTGCAATCCCTTTGTCAACGAGCATCGTCTCCATTGCGTTGCATGTGCCGGGCCTCTGCACCTTTGCATTAAAACAAATCTCTTCCGCCATCTTAAGGTCTGCATCCCTGTCGACGAAGACATGGCATACTCCTTTATAATGCTTCAGAACAGGTATCCGGGAATTTTCGGTCACAGCCCTGATGAGGCCCTCCCCGCCCCTCGGTATTATAAGGTCCACAATCCCCTCGAGTTTCAACATTTCCATTATTGCTTCCCGGTCAGGGGTGTCTATAAAAGTTATTGCCCCTTCATTAATGCCTTCGGCCTTTGCAGCTTCTCTTAATATCCTTACTATCGTCTTATTGGAATGGATAGCCTCTGACCCGCCTCTGAGTATCACCGCGTTGCCGGCTTTCATGCAGAGACTTGTTGCATCCGCAGTAACATTAGGACGGGATTCGTATATTATTCCTATCACGCCTATAGGCACCCGCATTTTCCCAACAGTCATGCCGTTGGGCCTTTGCCACATTTTGATAACCTCTCCGACAGGGTCAGGGAGTGCTGCGACCTCAACAAGTCCCTGAGCCATTTCACTGATGCGCTTGGCATTAATCGTAAGCCTGTCTATCAATGCCCTGGAAAGGCCTTTATTCGCTGCAAACGCTACATCTTTCGCGTTTTCTTTTATTAACTCCTTTGTGTGTCGCTTCAGGGTCTCCGCCATTCTGATGAGAGCCGCATTTTTCTGCTTAGATGAAGCTTTTGCGAGTGAGCGTGCGCCTTCTCTTGCATCTTTCGCCTTTGACAGAACAAAAGCCTTTATGTCCATTAGAACCGCCTCCCTTGATCGAAAATATTTTCATGATTATTACTGTTTTAGAATACTAAATAAGACCACTTTTTAAAAGGGTTAACTTGCGAAATTTTCTCTGTTGTCTTTAAAATGTTCTATGCCCCGGATAAAGATCCTCCCAGCAATTTTAAGGAATAAGATCGCCGCAGGAGAGGTTATCGAAAGACCGGCCTCTATAGTAAAAGAACTCATTGAGAATTCCATTGATGCGGAAAGCTCGGAGATAGAGGTGGAAACCTTCCATGGAGGGAAAAGGCTGATACGGGTATCGGATAACGGGACAGGGATGGACAGGGAAGATGCCTTACTTGCCTTTGAACGGCATGCAACAAGCAAAATCAGCAATGACGGCGATCTCTTCGATATCAGGACTCTCGGATTCCGCGGAGAAGCGCTGCCATCGATCGCCTCTGTCTCTAAAGTAAAACTTTTTACCGGGCTTAAAGGCTCGCATTCGGGAATATCAATAGAAATAGAAGGCGGGGAACTGAAAGAAACCAGGGAAGCGCCCGTTTCCGGCACATCTGTCGAGGTAAAGGACCTTTTTTTTAATACGCCCGCAAGGGAAAAATTCCTGAAAACAAACCATACCGAAACCTTCCATATAATAGACACCATCACAAAAGAGGCGTTGTCACATCATGAAATCGCTTTTACATTGACAGCAGAAAAAAAGGAAACCATGAATCTTCCCAGGGCATCCGGGACCAGAGAACGTATAATGCAGATTTACGGCGGAGAGTTCATACTTGGACTTATCGAGATAATGGCGGAAGATGATGAAACAAGGCTTTATGCTTTGACTTCAAACAGCAGCAACTTCAGAAACAGCAGGGCAAATCAATTTATATTCATAAACAGACGGCCTGTCAAGGATGCTTCCATTTCCCATGCTGTATATAAATCTTATGAAGGGATCATGCCACGGGACAAGCATCCTGTTTTTTTCGTATTTCTTGAAATAGATCCGGGGAAAGTCGATTTTAATGTCCATCCCGCAAAACGTGAGGTCAGGTTAGAGGATAAGGAATCAATATACAGGTTCATTAATTCACGTCTGAAGGATGCAATAAAACATGAAAGAACGGAATACACAAGGGATTTTTCCATATCTCCTGATGCAGTTTCTGATTTTCAATCCAGTGACAGACACTTATCTTTATCCGGTTCATCCGTTGTGCAGGAGGGCGCCTTTATATCCGAAAATCTGGAACTTATGTACAGGCCTTCGATACCTTTTATTTATCTGGGGGATACTTTTATAGCGACCTCCGGCAAAGGAGGCCTCACCATTATAGACCACCATGCAGCCCATGAAAGGGTGATTTTTGAGAAACTGCTTAAAGGCATGATCTCGATGTCAGGACAATTGCTTTTCCCCTTACAGATACGGCTTCCGGCAAATGAATACAGGATACTGCTTCAGAATATGAATATCATTAAAACTTTAGGGATCGAGCTTGATGATTTCGGCCATAATACGGTAATCGTAAGGTCGGTCCCGGACGAACTCAATGATGCTGACATGGGTGGAATACTTTCTGACATAGCCGCAGGATTATCACAGGGGGTTGTTTCAGGCAGATCCCTGAGGGAAGGCCTTGCAGCGCGGATTGCCTGCCATAGCTCGGTGAGAGGGAAAAAGATCCTGACGCAGGATGAACTTTTTAGCTTGCTTGAGGCCCTTGAAAAAACAGACCACCCCGACCAGTGTCCCCATGGAAGGCCCACAAGGATATTTTATTCCCTGAACGATCTGAACAAGCTTTTCAAAAGGAAATGAAAAGAGTCATTATTATTCTTGGCCCCACCGGCGTGGGCAAAACCGGGGCATCAATTCTTCTTGCAAAAAAGCTGGATACCGAGATAATCAGCGCAGATTCGATGCAGATATACAGGGGCATGGATATAGGGACTGCAAAGCCTTCTGAAGAGGAGAGGTCTGCTGTAAGGCATCACATGATAGACATAGTTGATCCCACCGAATCTTTCAGCGCAGGCAGATATGTCGAAATGGTGGCTCCTGTTATCAAGGAGATTACGGGAAAGGGAAAAATCCCGATAATCACCGGTGGTACAGGCCTGTATATTAAGGCGTTGACAAGGGGCATCTTCAGCGGACCTTCAGCGGACATTTCATTAAGAGACAGCCTCCTTGAAATGGAGAATGAAGAAGAAGGCTCACTTTATGCATACCTTGCCGCAATTGACCCCGAGGCATCAGGGAAAATAGGAAGAAATGACAAAAGGCGTATAATACGGGCGATAGAGGTATGCCTTAAAAGCAGGGGGAAAATATCTTTTCTTCAGGAAAATCTTACGAAACCGCTTCCTTATGAATTTATTAAGATAGGCATTACAAGAGACCGGAGGGAACTTTACGGCATCATCGAAAAACGTGTCGACAGCATGATCCGGGCAGGTCTGATCAAGGAGGTCAAAACCATTATTGGGATGAACCCTGACAGGACCCCCTTGCAGGCAATCGGCTACAAGGAGTTTTCAGCATATCTTAACGGAGACTTTTCGGAAGAAGAGGCTGTCAGGCTCGTCAAAAGGAATACCAAAAGATATGCCAAAAGACAGTTGACCTGGTTCCGCAAGGAAGATGCGGTAAGCTGGATTGACGTTACAGGGATCTATGACAGCGAGGGCATATTCAATTCTATAAAAGAGGTCCTTGTCAAACTTAATATCCCGATATAGATACGCCTTCCCATATTACACACTTGCATTTATTGCCTTTCGGGATTTGATGGAGCGCCGTATGCGGGACTGCCGACGCACATAACCTTCTTTGGCGCGGGGCAAACAAGAACCTCGCTCCCTGAAATAGAGATAGGATTCTATTAAAAAGAAAAACTCCTTCTGGTTTAATGTTTTTGGGTGATATAAAATATCACCCAAAAGGTGAACAAAAAACCCGAAGGAGGTAAGACAATGATAAAAC
>JBFMDL010000138.1:0-4804 GCA_040753635.1 Nitrospirota bacterium | reverse complement strand
TTCAGGAGGCGCTTTATGAGGCTGTCCGAAGGGCCAGACTCACCAAGCGTGTTACCTCCCATACCTTCCGCCATTCTTTTGCAACCCACCTCTTGCAAGCCAATTATGATATCCGTACGATCCAGACACTTCTGGGACACAGCGATGTAAGGACTACTATGATCTATACCCATTGCGTACCAAGCAAACCGTTAAAAGAGGTCAAAAGCCCTCTTGATTTTTAATTTATCCCGAAATTTGCGCAGGCTCCCGCCGCAAGCTGCTGATAATCCTCATGCAGCATATTAAATTGATAACCCATTTCAAAGCATGCCATCTCTATGCAGTAAAGAGAATAGGGAAATACCAAAAGACCGAATCTGTTTTCAGTATAAGAAAAGCGATGTTGACTGTAAAGAAAATATTTTTAAGCCCTGCACATTATTTTTCGTGATGCGCTTTAAATGTTATATAATAAGCCGATGAAAAAGATCGTTATATTCTACGCATCATTCGGCATGGGGCATAAGAGCGCTGCCATGGCGCTTAAAGAGCATTTCAAGAGCCTGCATGGAATAGATGTCCCTGTAGTTGATTTCTTCGAAAGGTTCATCCCGGGATTCAACAACCTTGTGCGTTTTCTCTATGACACAAGCATCAAGAACATGCCCAAGGCCTACGGGACTTTTTTCCGCATTACGGATGAGATTTCAGGTCAGCCGATAGCCAGGGAGATCGACAAGATAGGGGTCAAGGGACTGGAGGCTTTTCTCGAAGAAGAAAGGCCCGATGCTGTTATTGCTACATTCCCTATCTCCGGCAGGATCGAGAAACTGAAGAATAAATACGGGTTCGGATATTTTGTTGTTGTGACTGATTTCGGTGTTCATGGTTCATGGATAAAGGACTACATCGACCTTTATTTTGTGGCAGATGAAAAAGTAAAGATGGAACTATTAAGAAAAGAGGTGACAGGCAGCACTATAAAGGTGACAGGCATACCTGTAAGGGAGCAGTTTTCGAAGAAGTTCGATCCGGTCAAATCCAGAAGGGATTTCGGCCTGTCCAATATCTTTACTGTTTTGATGTTGGGGAAGACAAAGGATATAGCGAAAAATATATTGCCTCCGCTGTGCAGATTGAAAATCCAGGTTGTTGCAGTTGCCGGAAGAGACGAAAGGTTTTTGAACTCGCTTAGAAAGGTCTCTTCAGAATATAGGAACCTGATGCCTCTCGGTTTTGTTGACAATGTATCCCGGTTAATGCATACCTGTGATCTTATGATAGGCAAGGGCGGGGGGCTTACCTTGTCAGAGGCGCTTGCAGCAGGGCTCCCCATGGTTATATTCGACCCCATACCCGGACAGGAGTTTTTTAATGTGGATTTCCTGGTAAATGAAGGCGCAGCACTTTATGCAAGGGACAGCGATGACCTTGTGCAAAAAATAGCTTTTCTTTCTGAGAGAAAGGACAGGCTGCTTGAAATCAGGAAAAACGCCCTGAGACTTGGCAGGCCTTCATCGTCATCAGACATATGCAAAGAGGTGCTTAATTGTCTCCGATAAAAACAGGTTTATTCCCCGGCCGGCGGACAGGCTATCTTTTCCCTGCCGAAGGGAGAGAGCTGTCTTAATTCCATGATTATTCCCGGCATTATATCTATCACCCTTTTAATCTCTTCTTCAGTATTGTAACGGCTTAGTGAAAACCTGATCGAGCCGTGGACCGCCGTAAAAGGAACCCCCATCGCCCTTAAAACGTGAGAAGGCTCAAGAGAGCCGGATGTGCATGCAGATCCCGAAGAAGCGCAGATATTGAATTCATTAAGCCTCAAAAGGATAGCCTCTCCCTCAATATATTCGAAACTCAGATTAGTTGTGTTCGGAAGCCTGTTATCAATATCTCCGTTTACGCTTGCGTCAGGGCAGGACTTAAGAAGCGCATTTTCGAGCCTGTCGCGCAGACCCTTCAGATAAACAACTTCTTCTTCAAGATTCTTTGCCGCCAGTTCGCATGCCTTGCCGAGGGAGATTATTGATGCAACATTCTCGGTGCCCGCACGTCTTCCCTTTTCCTGGTGCCCTCCGATTATATATGGATGGAATCTTGTGCCCTTTCTGACATATAGCGCACCGATCCCCTTAGGGGCATGAAGTTTATGGCCTGAAAGAGACAGCATGTCAACAGGCAGCTTTTTTACATCCAAAGGGATCTTTCCCACTGCCTGGACCGCATCGGTATGGAAAAGAATGCCGCGCTCTTTTAATTTTTCGGATATTGCTTTTATCGGGAATATAACGCCTGTCTCATTGTTTGCATACATTATGGATACTGCTGATGTATCATCATCGATTGAATTCAAAAGCGCATCCAGATCCAGCCGCCCTTTGCCGTCAACAGGAAGGAAGGTCACCCTGTGACCTCTTCTTGCAAGGTGTTTGCAGAAATTCAGTACAGCAGGGTGTTCGACCCTTGTTGTAATAACATGCCTCTTGCGCGGCTGCGACTCAACAGCGCTCATTATTGCTGTGTTGTCGCTTTCTGTGCCGCAGCTTGTGAATATTATCTCCTCCGGCTCCGCATTGATTAACGACGCGACTTTTGCCCTTGCCGCCTCTATCTTCTTGTGGATCTGCCCGCCGAACGTATGCATGCTCGAAGGGTTGCCATACAGGTCTTTTATATAAGGCATCATTTCCTCAATTACTTCAGGGGATATCCTTGTTGTAGCATTATTGTCGAGATATATGGTCTTCATTGCTGGGTCTGCACAATGATATCATCGCTGACAATCTCTCTTAGCTTTTCCTGTATGCCTTTTATGGTCACATCTGCCATAAGGCAGCCGGTACACATCCCCCTGAGAGCCACAATAACCCTGTTTGCATCTATGTCTATCAATTCAATGTCTCCGCTGTCTGCCTGGAGGCCGGGCCTTATCTCTGTTTCTATGATCTCCTGGATGAGTGCGATTTTCTGAAGATTGGTGAGTTTTTTGGGTTTTGAAGGTTTTTCAGGCAGCTTCAGAGACCATATATCCCTTAATATGGCTTCAATCTCCGGCTGGCATTCACCGCATCCGCCGCCGGCCTTTGTAAAATTTGTGACCTCTTCAACTGTAGTCAGATGGTTTTCTATCGCAACCCTCCTTATCTTTTCTTCGGTTACATCAAAGCATTTGCAGACAAGCCTGCCTTCTTCATGGACCGGGGCAGCTTCGCCCCTGTAATTCGCTACAGCCGCCTCCAATGCTTCTCTGCCCATGACAGAACAATGCATCTTTTCGTCTGGAAGGCCGCCCAGGAATTCAGCCAGGTCCTTATTGGAGATCTTGATCGCCTCATCGAGTGTCTTGCCTTTTATCAGTTCGGTAAGTGCGGAAGAGCTTGCGATCGCGCTTGCGCATCCGAATGTCTGGAACCTTGCATCGATTATCCTGCCTGTTTCCCTGTCAATCTTGAGATAAAGCTTGAGGGCATCACCGCATACAATACTGCCGACCTCTCCCACTGCATCAGCGTCTTCTATTTGACCGACATTTTTAGGATGGAGGAAAAGATCTTTTACTTTTTCCGTATAGTCCCACATGATTAATATTTACATATATAAAAATTGCAAGTCAAATCAATATTCGAATACTGAGGATCTCAGGGAAAAGAATCATTGACATGACAACCGAAAGATAGTATAAGGATAATAGGGAAGAACAAAAATCTGAAAGGAGAAAGATAATGGCAACTTATGTGATATTGAGCACACTGACAGACGAGGGAAGAAAGACTATTAAGGAAAATCCCAAACGTATTCTCGAAGTTAACAAGGAACTGGAGAAGATAGGAATAAAGGTAAAAGACCAGTATGCTGTTTTAGGGCCTTACGATTTTGTGAATATTGTAGAGGCCAAAGATAATGAAGCTGTAATGAAAATGTCAATCGAACTCGGCTCAAGAGGCTCTGTTCAATTGCTGACCCTTGCTGCAATTCCGGTAGCGGAATTAGTTAAGAAATTGAAATAATATAAGCTTTTAAAACCTTAATAAACAATGTGATATGATATTTACTTAAAGTATAACTTGAGTATAATGAAGCGCTGATCTGACTTTATCATCTGTATATCTTTGGCAGCTTTTATTTTATTTGACAAAGGAAGGGGAAATATTGTTTAATAGTTTATAATTTAATTGACTTTATTTCCCATATTCAGGAGGATAAGATGAGTGCAATCAAGGCAGATGTTGTATTGGATACCAAGGGCATGAATTGTCCCATGCCTGTTTTAAAAACCAAGAAAGCTATAGACACCCTGAAGGCCGGTGAGGTTCTTGAGGTTATTGCAACAGATCCGGGATCAAAATCCGATATCCCGGCTTTATTGAAAAGGCTGGGGCATGAGCTTGTCGAGACCAAAGAGGATGGCGGAGTGATAGAGTTTTATATAAAGAAAAAATAATCATCTTAAACATATACTTGAAAAGCCGGTGAGCCCGGCTTTTTGTTTTTTATGCGCAGATTTTTTAATTTCGTTATTTTTCAATTGTCTTTTAATCCAAATTTTTGTATTTTATAACGCTGCCGGAGTGGCGGAATTGGCAGACGCAAGGGACTTAAAATCCCTCGTTGGCAACAGCGTGCCGGTTCGAGTCCGGCCTCCGGCACCATATTTGGTGATATTCAAACAAGTCATTTAATCATTACTATACTTACTAATGTTCTCAAAATTGGATAGACATTTTGTCAGAAAATCTCCCCTTGCCCCTCTCGTAGAGTCGAGTCTCCGACTTTGCCAAAGAGGGGTATATTCCTCCCTTTGGCAAAGGGAGGTTGG
>JBFMDL010000137.1:0-4870 GCA_040753635.1 Nitrospirota bacterium | reverse complement strand
AAAAAAATCGCTTATAGGGCAAATGTGAAAGCCGTTTTCCTCTCAACTCATAATTTTTCGGCGGAATATACTAAAGGGGTCAATTCTATTTGCGGAAAAGGGGTCAAAAGTCTTGACAATCTACACCTTTTGATTTAAGCAGTCACGCAGAAGGAGAACATTCAATCCATTACCGCTCTATGGACAAGGCTGGGAATCTTGAGGATGCAAAGACACTGACAGTTCAAATGGATAAGACAGCGCCTTCAAGCGTGCTTGCTGCGGGAAATCCGCAATATCAGACAGGTGATACCCTCTATATCGGCGGAAACACGCCGATATCCATAACAGTCACAGATTATTCAGGAAGCGGGGCAGGGAAGATAGAATATGCAATTGACAGCAATGCTTATAACACATATTTTGGGGCATTTACCCTTGCATCATATTCAGATGGGGCGCACACAATCAAATACCGTTCTATTGATAATGTCTTAAATACAGAGACAGAAAAGACATTTAATGTCATGCTCGACACAACGCCGCCTGAGACAACAATCTCGACCAGTGACGAATTAATACCGGCTGTAATAAACAATGTTTCACCAAAGACAAGGTTCTTCCTCGATGCAGAAGACAATCTCTCAGGGATAAATGAGATACTCTACAGCATAGACAGCGGCCTCTGGTCGCCATATCTGGCGGGTTTCCCGCTTCCGGCAGTAGCAGGCGGGCATACGATCAATTATAAGGCCAGGGACAATATAGGAAATGAAGAGGCAGAAAAGACCCTTACCGCAAAAATGATAGTAATAGATGTGACAAAAGAGGTCTCTCTTGAACCTGTTGTCCTTGCAGGCGCATGGGGATCAACGCCTGATACGCAGAACGCAATAAACAGGCTTTCCTCCATCCTTTCTTCATCGGGGCTGTCATATTATATCCCTGAGACAGAAGCAGCGTTCAAGGAGACCTTCAGGTCCGGGAGATACAACACATATGTCTTTGTTGACTTCAATGTTGAGGGATTGAAAGATGAGCTGAGAGAGTCAATATATTACGGAGACGGGCTTGTATACATCAAGACAAAGCCTAATACAATCCCTTCACTTCAGGACATATTTGGGGTAGAATTTAATGGTATGATCACGAATAAGGGATTGACCGTCTACGTCTCAGAGAGCGAAATAAGCCAGGAAGGCACGCTATTAACCGGAATTAAAGACAAAGTCGTCAGGGCAGAAGTAATATCAGACACAGCAGAGAGCCTTGGATATGTAAATGACAAAAAAGAATCCTATCCTGTAATCGTACTCAACCAATACGGAAGGGGCAGGGTCATTCTCTTCAGCTTCGACCTTATGAACAGTCCTGAGCAGCAGAAAGTAGGAGACCTGATTGTAAACGCAATCAAGTTTGTTTCGCCTGTTGAAAATTATACGAGGGCGTTGTCAGATGTTCTGGTGAGAATCAATATCCAGAATTCGGTAGAGCCTGTTGATGTGCAGGTGACAGAGACAATACCTGCAAATACAGGAGTTGACTCAATAGAACCATCTGCAACTGTTTCCAACAGCGCAATCAACTGGCAGTTGTCATTGTCAGCCAATCAAAACAAAAAGCTCGGGTACTGGTTATTGCTACCTGACAGGGCAGGGGGATACAGCACAAACACAGAACTGACGTACAGCAACCATGGGGATTACAGGCTTTATGGGAATTACAAGCTGGATGTTTCTGTGCTTTATAGTTCAACCGAGCTTCTTAATGAAATACTGAATGAACTTTATTCTCTTGCTGTTTCTGGCAAAGATGCAAAATATGTTGATAAGGCGATAGATGAAATTTTATCGATAAACAACAATGCAAAAGACAGGGAAGAGGCAGAGGAGAATATAGAGAAGATAGTTGAGGCGGTTGAGGAGCTTGAGGATGTCACGATAGATGTTTCAGATATCAGACTCAAGCTTGATGAGCTTCTGAAGATCTGGCAGAAAAAATGGAATCTGATAAAAGAACAGGCTGAGGTTAAGGTTAAGGATAAGGAATTTGCTTTCCTGAATCGTTATAAACTGGCATATAATACCGACTCAAGAAAAATTGATGAATATGCCTCAATCCCTTATTCGTCATTCCCGCAATCAGTAAGCGGGTCGAAGCGACTCTCAGCGCAGACTCGCGTCGAGAATCAAGAGAAAAGGAAAATTGAGCCCATTCTTATAGCCTCAACCGGTTCCTTGTCTGGACTTTTAAATTCACAAACTTCTGTCGATGTATTATACTTTTATCACACAGATCATCTTGGCACGCCGATAATGATGACTGATAAAGATGGTTCTACCGTGTGGGAAAAAGAGACGTTGCCGTTTGGAGAAGAATACGCCACAAGTGGAAGCGTAACAAATAATATTGGGTTTCTCGGGCAATATTTCGACAACGAATCAGGTCTCTACTATAATTGGCATAGATATTATAATGCAAAAATAGGAAGGTATAACGAATTTGATCCGATTTTGCATCCGGCGAATGGACCGCTATTTAATATAACAGACTGTGGAAGTTCTTCTTTTAGTTCTTCCTTTGAAAGTTCACTATCCTCACCTTCAAAACTTAGTCCATTCATTTATTCACTTGCGAACCCTTTGACCAACATTGATCCTGCAGGGCTTGATTGCGGAACTATATGGAATGATCCATATGTACCTGATAATTTCATTTATTGGGACTTTACAAGTGCTTGCGGAAAACACGATAAGTGTTATTCAACTTGTTACAAGAAGAAATCTACCTGTGACTTCGAATTTCTGAACAATATGTTTACTGAATGTTTTAATAATATTTGGCGTTCTCCTATAGTTCAACAAGTCTGCCCCTCCACTGCGATAACTTATTATGGGTTTGTTGTAACGCTTGGTCAAAGTGCTTACGATGCTGCTCAAAGGAAGGCATGTTGCAAATGAGAATAAAGAATATTCTCAAAAATATTAGAATCGTTTCACTTTTTCTAAGTTTTTTGTATCTCGGTGGATTTTTTTGGTTCCTTCCATATTACATGACATCTTTTCATTTTTTACTTTTCAGACTTTCGACAGGACTATCGTTACTCCTTTTGCCCCTAATCTCTAATGCAATGCTTAAATTTGTTACTGTTCGCATTTTAGCCTTGCTTATTGGAACCGTGGGAGTTATAAACGACATCCAAATGATGATCAGGGATTTAACATTGCAAAATGGAGCTGATTTCCCTGCTTTTTCCCTCCGCCTGCTTATTATCATTGTACTTGCAATTATGATTTTAAGGGTTATCAATCTAAGACTTAGTAAAGAAGAAGATGGCATTGAGAAGAAAAGAAAAGGGAAAGAAAAGACAGAAAGAAAAGGGGACAGGCTACTTTAAATGCTGAGATATAGAGACATAAAACAATTTCAGCAAATCTTGTTGCTGCGGAGGATTACTATCTGTCTGCTTGTTCTGAAATATTTTGGAAGGTTGATTAAAGAGACAGACCCCGAAGGAAATGTTATAAGTTACGAATATGATGCGAATGGCAATATGACCTCAAAAACAGAATCAGGCATTTTAAATTCACAAACTTCTGTCGATGTATTATACTTTTATCACACAGATCATCTTGGCACGCCGGTGATGATGACCGACAAGGATCAGAATGTAGTATGGGAGATTGAAATGATGCCTTTTGGAGAAGAATTGTCTGTGACAGGTACAATAACCAACAATCTCAGATTCCCCGGGCAGTATTATGATGAAGAGACGGGCCTTCATCAAAACTGGCACAGGGATTATAAGCCTGAAGTGGGGAGGTATGTGGAAAGCGATCCGATTGGGCTGGAAGGTGGAATTAATCTCTTTATTTACACCTTAGACAATCCAGTGAACTTGATTGATCCTGATGGTAAAGAAGTACGATTATGTCAACGTGCTTTTCAGCCGTTACCAATACGCATTGGGCCTGTGCATCACTCATATTTAAATATTAATGGTACCCTTTTTGGTTTCCATCCTGAAAACAATGATGCCTTTGATAAAGGCAAGGTTGAAATTGAAAAACCTGGCAAAGACATAAAGTGTGGTAATCCTTTGAAATGTGTCGATGACTCTTGCGTTCTTCAAAAAATTAGGGAGACTACCGCTAACCCACCTGATTATTCATTTGGATTTTATGACTGTAGAGCATGGTCTAAAATGATAATTCTGCTATGCCATAAAAAAGACTGTTGTGAGGACTGAAGATGAGGGAGGCAGTAAAATATCTATCCGGTTCTGTATGCGGTGGGGCATTGGGATTGCTGGTTTATCTTGTAGTTATTTCTGCTAATCAATATGATTTTTCAACTGTTCCCGCAATAGGTTCGCTATTGTTTGGGGGCATTATCGGAAGCTTTCTTCCTAAGTATTTAAATCTTAAACATCGGGGACTATCTTCCAGTGCCAGATTTAAATATTGGATGCTCCTGTTTATCGAAGGTAATTTATTTGTCGGGATACTTGTTGGCCTAATTCTTGGAATTCTTGCTTCCTGGCTCTTGGTATTTTCATTCTCAATATTATTTGGACATCCAGAAAGCGGATGGACACCATTTGTTTCTAACTTATTTAAGATTCTGTCATTGATCTTAAGCATCTTTTTGGTCGCAATTTTTGCATATCGCTTTCTCAAAGGCAGCGTTTTATACCTTGAGAAAAAAATTAGTAGCAATGGGAAAGAAAAGGGGACAGGCTACTTTAAATGCTGAGATATAGAGTCATAGCTGTCCGGTTAAAATAGAGCGCCCTGAAGGGGCTCTTCTCCTCGTAATATGAGTTTATCAGGCTTCAGAGTCAAAATGTCGATAAGGGCTTTCCTCTCAAAGAGCATTTCCCGGATCACCC
>JBFMDL010000136.1:0-4899 GCA_040753635.1 Nitrospirota bacterium | reverse complement strand
TTCTTCATCCGAGCCGTCTGTTTTCTCATCTGCTCCAAAGTTTCTCTGCTCAGTGTGCGCGCATCTTGTCTTTCCATGGTAAATATTATAACATATTATTACGCTATATTATTGCCGGGTTAATAATTAAAGTTTCTATGGTGGTGAGACTATAGGGCACAGTATTTCCGCTCATTCTCGACGGACATCCCTGTCCGTCTCCGAGGCACCAACTCGGTTTCGCCATCACGGCGAAACTTCGAGTTGCTGAAACCGCTACAATACAATGCCCTATAGTCTTTGACGGGCATTCCCTATCCTATTTTTAGTGAAATCGGTTTCGCCTTCAGCGGTTCGATGCCGAGCGCCTTACACAATTCTTCATAAGACGGGTAAGAGCCTGTCTTTAAAACCTCACCGTTGACGATAATAACCGGCAGTATCTTTTTGCCGTTTTTATGAAGCAGGTCTGCAACCGTCTTGTTTGTCATAAATGCCTTTGGCTGTTGGGCAAGGTTGAACCTTTCTACTTCCACACCCTGTTTTTTCAATGCCATTACAGCATCATTCATCTTCACAAGCACAGGATCAATTGCTGGCCCGCAAAGCCCTGATGAACAGCAGAGCGGTGGATCATAGATTTCAATTTCCATATCAACACCTCCTTTTAGTTGCACTTTATCAATAAAACCGGCCTGTCACTGTATTCCACCACATTCCTCGATACCGAACCCTGCATGATGCCTCTTACATAACCTTTACCGTGGGAGCCTATAACAATAAGCGAGACATCTTCTTCCTTTGCTATCCGTATTAAGTCGGGACGGGGATTGCCAACATCAAGCCGTATTTTTGCTATTAGTCCTTCTTTCTCCAGCTCCATTTTAACTTCCTCCAGCTTCTCTTCGTCTATCCTTTCAAATTCTCTGAACTTTTCAGGAGATTGTAATTTCATGGCTTTTTCATCCATTATATGCGCAATTATTATCTCTTCTATGCCTGCACCTTTTAGCCCTTTAAGATGCTCTAATGTCTCTCTTGCACAGTCAGACCAATCTGTTGGGTAGAGGACTTTTCTGAATAACCTTTCACAGAATCTTTCACACGCCTCCCTGTCAACATCAAACATAACTGGATATTTAGGGACATAAACAGGAAAGTTGCCATAGCGTATGATTTTATCCGTATTTGAGCCGATGAATATTTCTCCTAATAGCCATTTTTTCTGTCTGCCTGAGACTATAAGAGATACATTTTCCTCTTTTGCAACCCTTAATATATCTCTGTACGGCACTCCGACCTCTATTCGACTTTTTACCTTTAGTCCCGTATTTTTTATAAGGTCTTCTGCTTCG
The DNA here is from genome assembly GCA_040753635.1 of Nitrospirota bacterium. Lineage (GTDB taxonomy): Bacteria > Nitrospirota > Thermodesulfovibrionia > Thermodesulfovibrionales > UBA6898 > JBFMDL01. The sequence goes on along the minus strand of JBFMDL010000136.1, from coordinate 3,565 downwards.
GTCATTTTTATGTTTGCAATTTCTGTCCATCTCTTAACATCTGTCTCGCTATACCCCTCATACTTATCCATCGGTAGTTTTGATACGTCTATAACATGAAGCAGAATAATCTCTGTTGTTCCAGTCTTTTTGAAGGTGGTCACGCATGAGAGGATATTCAGAGAAAACTCCTCGAACTTTATCGGATAAAGAATCTTTTTATACATGGTTATTCCCTCCCCTGAAAGAGTTTAAATTCAGTCTTCTTTGCGAACCAGACAAGGGCGAGCATTACAGGTACCTCTATCAATGGCCCTATGATTGTTGCAAGAGCCACGGTTGGATTAAATGCTGTAATCGCTATGGCAATGGCGATCTCGAAATCCCTTCCTGTTGAGTTAAAGCCCACAGCCACTGCATCTTTATAATTCAATCCTAATTTCCAGCCAACGAGATAGACCACTACGAACATTATCCAGAAGAATATGGTCATGGGAATAGCCATCTGAACAATGAAGAATGGCTTTTCGAGTATTAAATCGCCTTTAAGGGCAAACATAACGATAAGAGTAAAAAGCAACCCCACTATTGACAGTGTATCCAGATAGAATTTCAGCTTGTGAAACCACTCCTCTCCGAATCTCTTTACGCCGAGAAACCTTGTCAGCATTCCTGCAACAAGGGGTATGCCGAGATAAAGAAGCACGCTTTCACCTACCACCCATACATCAAAATGAATCTCTCCGAGAAGCAGCTTTGCGTAGACAGGTATGAGGACCATCTGGATGATAGAGTTCAATGCGACAAGTATTATCGCAAGAGGCCCGTTGCCTGCTGAAAGATATGTGAATACTATCACCATTGCAATACATGGGGCAAGCCCGTAGAGAACAAGCCCTGTATATAAATCCTGTTCGCCGCTCAGGAATATCTTTGCGAGAAGGAGCATGAAAAACGGGGAGATGGCATAGTTGAAGAAGGCTACAATAAGGAGTTGTTTGGGCGAGCGTGTCGCCTTCCCCAGGTCTTCAAACTTTATGTTTGCCATTGCCGGATACATCATCATGAAAAGGCCGACCACCACCCCGAGGGCAAGTGTATTGGGAATGCTGAACTCATAGGTGCCGTGGAAAATTGATTTAATGGCATCAATCGGAGGCGTGAGTTCAAAATTTGAAATACCGTACCACTTGCCAATGACAATGCCTATTGCCATGCTGACGATTACAAATGCTGGCAATAACCTGAAGTTGTGAAGCTTCTCAAAAAATCTTCTGAGCATTTTTACCTCCCGCAGCATCTGCTTTTGTTTTTAATGGGAACAATCTCTGCCTTTTGACTTTTAGTCTTCAGAAATTTATCCAGCCTTTTTTTATCTTCCGTTACTTCGCTTTCAGAAACTCTTTCAAGCACAGAAAGGACCAGAAATCTTTTGAATATATCGGAATCGTCAATCCTGTAATGAATCCACTTGCCCTGTTTCCTGCTCTTTACAAGCCCGGCATCCTGCAAAACGCCGAGATGGAAGGAGACCTTCGGCTGTATCATGCCAAGAGCAGCAACGATGTCGCACACGCAGAGTTCCCCATGCTCAAGGAGCTTTAATATCCTGAGCCTTGTTTCATCAGAGAGCGCCTTGAATATGTTCAGTAATTCTTGCATGTTACATCTCCGACTTTATCAGTTCTTTAACCTTATCGGGGTTCGGCAAAGGCTTCCCTGAATGTTTGAGTTTCCCATTCACCACAAGTCCAGGCGTTGACATGGTGTATTTCATGATTTCCTGAATATCAGTAACTTTCTCGATCTTCGCATCAATACCCAATTCACTCACTGCCTTTTTAGCCATCTCTGCCATCTTCTCGCAGTTTGCACATCCCGGTCCTAATACCTTAATTTCCATTTCTAAACCTCCTTTATAGCAGGTATGTATACGGTAAAAAGCTTTACAAATGCACGATTTGGTTTAAATAAACTACAACTCTTCATCCACTAAAGAACGATTGTCTTATTGCATATAAAAGTCTTACATCGGTGGTGCTTGTAAATCTTTTTCCCGCACGCATACCTGCTATCATAATGATCAAAGTATTGCATTAAACAAATAGCCAACGGCTATTATTGTTATGGTCATTATCCCCACAAATACTGTCAGTAATTGAATTTTTAAAACCTTCCTCAGGATTATCATCTCAGGCAATGACAATGCAGTCACTGCCATCATGAATGCGAGCACTGTTCCCATGCTCAGACCTTTTTCCATTAAGGCATAGACAATCGGAAGGATTCCTGCTGCATTGGAATAGAGGGGAACCCCTAATGCCACTGCAACAGGCACGGCAAACGGATTTCCTTTGCCTGCATAATTTGCCAGAAAATCCTGAGGCACATAACCATGTATAAAACCACCGATGCCAATGGCTATTATGATAAAGAGCCATACCTTTTTCAGTATGTCTGTTGTATTCCATTTTGCATACTGAAGCCTCTCTTTGAATGTCTGCTTTAATATCTCCTGCTCCTGTCCCATATGGAATTTGTAAACATATTCCTCAACCCATTTTTCAAGTTTGAGTTTTCCGATGATGGATCCTCCGAAGATGGCGACTAAAAGTCCTGTCCCCATATAGATCGCTGCGATCTTCCAGCCAAAAAGCCCCCAGAGCAAAACAACTGCAACTTCATTTACCATCGGCGAAGAGATTAAAAATGAGAATGTCACTCCGAGTGGAACTCCTGCCTCAACAAAGCCAATAAAGAGCGGCACTGCTGAACAGGAGCAGAAGGGGGTTACCACTCCGAGCAGTGCCGCAAGGACATTACCTATAAATTCTTTTTTATACGAAAGGATCTTTTTTGTTTTCTCTGGCGGGAAAAAGCTTCTGATTATGGATACGATGAATATAATGACCGAAAGGAGCAGGAATATCTTTATCGTGTCATATATGAAGAATTCTGTGGCATCTGAAAGGCGTGAGCCATGTTCAAGCCTTATGACATCGTATGTTAAATATGATGCAAATTCCTTCAGCATTCCGTCTCCAAAATATAAACTTAATTTTATATAAACAAAATTTGATATGTTTGTCAAGGGTCATAATTCGCAATCAAACATCTCGAAATGGATGTCGAGTGTGCTGAAAAAGCCTTTGCACTCAGAATGTTAAGCTGCGTTGTCTTGAACCCGTCATCTACTACATTGCTCACTTATTGAGTGATGCGTAAATTATCTCTGGCATAAATTAAAGACCAACACTTTGTAAAGGCTTTTGCCAATGGCTCGTATGAGAAGCATGCTCGACATCCATTATTACGGATTATGAAATTTGCCCTTTAATCACATTTTTGTTGTACAATTAAATCAGGGAGAAGACGGGTGTGACCAACCTTTATCAAATTTTTTTCCTTAACCTTGCACTGGGCCTCATATTGGGCTTTGTATTCCATAGGTCTGACCTCTGAATTACTAAGACGGTCATAAGTAAGGATACATAATTTTTTATAAAGCAGCATATCGGACATTGGGTTCGTGAAAAAATGCACAAATCTTTTTAGGATTTTGTTGCAATGACCTCAAATGGCCGCG
>JBFMDL010000135.1:0-5160 GCA_040753635.1 Nitrospirota bacterium | reverse complement strand
TCAATCCGTCAGCAGAGTTATCGGTTGCAGCCGGACATACACCAAGTTCAGAAACCTTTGCTCCGCCAATTTCCCTGCCGCATCTGAAAAACTCCCAGCAGTTAAAGCGTTTCATTAAGCCCTCCCCTAATACAGTTCTATGTTATTAAGTTAATCCGAAAAATGCCATTTATAAAGGGCATAGCCGAATGAAAAGTCTTTTGCAGCAACACCTTGTTCATGTTATGATGCAATTCTTGATATGCATGATCTTATGCATTAACTTTTATGAATTGCGTCATAACATAAGTTTAGATCCCGTTGAAATCAAAAGACTTTGAAGGCGGCTATGTCCTTGTCTTATAAAACAAACTGCATGTTTTGGGATAATAAAGCTCATATAAAATCATATCCACATTTTGAAGCATTGCAAATTTTCACATAATATTCAAAACACTCGCATGTCTTAAAAGTCCATCAGCAGCATTCTTTAGGTAATTAAAATTCCTGGCGTTCTGAATTGCTATGGACGCATAAAAGGATAATGAGTTCAGAAGTTTCAGGTCATCGAGAGTAAAAACCTTCTCCCTGTTGTCGCTCAGGTTGATAACTCCGAAAACATAATCCCGACATTTAAGAGGGGCGCAGAGCAGTGATTTGATCTGCATTTTACCGCTTATAAAGCGCGAATCGAATGAAACATTGTTAACCAGTTCAGACCTGCCTGTACTCAGCACATCGCCTGCTATCCCGACACCTTTCTTGAGACTTATTTTTTTGTCCGATTTTTTCCCGTAGGCAGCCATTATAGAAAGCGAACTTTCATCTTCATCAAGGAGCATTAATGAGCCGTTTTCAGCCCTTACGATATTCCTTGCCTCGTCCAAAACCAGTCTGCAAATCTCTTCGAGGTTAAAGGTTATTTTCAATGCCCCGGTCCCCGCCTTTTTGAGTTTGGTCATCTCTTCGTTCAGCGCCCTTATCCTCTGGCTCATTGATTCAATAATTTTAAAAACCAGAGTCGGATCCCTGCTGATAGTCGAAAACAGTTTTTTCCTGTCAACGCTAAGAATTTGCACTCTCCCGGAGGCCACGGCATTTGCAGAGCGAGGCAGTCTGTCAAACAGGGCCATCTCTCCGAAAATCTCGCCGCTTCCGAGAGTTGCTATGCAGACTTCCCCTTCCGGGGTGTTTTTCATTATATCTACCTTGCCGGACTGTATTACGTACATTACATCGCCCTTGTCGCCTTCTTTAAAGATAACCTCACCGTGTGTATAAAGCCTGCCAAGTTCACCCTCTTTCATCATCCCCTCCTTGCTATAGTCTTAAAAATCCCTTCCCACATATCAATATGCATCCGGCATTTTAATGATTTAAAAAATACATTCTTGTATCTTTCATTACCCGTGAACATATCCCATAGGATACTGCTTAATATCTTTTCTTCCCTTGTACTCTTCTGTTCCTTTTCAACCACTTTAAGCATCGCATTTGTGAGCAACTTTATCTTCCTGTAGGAATCGATGATCATATATAATATCGTGCCAAAGTAATTGTCAGTTATTATGCTTTTATAAACAGGAAAATATCCTGCCTGAAAATGTTCTTTCCCGACACCTTCGAAAACAGCTGTTTTTGCAGCAGCCTTTCCCATCAAATATGCCGCTCCCAGTCCGTCTTTGAAAAGTCTTGTTGAACCTGCATCTCCGCACATGACCACCCTGTGAGTAAATGGCTTTTGGGGTGCCCCGATATTCATCTTCGGCAGACACCGGCATGCGATCTTATAATGCTCTGAACCCGGCAGTACCTTTTTTACAATGGGTTTGTTCATAAAGTCATCTACTATATCGGCATTCACGTTTTTGCCGAGGATACAGAGAGTTACATACGGACCTTTTGGAATCATTGCTGCAAACTTCAGATTGCTGTCAGGCAGAAGAAACAGGTGGATTGAATTCCCGAAATACTCCCTTACAATATCTTCACCCATATGCATTTCAACTATTCCTGCGGTAATAGTGGGGGGTTCTTTATATCCGAATCCTATGTTCTCAAATATCGTTGCTGCTGTGCTGTTCACACCGAATGCTCCCACCACAAGGTCAGCTTCCATAAGCTCCTGATCCTTCGAAAACAAGACAGGCTTGTTATTCCTGTATTCAACCCTGTCAACCCTTAAGGGTTTGCGGACTGCACCTTCGTTAATCGCCTGGTCAAGCAGAAAGTTGTCGAAGCTCTCAATATTTTTTATGGCATTTCCCCTGGGACCTCCCCCTCTGTATACAGTCGCTATTGTCCTTTCAAAAGCCGGGGTTGCAATAGTAACATCACCATGATTTGTGTGGAGTTTATAGGAGTTTATGCCTTTACGCACTACAGTATCCGGAAGATTTATACCCTCAACTGCAAGGGTCTGCACAAGAAGTTCGGAAATTATCCCGCCGCATCTGTTACAACCGCCGGGACCGTCCCTGATAAAATCCTTTGGCTCATAAATGGTGACATTCAGTTCCTTCCCTACCATTTGAGCCATCTTGAGAGCAAAGATGCTGAAAAAAGAACCAGTGGGACCGCCGCCTATCACGGCAATATTGGCGCCATCATTTAGTATATACTGATTCTGATTGGCCTCCTCATTAATCCCCTTCATGATAACGCCCCGCTTTTTATCCGAACTGTATATTCTATCAATCCCTTTTGATTAAAGTATAGCAACTACATACCGCTTGTCAAGAATCGTATAGGTCACGGACTAAACATTGCTCCTTCCGATGTGAGGTTATCAAAAGGACTTTTCAGTCCTAATGCTTTATGTGGTAACTCAGTATTATTATAGATATAAGATGCTTGATTGAGTTCAATCTCTGAGGGTTTGATTTGAGTAGTTTTTGAGTATTTTTTCTTGACAGACTAATGAAAAAGAAGTAAATTTTTATAAGTAGGGGGGATAAATGGGTCTTGATTTTGCCTACACAAAATTAGATCGAGTCAAGCATTTATTTCATAAAGCCACATTTTACAAACAACCTTTACTGATAATTTTATTTCTTTGTCTTATCGGTCATCTTATATTATTTTGCCCTTATTCATTAGCTGAATCTGTTTCTGCACCTGAGAATTCATCTCCTGAGAAATATATGGTGCAAGGCATGGGGTCTTTTCAGAAGGGGGCCTTTGAACAGGCGGTTATATATTTTCAGGAAGCTTCGAGACTATATGAAAAAGAGGGAAAACATAGCAAGCAGAGCGAAGTACTTAGCTTGCTGTATCAGGCACATCAGTCTATTGGTCAGTACAATGAGGCATTGAAAAACCTTAAACTTGCTTTAACTCTAGCTGAGAAGTCAGGTGATAAAATGCGGATCGCTTCTGTATTTAGTGACCTCGGCAACTTATATATTGCAACCGGACCATCTGATAAAGCATATCAGTATTTGAACGAAGGCCTTGTCATAGCAAGGGGGCTCGGGAATGCCAATCTCTCAGCTACGATTTTAAATAACTTAGGGAACTTGTTCACAACTCAGAAAAAATACAGTGAAGCTATCGATGCTTATACGCAGGGCGTGATACTTGCAGAAAAATCTGGTAATCACTCATTAGTTGTTAGAACACTTGCTAATGCAGCAATGGCATATATGCAAAGTGGGCAGTATCAGGAGTCCAAGGCAATGCTTGAAAGAGCATTAGACCAGATTCGGGAATTAGATCATTCGCACGATAAGGCATATGGATTAATCAACATCGGCCTTGCCTACCACCAACTTTGTCACCATCTTCCTGAGTATAGTAATACCCTCCTACTCCTTTCTTCCCAGGCATTTAATGAAGCATCTACCGTGGCAGAAGCCATCGGCGATTTTCGTGCCCTTTCGTATGCCTTCGGATATTTGGGAAAACTCTCTGAAAATGAGCATCAGCATAAGAAGGCACTGGAACTGACACGCCGTGCTGTCTTTTCAGCCCAACAGGTAAACGCACCTGAATCTCTTTACCTCTGGCAGTGGCAAACAGGACGTCTGCTCAAGGTACTATGGAAAATCGATGATGCAATTTTAGCTTACAGACATGCCATTAATACACTTCAGTCGCTTCGCCATGAAATGTCTATTTGCTATGGAAGCGTACGGTCAACTTTTCGGGAGTCCATGGAGCCTGTTTACTTCGAGTTTGTAGACCTCCTTCTTCAGCGCGCAGCTTCGATGCAAAATCGCGAAGAGTATGAGCCCTACCTCATTGAAGCACGTGAAGCGATAGAATTACTCAAGGTTGTTGAGCTACGGGATTATTTTCAAGATGATTGCATTGATGCAACAAGATCCAGAATCACAAAGCTTGATATTGTATCAAAGACAGCGATAGTAATCTATCCTATAGTCTTTCCTGATAGAACTGAATTACTCGTAAGCTTTCCGACAGGGCTAAAGAGATTTTCAGTCCGGGTTTCTGCAGATACGCTAACACAGGAAATCAAAAATTTCCGTCAAAAGCTGGAAAAACGTACAACAAGGGAATACCTGCCTCTCGCACAAAAACTTTATGATCTGCTCATTCGTCCTTTCGAACCAGACTTAAAGTCATTATCTACAGATACACTCGTCTTTGTGCCTGATGGACCCTTACGGACTATTCCGATGGCGGCACTCCATGATGGCAATCAGTTCCTTATTGACAAGTATGCAATTGCAATCACGCCTGGGCTTAATCTGTCCGATCCACGTCCAATTACGCGAGATAGTGTAAGGGTGCTTATTGCTGGGCTGACTGATTCAGTTCAGGGATTCCCCCCTATTCCAAGTGTTAAAATAGAGGTTCAATCTATCCATGACCTCTATGGTGGTAAGATACTGTTTAATCAAAATTTCCTTTCTTCTAGTCTGGAGAATGAGTTAAAGGACGAGCAGTTTACTATTGTTCATATTGCTTCTCACGGTCAGTTTACAAGTGATGTTAAAAAAACATTCCTTCTTACTTTTGACGACAGACTTACTATTGATCAGCTTGATCAGTATGTTGGGCTCTTCAAATTCCGTGAAGATCCTCTTGAGTTATTACTAATTAGTGCATAAGTAAGGCGACATAGTGTATACTATCATGCATGAAAACAACGGATGGCAGGAAACTAAAGCATGATGTATTGGAGGCTATACGGATACGAGCGGTAAGACAGGTGGA
>JBFMDL010000134.1:0-5178 GCA_040753635.1 Nitrospirota bacterium | reverse complement strand
AGATCGAGTTGAGCATCTCGGCGGTTTCCTCAAAGGTCTCCGAGGCTGCCATGCGGGCGGCGATCTTCTGGACGTCGTGTTGATACTTGCCCCTTTTCAGATTGAGAGAATCCTCGTAGGGGGTGTGAAAGGTTTTGCACGAAGGACAGAACAGGTAGGGACAGGAGAAAGAAAGGATGCCGATGGTCGTTGAGATTTCCCGGTTCTGAGTGTATTTCTCCTTCAAGGTCTTCCCGCAATCCGGACAAATGCAGATTGCGAAGTGATGGTCAAGTTTATTTTGGATAATGATCTGAATGAGTTTTGCATCTATTGAAATATTTAATGATTTCAAATGACTAACGACGGCAAACAACGACATTTTTGGCACATCAATTGCATCGTAAGCCAATTGAAATATATCTTCAACGTGCTTTATGAATTGATTTTTCGATTCCATTCCCGGGTCTATGTGTATTTTCGATGCTCTCTTCATGTAATTGCCTCCGTCATTAGAGACAATTTAACACAAATAGCTAAATATTCACGTATTTATTGTAGAAAATCGGCTATTTTTCTCGAAAAATCAACTAGAAACGCGAAGCTTATGCCATCCATAAACTTCGGATGCTCCCCTCCTTGTCGCCCTGCGGGTGTTTTTTTCGTTCTCTTGCCTTGACTGGTAAGCATCGGCGGACACCAGGTCAATCCGGATCGATAATTATTCTCACCTTGTCCGGTAACTATCTCCGTGGGTAGCTGGAAATCGGGAGAGTGGCGGCACGGTGGCTTTTGCAACGGACTGATAAGCAGCTACCGGAAAAACAGGAGAAGGAATTACCACAGCCTCAGAACGAAACCCCGAGGTCGCCGCGTATTCTTTTTTCCTCCTCAGCCACTTTGACAAACAAACCGGACACCGCCTGCTCCGCGACATAAGCGCCTAACTGCTCCGCGGGGACTGCCTGGACATGCGCCGATTGCCGCATATCCTGTGCGGCGGCGGCAAGCCGGTCCGCCTCCTCTTTGGCTTTCGCCATCCTGCCGTAGAGCTCGACGGCGCCATTGGCGTGCAGCCTTTCAGTTATCGCCGGTAATAACGCATCCCGTACGATGGTGCCCCCTTTTGCCTTCAAGGAGTCGGCGGCGGCTGTTTCTCCGGAATCCAGCAGGCTTTCAAGGCTGGCAGTGTCCATTCCCGTGACGATATCTTTCAGAATAGGCCCGGCGACGGGAACCGCATGTTCGGCAGCCTGATTGAGCAGGGTCTCCAGCAGCGCCGCCTGCGGATTTTTCTGTAATTCCCTCGCCACACCGATGGCCACCCCCAAAGGCGGCGGCAAGAGAATGCGCACCAGCGGGTCATCGAGATACCCCCCTTTCGTCGCCAGTCGGCCGATCACCGTATCGATGCCGGTTTGCAGCCGCCTGCCGAACTGATCGGCGAGCAACTGACCCAGCTTCGCCTGAGCAGCCTGCTGGACATTGTCGACAAGGGGAGCGCAGGCGGAGAGGACCATGGACACGAGAACGACTGTCGTAATGCGGCGCATAGATAACTTGTTGCAATTCTTGATTTTATTCGATTTCAGCCCCTGCAATCAGGGTTACCGGTTGAGTTGAAGAAAAGCCAAAGGCAGACCCGACCCCTTCCTCATTCCTCACCTCGACCCCTTCCTCACCTTTATGCGCAATGGCCGGCTCATATTCGGAGGCTACCCTCCGGACCGAGAAAGGTCAACGGCAGATTTGACCCCTTACCTTCTTACCTGTTTGATTTGACCCCTTACCTTTACCTGTTTCTTTATCCGGATCGATAATTATTCTTACCTTGTGGTGTAACTATCTCCGAGGGTTGCGGGAAATCGGGAGAGTTGCGGCAAGGAGGGCTTTTTCAACGGACTGTTAAGCGCCTGGTTAAGCATTATTTGATTATTTTATTGAAATTACTGGATATATTTTCAATTGCTTCCTTATCTTGTTCGAAGATAAAAGTTTTAGGAATTTTGACAATTCTAACCTTCTCGAAGTATTTTTGCTGGAATGGTGCAGAAGGTTCTTCTCCGGAAGAAAGGAACTGATAGTAGGCAACCAAAATACTTTTAAACTCTTCTGGAGAAACATTACTCAAACGTGAAATGCTTTTAGAATAATAAGTTGCTAGCTCAGGAGGTAGAGCAGGAATGCTTAGCACTGTGGTGCTATAGTAAAGACCATCTTCCGGTACTTTCTTTTTAAATACCCACTTATATACTCCGTCATTTTTTTCACCGGAATCAGGAAAAGCTGATTCCCAAAATAATGGTCTTGTGTACCCTGGGTCTTCTTGTTCCGGATCAGCCAGTACATTATGTTTTTCTAAATTGTCGTACAATGCTCTACAGTCGAGCTGAAATATTGATTCTTCAATATCACCAGCCCACGTATATGCTGTTTTGGTGATATAGGTGAAACTATAACTTAATGCCGGGAAAAGTTTGTCAATTGCCCGAAATTTACGCTCTTGTTCATTATAGTCTCTGAAAATGGAATTAGCTGAGGCAACCCCCATTAACATTTTGTAGGTTACAATAACCTCTTTAGCTTCTCCTGCGGTGAAAGTGTCCTGCCAAGAAAAAACCTTTTTGAATAATCCTTTAGGGTCTAACTCTTTTTCAATTAAACCTTCTTTCAACTCAGCCGGGATATTCGTTCCGTTACTAACTACTGTAAAATTTAAGTTATCTAATACATATTTTTCGTCTCCGAATCCTTGCAGGTCGAGAAAAGGGAAACCTATTTGGAGTGTTACTTGGTATTGAGTAATATTTTTCAAATGAAATTTGGCTATTACATTAGCCCAAGGGATGAATGGAACACCAAAACGACCATTTTCTTCATCAACGGTCAATTTGATGCTGACATTTTCTTTCACCAATTGAATTTGATCATTTTTGATTGGAATGACTTGGTTTCCTGCGCCATAAAAAACGCCAGTATTTGCCAAACAGAGATTACTGAAAGATAAGAGTAATAAGATTAAAATTAGAGTGAGTTTTGCTTTCAAAGTGCTTCCTTTTTTTAGATGCTTAACGGCCCGAGTTGAGCGGGTTTACCGCTCAACTCGGGCCGATGGCGCCGCGCGCAAGGCGCCATCGTAGAAATAAGCGGCGAGCTTCAGCGAGTCCGTCTTAAATGACTGGTTATTGAAATTTTATTCTCCCATGAATATTCCATGCCCAGGAATTCTCATTTCTTTCAGCCAGTTTAACAGAGTATTGCGATTTACTTCGGCAATATTATAGCTTCTTGCATTACAAACAGCCCTTGCTCCTTTAGAAAGAGCTGAACTTGTAACAATAAGACCTGATTGTGCATTCTCGTCGAGAATATCAGCCCATAGAGCTTTGACAACTACCTTTTCGACTTTTGATTTTTGTCTTTTACATTGAATTAAAATGCACGCTGGTCCCTCAGGATTACCTTTTTCATCCCAAACCCTTAAATCAACACCGCCGTCGTCTCTCCCAGGGCCAATTTCAACATGACAACCTTTTTTATCGAAATATTCACAAGCCAAACCCTCAAATTTGCGCCAATGAATTTTTTCAATATCGTCAAAATTATTAATTAAATAATGTATAAATCTTTGATCAAGGAATGAACCATATTGTGTTTCGAGAGATTCTGATTTGAATAACTCCTCTAAGTCTTTTATGTCTCTCCATTGAGTGTTATTAACACTAGTCCAAATATTAACTTTCTGTTCGATAAAAAATGCAAGAACCAGCTCACTGGCGATAATAAATCCAAGTTCTCCATACTTTGCTTTGATTATATCAATTACCGGTGTTGGATCTATTGCGCTTATTCTCTCGTTTTCAAATTCGTTTAGAGAAAATTTTAAATGCTCACACCAAGCCTCCAATGTTGCATTGTAAATTTTAAGAGCAATTTCGTTATTTTTGTATTTGTGAAATATTTTTATGTGTTCAAATTTACTGTACAATTTATCAGTAAAGCCGGTCTTGTATAATAGCCATGCTACTGTTGATTCAAAATCTTCACTTCTAATTCGAATCCATCTTTCCTTGTTAGCTTTAAAAATTTCGCTTTCTTCTTCTGAATGTTCTCTGACAATATCCGATAATTGAATTTCGTTTAAGCATAATCCAGTTTTAGATCCAACTATTTCACTAATAGAAGAAACATAGCTTCCTATTGATAGATTTATAGCCATTTGAACAATTTCAATCTTTGGATTACGTTGTGTATTTTTTATCAATAACGCCATGTATCAGCAGTGGCGCCAATGAACTTGCCGCGTCAGCGCCGCCGCGTTTCTCGCCATCTGCTGAATACAATTGTTCTGTGATTTAGTTTTCATTCAATATTTCAAGCACTTCTTCTAATTCTTGGATTGTTTCATCTAAATCGGTAGTGTCAATAGCCAAATTGTTTGACGTAATCGTTGCTTGAGCAAGATATGAAACAAGAAGCAACATAATAGCAAGACATGTAAGGCTGAACCACTGCGCCTCACTTGCAATAAGCGCTGCGCCGTATAAAACAACCAAGAGCAGTGGGATAATTGGAATAATTTTTATTTCTGAAATGATATACTGCATATAAAAATTTGCGCGGTTATTTTGCTCTAAAAGCGAATTTGTGATATCTCTTGCCGCCGCTGGCAACTCATTGTCGTTTAATGAAATGCTATCTATAATTTTTTCAATTTTTTTCCATTTATGCAAATACGTGACGTTCTCCTTGAGTAAATATTGTTTTGTCATTAATCCGGAGATAGCAAGAATAGCTCCGAATAAAGATGTTATTCTGGTGTCTATTTTCTGGGTGTTTCCAAACAGGTAAAATACGCCACCAAGTACAATACAAACAACAATAGAGATGCAGATTGAAGCGGCAACATCCGCTTTAATAGAAGGCTTTTGAAAGAGTTTATTGACTATCATCTTTCTTCGAAATGTTCATTGATATAAATGTCTATTCTTCTTGCTACAGCCCTACCATCATGTAGTTGTTCTTCATTAATTGGCATGATTGCTGTTTCTGGTATGGGTTTTTCGCTACTACTGTTGGCTCTCACATTAGCTGACACAGTTTTTTCTGATTGATTTGATACGGTTTTCTGATTGTTTTGATGTGGGAATGGCCAACAGGAGGCCCGCCGAGCTGTGGTGAGCCCGGCGGGCTGGCAGT
>JBFMDL010000133.1:0-5186 GCA_040753635.1 Nitrospirota bacterium | reverse complement strand
TATCTGCGCCATGAAAAATACTTGCCTTCGTATATTGAACTTCTAAGCAAAAGCATACTTGTCCAAAATAAAACTTTACAGAAGGCGGAATGCCCCGAAAACAGAATAAATCGACATGATTATTAAAAGTCAGACCTCGACTTTGTTAAATAAACGCATTAGCGATAACTCTGTATTTGTGTTATTTTGTAATTGTTTGTGGATTGATTTTCAGGGTGTCGTTATTCTGTTTCCTCAACATCCCGCCTTCTTATGTATATTTGAAATTATTTTGGACAGCAATGAAGCAAAAGAGATTTTCGACAAACTGTAATCAGGGAAGATATATTAAAGAGAGGGGGGTAATGCCATGTATCCTGCAGGAAACATTCCAAGAAACACGATCGCAATGGTTTTGGCGGGCGGCAAGGGAGAAAGGCTCAGTCCGATCGGATATCAATTATCAACTTTAAGAGCGCCCGGATTATATATCTGGCTCTGGAGTTCTTTCTGGATTATGTCCCAGCCGTCTTCCGTATGCGGGATAACGCATCCGGAACAGTCTTTCATGCCCGAGGGAAGGACAGAGAAATTCCCAGGGCATGAGAGGAGAAACAGAGGGCAGTAGCAGAACAGGCATGAGTGCCAGTCCTCCAGTTTGTGGCACGGCAGAAATTCGCATTTATGGTTTATAAAGTGTTTATAGTTCATTCGATCCTCAAGGTTTTATCGCTATATCAAGGTCAAAAACAAACTGCCTGACATGATTTCTAAAAAACTTTTTGACCTTATCCCAGTTTATTTCGCTGCCTTTTATGTAATCAGGTTCTGGATTTGATTCGGCATCCGAGAAATATACGAGTGATTTTCCGATATGTATCGGATTAATCCTCTCTTTCCCGAAGCGCTTTATCATATGATCCGCTATTATGTGAAAAGGCATTTTCTGAAGAACAAAATAAAGGTCGATAAAATCCCTCTTTGTACCCCTCTGGCTTATGGCTATAACCTTCATTGAGGCGATATCAGCAATCCCTGCAACAGGTACCCCCTCATATCCGGCAGTCCTTTCGAGAAAAGGGTAATCGTATTTAAATATTGACACCTTGATACCGTCTGCCTCGAATATCAGATATCCCTCTCCTTCAGAGATGATGCGAAAGTGAAGACCTGTTTTTCTTAAGGCAGAGATGATATCCTCCGGATTAAAAACCTTCCCGGTGAAAAAATCGAGATATATCGAGATCCGATGGCCCAGATGCAAGGCAAGGGCGGTCCCGCCGGCAAGAACAGCATCGTATTTTTTAAAAATATTCTTCATCTTGCGAAGTGCCTTCCAGCCATTTTCAGGGAAACATTCCTTATGCACTCTGAACCCCTAACCATATCAGCCAGAACTGCCGGGTCTTTTCAGAAATAGCCCTGCTTATGTTAAGCACATCAATAATCTCCTGGACCGTATAGACCCTCTGAAGCCACTCAACGGCTTCCATATCTCCGAGTTCAAGAACCCTCTCGATAATATATCTTGCATTTTTTCTCAGATGGATGTTCCTGAGGCTCGTGTCCCAGAAAAGCGAACGGAGCCGTTCGGGCACTGAAGATGTCTCTTTTATGTCGGAAAGCATTCTGACCACCCTTGGGTTATCAGCATGGCCGAGGTATTTATGGACTACCTTCTCCCCCTCTCTTTTCACAAGGTATGCATACCTGTTCCTGCCTATCTTCTTCGTGATCACGCCCACATCCTATTTTACCACACATTGTTTGGTAAGACAATTATGAACTATCGCCTCTATTAATTGCCCCCGATTAACCCCCTCTTAGGTTAAGAGGGGAGAGGATTAATCAATTATCTCGCTGTAGTCAACTTCGATGCCGTTTTTGACTTTCCTATAATAGATAAGCTTTACGTCAATAGTTTCACTCAAAGCCCTCTTAACCTTATAAGTATCCGGTTTGATGGAGACAGGAGTGTTGCCTACATAACCATCAATACCCATTGATTCGTCTGACTTCTCTGATAGCCTATAACCAACACCTTTGATCTCGGCTGCTTTTTTTAAAATTGCTTCCTGAAACTGAAGCCCGATAAATGTCTGTACAATAACAAGGTCTCTTGCCCATTCATAAACCATGTTTTCATCGATCCTGTTAATTGCATCCTTTAGATTTCCAACCATAGAGAGGATTTTTTCTTTCGCGGTCCTTATGGCTTCAGGATATCTCTGCAAATACCACTGCTCCCATTCATCCAGACTCTTTCCTGAAAATTCCTGTATAAGATCGGTTAACTGGCCAACCACTCTCGGCCTTGTTCCTTGAGAGTTCTGGTTAGCAAGATTGATAATCTGAGTGACATATTTAGGAAACGATGGAGAAGGTATCTCCAAAGCCTTCCTTATGTCTTCGTTTGTGAGCTTTACTTTCATCCAAAAAATCCTTTTATTTATTCTGCATAGTCTGAAATCTTTCTTTGTATTTAAACTCAAGGGATGAATCAACCTGTGCGAGGTTATTTTTTATAAGATGTGCATTAATAAAGGTCTTATTCTTCAGATAGAGGTAGCCCATAAGATTGCCTGCGCTGTCATACTTCATAGCGTCAAATTTCAGAAATACCTTTTGACCTTTCAGTTTTTCTTTCAAAAATTGCAGGGTCTTACCGTTTATCTCCTTATTTACTTTTATTCCGATAAGTCTGACTTTCAAGTCATTGTCTAAAACAACCATTTCAGGGCTTATTATCTCTTTAACAGAATAGTAGGTTTCTCTACAGGAGACTGAATTATCAATCCTTGAGCCGAATTTCAATTTCTTAGGGTCTATTTTCTTATCAAACTTGACAGGGTCTCTGAAGACGTACGGAAGTTTTTTGATCTCATCCTTGAAATTAACTTTCGGTCTTTCCTGTTGTATCACTTCAATATCCTTGGTTTTCAACTTTGATTTTATTGTTGGCAAATAGTCTTTATTAATCTCATAGCCAACAGAATCTCTGTTCAGATTTTTCGCTGCAAGACAGGTTGTGCCGCTTCCCAAGAACGGGTCAAGAACTGTATCTCCGACAAAGCTGAACATTCTTATTAATCTCTTCGGCAATTCTTCGGGAAACATTGCAAGATGTTTATCCTGTCTTTCACCCGGAAAATTCCAATGTCCGTAAAAATATTCGTTCCATTCCTCTGTGGTCAGCTTCGACTTATCCTTTATTGCCCTGCTTACTTTCGGCGGGTCGCCTAATTTCTTAAAAATCAGGATAAACTCATAATCGAGTTTAATAATTCCATTCCTTGGATATGGGAAAGACCCCATAACCGTCGCTCCGCCTGTTGTATTGCAAGTCGTAACCTTCTGCCAGATAATAGCGCCCATGTAATCAAAGTCGATAGTTTCGCAGAACTTGATTATCTCTTCTCGAATTGGGATTACCTTGTACCTGCCATAATAAACAGACCTTGCGAACTGATCACCAATGTTCACACACAAACGACAGCCCTTATGTAAGACTCTGTAACACTCCTTCCAGACAAGGTTGAGATTGTTGATATAGTCTTCATAGGAATCATTAAACCCTATCTGGCTTCCATTGCCGTAGTCCTTCAATTGCCAATAAGGCGGAGAAGTGACGATTAGATGCACACTCTCATCTTTAAGCTCCTTCATCCTCCGGCTATCGCCGATGATTATGGTGGGGTTGGGTTTTGCCGCGATCATTTCTCCTCCAGCCTTTTTAAAATCAGGTTCCATATATTCGTAAGATTTAATTTCTTTGCCCAGGATTCTATGTATTTCTTATCAACCCCACTGCCGGATATTTTCAATATGCTTGCAATATCTCTGAGATGTTTCTCGGATTCTCCTTCTTTGTAATATCTCATCTTCATAATAATCACATCCTCAGGGGATGCCAGATTCGCAAAAGTTTTCTTAATAGGTGATACCTTTTTAATGCGATTAAAACGGCTCTTATTAAAATCATCCACTTTCGGAATAACTATATCGATTTTTAACCCGGAGGCCGGATGTATTATATTGAACTGGAAGCGATTCTTAATCGCATCCCGTAGTGTATCCTCATCGATAAAAAATTCGTCCTCAGGGAATAATTTTAATAAACCTCGAATATGTTCAAGTTTAATATCTGCCACAATATCAATATCATTTGTAAATCTTGGCTCACCATAAAACATCGATGCAATCGAACCGGTGATAAAATATTTAATCTTAAGTTTTTCAAGGGCATTAATCAGATATTTCAGTAAGTCATACAGCTCCATGAGACAACCTCTTTGCGACCTCTTTTCGGATCATTGCTTCACTCCAATCAGGATGTTCCGTGCGAAGGTAATTTGATAATTGTTTCTTTGCAGACAACCACATACCAAAGGCAATGGATAGTCTTTGTTGAGGAGATTTTTCCCTCAGTATTTTAGCCATGACATCGTCAATGACCTCTATATTCCTTTTTTTGAGTCGCATAATCTACCTCCGGCTATCGCCGATGATTATGAAGGGTTTAGAAACTATTGGTATCATAGATGTTTAACTTGCAACTGTTCTGTGATGAAATCATGAACCGCACTCCCGCAATCTTTGCAAAGAACAGTTGTCCATGGTTCGCTCTCAGAAGCATAAAAGCCGTATTCTTCTTTTTCACTAAAAAGATTTTGCTCTATGCTGCCGATTGCGGTAGCAAAGGCTTTATTGCTTCTTTTAATCTCTCTAAAACATCCTGTACACTCCATATAATTCACCTCAGTCATATCTTTAGCTTAATCTTACATATCTGTTTTCCGTCCAGAGACAGATAGAAATGTCACTCTCAAACAATAGTCTTTCTCTCATTATTTCGCTTTGCCCGCTTTAATCTGCTTTTTCCCGCATTAAACTTCACAAGTTTTTTCCAGTCAATTTTTCATCAATACAAAATTCATTCATAAAGATTAAGGTAAAGTTGTTAATGCTTTGAGCATAGGCAACCATGAATTCCTCATTTCGTTCTTTCGCCTTATGGCCGAGAGGCTCAATAATTTGCGTATAAAGATTTTCATTGCCGGAAATCAACTCCCAAAATGGGGGTAATGTCAAGTCTTTTCCGCAAATTCTTTCAGAGCCTTTATTCTCAAGGGCTTTCATTGGTTCCTATTTATGCAGCTATCCTCTGAATCTTTGACGACTTGATTCTTAAAAGGATTGCCTTCGTT
>JBFMDL010000132.1:0-5218 GCA_040753635.1 Nitrospirota bacterium | reverse complement strand
CCGCCTCAGTGATACCCTTTCTCATAGGTGGTGTCTCCTCCTTTTGTTGATTTCCAGTTCAACAACATATTAGGATACACCGCCTTTTATCTACAATCTATTTACACACTTTTTGATTATATCCCCCCTTTAACCAGTCAAGAGCTGCTTGTTCGATAATGGACTCGGTAATGTTCAAGTCTTTCTCCTGGCCTGCTGTCTTGCATTATAAAGCCTTTCTGTAAACCCACCCTCTGATAGAAATTGTTGTTCAAGCCTTTGAAGTTGCCGCCCAAGAAGATAACTGGCTTGGTTAATCAGGCAAATCAAAGTGTTCGCCGCAACCTCAGGGTCAGACAGGTTGTCCGACATGTCAGACAAGTCGGACAGGTCTGACAGTTTTTTTCTTCTTACTTCAAGAGCCTCTGGCGAATCCTTAGCCCAGATGCGCAAGCCCTTCTGACGAAGAAAAGCCTGAAAGTCAAGCAGTAATTCTTCAAGGCTTGCTCTGGCAACACCAGTTAACTTGAGTTCGGTCTTCTTTGAGGTTGCGGATGCCATGCTCCCCTCTGCGATGTTCTGCACACCGCTCCGCGCTGCCTGCACCATCTGGTCATGCGTCCGCGACCGCTTGTCAATAAAACGGTCACAAAATATTACTGTGGCGTCATAAATAAGCTCCGCTGTCTGATAGGATTTCAGATTTCGGTATCCGCCGTGAGGGGGGATAAGGGAAGGTTTTGGGTTTTCGTTTTTATTATTCATTGCTCAATATTGTATAATAAAGCATGAAAAAGAAGTTTCTTAAAGAAACAAATCCGTATCTAAAAGATCCTTTATTACGCAAAGAACTCATACTTCGCTCCGTGATCTCATCTTCTGCCATTGAAGGAATACGCCCTTCAAAAAAGGATTTGGCAAGACTCAAAGAGCTTTCTGCCATTCGTAAAGCACAAAACAAATCCTATCGGAAGTAAAGCTGTCCATTATTAATCATCCTTTTTTGCTAATAGACCTATAAAATTTATTAATTTTTCTTTCACTTCATTTTGTTGTATAAATAAATCAGCTCATCTACCAAGTGTAGAAGGAGTAAAGATGCCGCCTAAAAAGCGGCATTCGCATTTTTAAAGGTCTCGTACTCCTTCTGTAATTTCTTTTTTCTATGTTCCTCGGTAACAAGGTATGCTGTCCAAGGAAGAAGATATCCTTTACGCTCAGCTAAAATAACAAGGTATTCCTGTCCCTCTAACCAAAGCAATATCCGCTTGTCATTCTTCCTTTTGTTTTCCCATATCTTGATGACCGATTTATCTGAATTCTCTATTACTGGTCTTGGCCAGCGTATACGCTCACACCTTCTAATGTCAGGTATTCTATCGTCTTCATGTGGTCCTTCCTGTATAAAGTGCCAGAACGTGGCTTCTTTTCCCTTTTCAAGCGGATGCTTTTTCAAGCCCAGCCGGCGGCCTCTGAAAGAAGGTCTGTTATCAATGAAGTCCTGCTTAAAATAATTATATATCGCATCCAGATAGCGTTCCCAGTTTCCCTCATAATCTGAAAACAAAACTAATGGGGGTAACCAATCAGGAAGTTCGTCCACTAAATAACCTCCGAGGCATGCCAGCGGAAGAGATTGACCTTTTTTTCTAAGAGCAGTGTAGTTTTAGTAAGCTCGTAATGTGATCTCTTTTTCATACGCTCTATTAATTCAAGTTTCACTGGACTACTCGAAAGTCCTCTGTTTAGATAAGAAATCGCCCCTGTTAAAAGGTCTGCAAGCTGTAACTGTGATACTTCACGTGAATGAACTGTTTGAACACGCTCAATAATTTGCCGCTGAAAATCATACATATTATTACAAAGCACCTCATGCAATTTTGCCACCTTCGAAGCGCTTTTTGTATCCTTGATGTCAAGATATATACGATAGCAGGCATCCGGGCTAAGAATGACTTTGAGCATATCAAAATACATTTTGTAATACCATGTGTCATGATCATGACCGAATTTCTCATGCTGAAGCTTGGTCTTATCCGGAACTATAAGGGCACGATAGTGCAGGTCATCATCGTCAAAGAAATAATCTATTAGATCAAGATAAAATTCTTTTTGAGCGGGTGAGACTTTCGTCCACTTAATCTCAAAATCCGCTTTTATTTTATGTTTTGCTTTTATTTCTCTGATACGAATAGATATTTCACGGGTTTTTTCCAATGGACACCATACCGCCCCCAATACCATTACTGACTGGCGATCATTTTCCAGATGACAACTTTCATCGCAATATACATTAAAAATTTGATTCATCTTACGCCTCAGCTTGTGTGAGATTTATTTCTGCCATTGCATTACCTTACTTGGTTTATTCATTTTATCCTTTGCACGGTGCTTTATCTGCTTCATGCTGTGGTTCATACCACCAGAAATTAATGGGTCTCTTAGCATCAAATGTCCTAGTCCTTTATTAGTCTTGAGGCTTACACCAAACTTTTTATTTTTGCATTTTTCATTAAATTCTGATAGAACGCAACATCTTTCATCAGCAAATGCAACATGTGTCACTTTTGACTTTTCATCTCTCATAATGATTCGCCCACAAACCTCTCCGCATCCTTTACTCTTATCTCCCCTGACAACAGTTTTGGCAGCAAGGTGTCACGGATAGAGGCGAGGGTGCGAGATTCCTCATTGTTATGATTTACCACTTCTGACAATGTTTTAACCTGTTTGTCAAAAAAAGCAATTACGTCCTCTGGAGGAACGATCATCGTATTCATATACGCCATGTTGCGATTTAACCCAGGGACAGCAGAATCCGCTCCGAGTGAGGGCAAGTCCTGTAGTTTGAGAGCATGTAAGATATAATGCATGCTCTTGATTATGCCCTTTGGAACAACATAAAAGGTTGTATCTATTGGATAGAAGTCTGTTGATACCCAGGTGACAATACCGGGGTTCCCTTTTCTGCCAACGACAATGCCGGGACCATCAACAAGTTTTTCATTATGCCAACCCACTTGACCGTTTGAGCCATAAACAGGTATTTTGCCTGGCTGCCTTAGTTCTTCTTTTAAAGATTTGCCATAGGCTAATTCAATGACATTTCCAATAGTTTCTACCCTCCACCCCTTCGGAATCTTTCCAAGCGGGGAATCCTGCCATTCTTTGTGAGGGCCGAGGCCGGGGATGGAATCAAAATCCACAAACCATGATTTGAATATCGCCCTCGCCATAGCCTCAAGCGTCTCATTCATTTCCCTGTTCAATTCAATCTTGTCATCCAATGCACCGAGAATTGAGGCAATGGCTTTTTGTTCGGGAGGAGAAGGGATAGTAATTTTTAATTGTGAAAAATGTCCTTTGTTTAAAATTGGTTGTGCTGAACCACTTGTTGCTAAGCGTTGCAATTCATCTTTTCGAGAGCAAAGATTGTAATAAACATAGTCTGATTCAATACCTTCATTTACAATAATGGAATTTATTTGCTGATTCGTAACTGACTCGACTTTTGTCACGCCGACTTTTCCCATATCAGAACCAATACAAGAGACAAATACTGTCTTCGGAGGCACTAAGAGATTCTTTATATATTTGACTCCGATCGCACTAATGGTGCGTTCAGTGACATCAATGTATTTCTGCCCTTTCATATCAGAAGGCGTTATAAAAGGAAGAATCCCTCCGTAATTTTCAGGTTCAGCAGTAGGTGGAGTCTTACCTGTTACAATTCGCCCTATATCGCCAAGTCTGTATTCCTTCCAATTACTATCACCCATTCCCCAACCCCTTCTGCCTGTGCGTGTGCGCACGCAGACAGGTCAAATTCTCCATATTTAATTTTTCCACCACATTATTATTTTAACCCCAGCTTTTGTGGGGGAAAATCAATCGTTTCACATGAAGCCCGAAATGATTTCTGTGTCTTTTTGCTGAACTTTGCTGATTCAATAATATTATTCAACCTTTTAGTATCGAGATGTCCGGCGATGACAGAGCATTGCTCAAGGTCTTTGTCTTTTTTGCTTTCTCCAAATCTTCTCTGTGATGTAATTAATTTATGGACGAAGAAAGCCTCTGGAAGAGGCGCTCTTATCTTGAAATCGCCGAAGTCGGCTATAAAGGGAAAACTCAAAAGAAGATCAATAAAAGGCAAAGGAGCAGCGGTGATATTCCATTGCCTGACAGACACAACCTCGTCATCCCTTCCTCCCTTGCGGTGGGCGACAAATTCTACGGTCAAATTTTCGCGCGTAAATTTACGGATTCCTGACTGTGAGATAACCGGCAGATATCCAAGATCAGTGATAATTTTTTCTATATCGGCTTTTGGGGTTTTTGAATGAGAAGCGAACTTGACGGCAAAATCAATGTCCAGCGTGCGAAGGACATAACTTATGCCGAACACCTCATGATAAAGAGGCATTACCCAACTTCCTATTAGCATGGACTCTTCAAAAAAACCGGCAGAGTAAAAAGCCTTTAAAAGCTCTATAACTTCAGGCGGAAAAATCTTCTTATTTTTAACCTCTATTTGCATGTACCCTTTTTCGTCCGGCTTTTAGCATCTTTTCCAAATAAGCGATTCTTTTTTCATAGGATTTAATTTCCATAATATATTTTTTTCTCTGTTCGAGTTTTTCTGCTATATCCTGAACATTTTTATTCGAAATGTGTTTGCTGACAACATCCTTGCCTTCGCGATATTTAAGGTAATAATATGAATAAAGCTTTTTTTTGTACCGTTTTTTTCTTAAACTGAGAACGCCCTTAGGGAGCTTGGATGCAGACTTCTTGAGACTGTCAAGCATTTCCTCGCATCGCCTCAGTTCATCCTGAAGCATTCCGCTGATTACTTTATCTTTTTCCGCCACTTTCATGCTCATATTATCAGTTTTGTGGTGGAAAAAAGCAAGCCTTTATTTAAATCCAAGCTCTTTCAAATTTCTCTTAATCACTGTCTCAAGCTTTACATTATTCTCGAACTGTTCTCCGAGCTTTGCTGTAAGTCGTTTCATTTTCTCATCAAACGGCTCGTCATCGTCCTCTATATCCTCAGCGCCGACATATCTTCCTGGTGTGAGCACATAGCCATGAGCTTTGATTTCTTCTACGGTGTAGATCGTAAAATACAATTGACCCCCAATCGGCATTTAAAATTGACCCCCTAAAAACCTATAATCTCCTTCTCAAAACAGGAAGGAGGGAATGAAAAGGGGTGTTAAGCATGTATAAGTGG
>JBFMDL010000131.1:0-5327 GCA_040753635.1 Nitrospirota bacterium | reverse complement strand
AGGCTGTTGCCTCCCATATACCCTGCGCCGGCCATTAAAGCAATCGTAAATATTGAAGAAACAGCATCAGCCATTATGAATTTCAATGCCGACATCCTCATAACGCCTGCCACAAGAAATATCTGGGGCCTCAGACCGACCAAATGCCTTCCAAACAGCACGACAAAGATCCCCCTTTTATTAAATTTATCCTCAAGCGCTGCGAGCCTTTCCGGTGAAACAATTTTCCGAAATCTCTTATGTGTAATGATTTTGCGTCCATATTTCTTTCCAACAAAATAGAGAAAAAGATCCGCTATCAACAATCCTGAATAAATAACAAGCAGAGCAGGAACAGGCTTTACCACATGGGTGGATATCAGGAATCCGCACAGGATAAGGGTAGTGTCTTCAGGGAAAGGGAACCCGATGCCTCCGAGGATAAGGAGGAGAAAAAGTCCCGTATACGGGAAATGTTCTATGAGTCCTGGGAAATTATGCATAGTGTTTTGCGGGATTCCCGCTTGTATAATAATTCCTTTATGTATCTCCTGTCGAACTCCTGTGCGTCTTTAAATACTGTGAATCAGATAAATCACAAGGAAGATACCGATTGCAAGGACAGAGATGGCGAGGAGTATATCAAGAATTAAGGATGGCTGATATGTGTCTTTGTCTATCTGTTTCTCAATCTTTTTATATCTGATGAAGGCAAGAAGGCCCATCAATGCGCCGAGACCTACGAGAAATATGCCGAAGATTGACGAATAACCCCTTCCAGCCTGAGAGGCAGCGGTTTCTGCCGGTTTCCCCAGAAAAAATGAAACCTGTTTTATAAAGATTGCGAACCTCTCAACAACAAACCCAAATGCCATTATGCCGATGCTCGTCCTTATCCATGAGAGGAAGGTCCTCTCATTTGCCATATGGACCCGCCTGTTGCGAACCTTTGTTGAAGTCTCATCTTTTTCGGACATAATAGCTCTCTACAATATAGAATCATACATCATAAAATTATACATCAATAAAGGACTTGTTTCATACTTGTCCAGAATAAGACTTCACAGAAGGCGGAATGCCTCGAAAACAGAATAAATCGACATGATTATTAAATGTCAGACCTCGACTTTGTTAAATAAACGTATAACGATAACTCTGTATTTGTGTTATTTTGTGATTGTTTGTGGATTGATTTTCAGGGTGTCGTTATTCTGCTTTCTCAACATCCCGCCTTCTTATGTATATTTGAAATTATTTTGGACAGCAATAGACTTGTTTATAAAATAATATTGTTTAAATCATGCTTTTCACGAATGTCTCTCCATATCATTCACAAATTTCAGACGTAAGGCTCTGGAACGAGGCGGGACAGAGGTTCCGAGCGGTTTTTTTTGCCGATAGCCCGACAGTGTGTTTAGAGAAAAAAAAGGCAAAAGCCTCGGAGCGCAGCGACAATGAGAGAGGATTAATACCTAAAAAATCCCAATCCCTTTAATATTTAAATTTCCTCTGATTTCATAATTATAAGCAAACATAAAGTCTTCTGTTCACATGCGTTCATTTTTGAAACATCAAATTGACCCTCTATTTATATTTTATCCTTTAATTTCAATTAGTTAGAACTTGGCACGCCTTTTGGATTTATATATGCAGAACATCTGAAAGGAGAGAAGGCAAATGAAGGAAAAACTCTTATTTGTGACCAAAGGAGGTGAAAATTCAGAAGATGGGTTCTCATATGTTTTTGAGCTTGCCAAGACACTCAATGCAGGGATCGCGATACTGATGATTTTCGACAAACGAACGGCGAGCATCGAAGACGTAATGACCGCTGCAGCATTTGCAGAAGAAGGTGAGGCTGATACCGCAAAAGAGATTTTAACAGAACATAAAAATGAGATCAAAGAAATTGCAGATAAAGAATTCAGAAGGCTGTCCGAAAAATACAGCGAAATTTCGAGAGACCTCATATATCAGGTGGCATCAGGCGATGTAATAACTGCAATAAGAGATTTCCTGAAAGATAAACCGGTTATCGACATGGTTCTGTTAAGCCCTAACCTTTCAAGAGATAAGAAGGTTATCAACGTAAAAAAATTACTTAAAAATATTTCAAAACCTATCGTGACCATTTCCAGGCCCGCAGAGGCCGGGATATAAGGATAGGCTCAAAAGGAGGCGAGCAAGATGAAGAAATTATTCAAGAGCTTTGAAACAACGATGATGGCAGTTGCCTTTGCAGAGGCAGGAGAATTTGAAACAGCCAGAGAGTTGCTGAATGAGGACAAGCCGAGAAAGACGGACAGGCCTTCAAAACTGGAGAAGCCAAGGGTATCAAACAGAAAAGAACTAAGGGTTAACTAATGCGCAACTTGCTGATTTCACATGAGAATCGAATTGGAGCGTGCAGTGAATAAATTAAGAAAGACAATCAGTGATATTGAAAAAACCGTAGAAGCAGCCTCTTTTGCAGAGGAAGGAGAGTTGGAGACCGCACGTGGAATACTGCGTGCGGAACACTCTCCGTCAGAACAGCTTAAGAAGCTCAAGCATGATGTGGAAGCGTTATTTATTGAAATTGACACGCTCAGTTCAAAGGCGATTGCATCTTCTGAAGCGGGTGAGTTCGAAAAGGCTAAAGAGATCATGGCAGAAGTAAATACCAAATTGGAAAATGTGAAAAAGATCCATAAGGAAATTTTCGACAGCCTGAATTACGCCCCAAGAATAATCCCGGAGAAAGATAAACGTCATTCTGATTCGGAAGGACAAAAAAAATATCACTACAACTATTACAAATACAAGGAATCTCTTTCAAAGGCAGGCTCATAATGAGCCTCCTGAAGAGATAAAAGGAGATTTATTATGGCAAGCAGTATTCCAAAAAAGAAGCCTATCAACAAGATGATCTTCACGGGGCTCGTTTCCATCGCACTCTATGGGGCCTTATTGCTGAATCAGGACATAATCAATAATTATTTCGGAAAGGGCGGATTATATGCATTTCTCCCGATAGCAGCCGCATTCCTTTTCTCTTTTATTCACGGTTCTTTTACAGGCAATTTCTGGACAGTGGTGGGGATCGAGGCAGCCAAGAAAAAAAAGGAGGTGAAATAACATGCATGATATAGCTCAGGCAGCAGCTAATTTCGTCACCCTTGACGCAGGGAATCTGATCTATCTCTTCCTCGTCGGTTTTGTCGGCGGACTTGTGAGCGGCTTCATAGGATCAGGCGGCGCATTCGTCCTTACCCCGGCCATGATGAGCATGGGCGTCCCCGGCCTCGTGGCGGTCGCCAGCAACATGTGCCATAAGTTCCCGAAGGCCCTGGTCGGGGCGATCAAGCGCGCCAAATACGGTCAGGTGGATGTAAAGATCGGCATAGTGCTCGGCATATCAGCAGAGGCCGGCGTACTTTATGGCGCGCACATACAGGAAGGCATCAAGAAGAGTTTCGGCGACGCAGGATCAAACCTCTATGTCAGCGTGGCCTTTGTTGTGGTGCTGGCTGTTGTCGGCATATTCGTACTGCGCGACGCATGGAAAACATACAAATCAGGAAACACAAATGAAGAGGAAAAGGTGACAAAACTTGCAAAGTGGGTGCAGTCCGTCAACATCCCCGGCACAATGGTGTATTTCAAGAGCCTGAATGCAAGGATTTCCGTTCTTTTTACTATTCCATTAGGGTTTGCAACAGGGATGCTGGCGGCAACTATTGCAGTCGGCGGTTTTGTAGGCGTCCCTGCAATGATTTATGTGCTTGGCGCACCGAGCCTTATGGCTTCAGCGTCTGAGCTGGTAATAGCATTTGTAATGGGTCTCGGCGGGTCATTCAAATATGCCATGCACGGTCTGGTTGATATACGCCTTGCGATGATCATACTCGCAGGCTCGCTCTTCGGCATTCAGCTTGGCGCTATTGGAACGACTTATGTGAAACCCTTCATGATAAAGGTTGTTATGGGAGCTATAATGGTTACAGTGCTTTTCAGCCGCGGACTGATGGTCCCTGTTTATCTTTCTCAATTAGGCCTGATACAAACCCTGAGCGACAGTACAGTAAAGGCTTTAAAAAGCACAAGTTATGCGATAATGATTTTTGCATTGGCAATGGGCGCATTCATTGTGCTTCGGGCCATGTGGCAGGGGAGACGCGCAGAAAAACTGGCTGCCGAAGAAGCAGTCGCTCATGGTAAAATGTAATTATGGCAAAATTCGGAAAGGGAGGAACAAAAAAAATGCTGGTGGCGATTGACGGTTCTGAATCAGGCATGCACGCATTAAGGGAATCATTCAAGCTTGCGAGCAATGAAAAGAGCTGGATAACGGTCGTCTCTGTAGTTCCCCCTTACGAAGGAGATCTGGACATGGTGGGCATCGGAAATGTCCAGCATGCAATAAAACACCCGTGTGAAAAGGCCCTTTCAGAGGCGATGGAGATCGCAAAGGCTGAAAGGGCCCTCATTAAGACAGTCTGCGAAGAAGGCGTGCCTCATGAAAGAATAATCGATCTTGCAGAGGCTGAAAACTGCGAATTGATAGTCATGGGCAGAAGGGGCGCAAGCAAGCTTGAAAGGGCGCTTATTGGCAGTGTTTCGGCAAGGGTTATCGGCTACAGTCAGAAGGATGTCCTTATCATCCCTCTTAAAGCTGAGGTCGACTGGAAGAATATCCTTCTTGCGACCGACGGCTCCAGATATAGTAAAACTGCTACAGAGCGTGCGATCGACTTTGCAGATGCATACAAGGGCACATTAAAAATATTATCCGTTGTCGATGTCCCGGCTGAATTTTACGGCGAGGCCCCGCAGGCAGTGGATGACATGATCAACAGGGCGCACGGATATGTCAAAGAAGCAAAACAACTGGCTGAATCAAGAGGCTTAAAGGCAGATGCCTTTGTAAGAGAAGGAGAGACGCCTGATGTGATCCTCAAACTTGCAGATGAACTGGGAATAAATATGATAGTGTTGGGTTCTCACGGAAGGACAGGTCTGAAAAGACTTCTTATGGGAAGCGTCACAGAAAAGGTGATCGGGAACTCGCCCTGCCCTGTGCTCGTTGTGAAAACATAACCTTATAGTTGCAAAAAATCCTTCATGCGGAAGGCAGAGGCGAAGATAAAGCCTTGCCCTGCAACACATTACAACCATCAAGAAAGGCCAGCCAACTATTTTCTGAATTTCACGAAATGTTATGTCTGCATTTATGTGAATTATATTACTAATGTTCTCAAAATTGGATAGACATTTTGTCAGAAAATCTCCCCTTGCCCCTCTCGTAGAGTCGAGTCTCCGACTTTGCCAAAGAGGGGTATATTCCTCCCTTTGGCAAAGGGAGGTTG
>JBFMDL010000130.1:0-5336 GCA_040753635.1 Nitrospirota bacterium | reverse complement strand
TCATAACTAAGCCAGTGATGCCTTTGCAGGCTTTTTAGAGGTACTTTCATGCTGTCCGGACTAATAAAGCACGTGAATATAGCCCCTTTTGTAAGCTCTTTCTGAGTTTTTTACCGGACACTACTGGTATCGCTTGTTAAATTATCCAGGAAAATACATTTGATATGGGCATGGATGGTTGAGAAGTCTTTTGCAGCAACACCTTGAACTGTCATGCGAAAGGGGAAAAATTATCCTTCTCAGGAGTCTGAACAACTGATACCTTCCCGGTTATTATCTTATTTTTTTGCTTTTGCCCTATGCAGTAACTCTACAGCTTCCCGATTGCCTTTCAGATCGGAAATCGATAATGCTGTCAGTCCGTCATCAGTTTTTGCATCAGGGTCGGCGCCTCTGTCCAGCAGGAGTTTCATGATTTCCACTGAACCCTCCATAGCTGAATAAATTAAAGCAGTTGCCCCGACATTGTCTTTAAGATTAATATCAGCGCCTCTGTCCAGCAGAAATTTCACCATTTCCAGCCTCCTCTCAAGGGCTGCCACCATCAAAGGCGTTTCACCTTCTTTATTTTTTGCGTTGACGTCAGCGCCCTGATCCAGCAGTGTCCCTACATTTTCGATATCACCTGCTGCAACCGCCCTGCCGAACTGTTTTTCGAGATTCGCGGCGCTTGCAATTCCTGCAGAAGAAGCTATTAATACTATTAAAGACAGTATAACCTTTCTGGAAAATGGAATCATGATAATGCCTCCTTTTATATTGCTATGCCCCGATAATTATAAAAATTAATCTTATCGATTCATGCCCGTTCAAACTTTTCTTGATTATAGCACAATCACAGCCTGGAACAGCGTAATTATTCAGCGGCCCGATGACCAAGGAGTTCCAGGATTTTCCTCAGGATCATATCCGGCAGGGAATCCCTGTTTTCAATCGTCACCTCATGGATTTCCATATCATCCCTGTTCTTTATCCCCAGAATAAAATCATCACCTCCAAGGGTGATCGTGCCCAGGACAATATTCGGCGAATCAAGGGCATTGACCGCAGCCTTTTTGAAAACTTCCGAGAAACATTCCATCTTCCCTATCTCATCGAGGATAATGATATTCCCTTTGACAGGTATGATTGAAGGCGCTGCAATTGTCTCTATATTCTCAATGCTGACGCCGTATCGCCTTATCTTAAAAACGGATTTTATATCCTGATGTGCAAGATAGCCTGTCCTCCAGTCGAGTGTTTTCATCAGAAAACCCGTCCGTTTATCGCCCGCCCTCTCTTCTTCTGTATAAAATCCGTTAACAGGAACCTTCAGCCTTGCAATGACTTTCCTGATGACCGTGGTCTTTCCGGATGAAGGAGCTCCGGTAAGAAAAATATTTTTCTTCAGAATATTCATAGCGAACTCTGTTCCAATGGTTGCTTATGATGCCCGAATACCTCATCAACATAATTAATCGACAGGGCATATTGAGACTGCCCGCCTTTATCTGATGAGATGCTTATCGGGCGCACGTTTCTACGACCTGTTTCCGGGCATTGGAATCCTCTTTTTTAAAGGTGTCGTAATTATGTTGCTTCGGCATTCGGGCATCCTTCGATATCTTAAATATTTTTAAAGATCTTTGGAAACTTATAACATGAATATTTTCGCGACAAACAATCCAGGGCCGGCGGGCATGGCGTCGTTATTCTGTTTTCCCAACATCCCGCCTTCTTATATATATTTGAAATTATTTTGAACGGCAATGAATCCTGATATAATGTTAACATGAAAGCCTTTATCAATCGATTAATCTTAGCTGTCCCCCTCTTTATGCTCATTTCCTGCGCCGGGAGCAAATACCTTATACCAAAAACTGTTGATGATACAGGAGGCACGTCCGGACTTTTCACTGTAATACTTTACAATTCAGGGCGGTATGACGGACTGGAGACCATAGCAATCCTTGATATGGAAGGGGACAGCTACAAATTTATTCCATATGCGCCTGAATTTGACTACAGGATGATAAGAGGCATGGGTGCGGCAGATGCGGTTGAGATATCGGCCGGTTTTGTGAGCTCTCACCCTTCATTTCACAAGCAACAGATAAGAGAGATCCAGGACCGAAGCGGCAGGACAACGGGTTATGAAATCAGACCTCTTTACCTGCCGTTCGTCTACGGAAAAGGCGATGTCCTTGAGGTTGGCTACCGGATCGAGGAAGGCGGCGTGGTTAAAGTAACGATAAGGCTGGACCCTTCAATAGAAAAGAGCTTTATTGATTTCAGGGATAATAATTAAGGACGATCAGCGGTTGACACCGCCTGCCGTTGAAAGAGGATCACCGATTATCCCTACCGGTTGATCAAGGGGCGCAGGATAAAAAATGCCCCCCCGATGACGGCTATAACAAAAATCACGATTAGAACAAATATAAACTGATTTCTCGTCCTTCTTATAACATACCGACCATAAGCGGTATTTTTTTTGTCCCGCTTCAATACGGTATCCGCACTAAAAGACGTGTGTCCCCTTGATTGTTTTATATCTTCTTCAATTACAGGCTTCGACTCGCGGGCGCCGCCGGCTTTGCGTCTCTTTTGCCTGATCTCCAGTAGCTCCGACGTCTTGAAATCCTTATATTCGATTTCGAACTCTTCCTCATGCGCCGGGGCTATTGCTCCACAGTTACGGCAAATTTTATTCCCGTTTAAATCAGCTCCGCATTTTCCGCACTTCATTCAATATTACCTTCATAATGGATAACAGGGTATCAAAATCCGTTCATTACATCAATAAGTTTTCTAAGCTTTCCAAAGTCTTTCCGGTTGAAATCTATTATAAGTCTCGGAAGATCCAGGAGTTCCGGTTCGTCTTCCTCAGCTGGCAAAGGCCCTGACAGATAAATGCTTCCATCGGGCGCAAGTATGTCACGGAAACGGTCATTGAGTTCCGTAACAGCATGATGTCCGAGGGAAGAAGTCAGCCTTATTACCAATTTTTTCTCGACGAACCTCTGGCTGTGATAGCGTTTATAAAAATACTTGATTCTTCCGACTGCTGCGTCCGCCGAATCAACCCGATCGAACAGATTGAAGTCAGAATCAGATATATATCCCTGCTGCAGAAGTTCTTCCTGGAAGAATCGTATACATCTGGTCCAGTATGTGCCTCCCGGCTCGTCAACAAGCACAAGCGGTATAAAATTATGTTTTCCTGTCTGTATGAGGGTAAGCGTTTCCATAGCTTCATCCAGGGTGCCGAATCCTCCGGGGAAAAGCACCACAGCGTCAGCCTCTTTAAGGAAAGCAACCTTGCGATTAAAAAAATACTTATAGGTAATAAGACGCGGATTGCCCTCGAGCGTGGGGTTGGGAAACTGCTCAAAAGGAAGCCGGATGTTCACTCCGAATGAGTGGTCTGGTCCCGCGCCTTCATTGGCCGCCTGCATTATACCACCCCCGCCTCCTGTGATGACCATATACCCTGCTTCAACGAGTTTTCTGCCTAACAGATGCGCCATGGCATAAACCGGCTCATCAGGTTTTGTCCTTGCCGAACCGAATACAGTCACTTTTCTGGTGTCCCTGTAGGGTCCGAATACCTTGGAAGTAAAACGCATCTCTTTCAATGTGGAGTTCATCAGCTTGAGCTCCGCCTTCTCGCTCTGCTCCTGCCCGGCCTTCAGTGCGGTCAGGATCATCTCGCGTACAAATTCGCCGTGCCGGATATCGCCAGCGAGGTCGATTAAGCTGTCGATTGCACCGTCAACAGGGCCGTTGTCTCTCGAAAAATAAAGTTTCATGGCATATTGTCTGAATATACTGCATTATGTTTTTGCGAATCATGCAATTATTGTCATTGTATCGCTCTACATATTTTTTTCTTCTGTATTATAGCATTTAGTGATGATTGAAACATATGAGCGGAATACGGTAAAAATAACCATAAATTTGTTCATATGCCTGATCTGTTATAATGAAGGATATAGATATGAGACGGAAGTTTTATCCCTCTTTATTTATTGCAGCTTTTTCATGTGTTCTTTTCTTTGCTCCTGTCTGTGCTCTTGAGCAGCCTCCGACAGGGGAAAGAGAGCTGCTTGAGAAGTATCATAAGCTTGAACCCGCACTGGCTGACAGTTACTTTGGTATCCCGCTGTATATCGAGTCCAATGACGGAAACAGCTCCCTCCATGGCGATGTCTACGGCATCATCAATCATCAATTTGAGGATATTGAAAAAGTGATTCAGATGCCTTCCAACTGGTGTAATATCGCGCTGGTTCATCTGAATGTCAAGACCTGCACTTACAGGAAATTAAACAGCGCCTGGCTGCTCATATTTTACAGCGGTCGCAAATTCTACCAGCCCCCTGAGGATGCCTACCAGCTGAAATATGTGTTCGAGATCGCTGCAAAACAGCCCGGGTACATCAATATATCTCTCAAAGCAGATAACGGTCCATTGAGCACAAGGGACCACAGGATCATGTTGGAGGCTGCCCCATTGGATGCGCGAAGGACATTCATCCACATGAGTTATTCCTATAATTACGGCCTTCTGGCGCAGATGGCCATGAATGGATACTTTTCATCGCTCGGATATGGGAAGATAGGTTTCAGCATAACCGGTAAAGACAGCGATGGCAAACCCGTCTATGTGACCGGCATCAGGGGAGCGATTGAACGCAATTCGGTGCGATATTATCTGGCCGTCAAGGCGTACATGGACACTCTCGCGTTTCCGGAGCAAGAGCGTTTCAAAAGATGCATCAACCTCTGGTATGATCTGACAGACAAGTTCCCTCAACAGCTTTTCGAATTGGAGAAGGAAGATTACATAAAATATAAGACCCGGGAATACAAAAACCAGTTAATTCTGCAACGCCGGGCGGATGAAATGCCTTCCGACTGATCCTGTCTCCCTACGACTCTGAAATGATCTTTACCTTATAGCCGAGCCTTCTTACAGCCGAGAATACATGCTTCCGGTCAAGCACATCAGGGTCGTATCTGACGCTTATTATCTCATCTGTAAAACTGACAGAAGCATCCAATACGCCCTCACTGCCTCTCAGGATGTTCTCCATATCAACAGCGCAGCTTGAGCAGGTGATGCCTTCCGCCTTTAGTTTCATATCTCTTGCACGATCTCTCATGGTTATCCCCATTAATTTATCATATTCAATGCAAGCGGGGAAACAACATGATAAAAATTATAAAATCGAGTAGACCGAGGGGTTGCCCCCTTCGGTCTCTCACACCACCCGGCATACGGTTCACGTACCAAGGCGGTTCCCGAAATTAAACGGTTCTGAATTTAACAGGACATCAATCATCGAGACAAG
>JBFMDL010000129.1:0-5341 GCA_040753635.1 Nitrospirota bacterium | reverse complement strand
ATACTTCTGCAAAAAGAGACAAAAACCCGACTGTTTAAGTTATAATAATAAAAATGTAAAAATCCTTAAAGGAGTAGTGGATTTAATGCCTATTTATGAATATAAATGCAACAAGTGTGGAGAAGATTTCGAAAAGCTTGTATTCGGGAACAAAGAAATAGATTGTCCTAACTGTTCATCTAAAGATGTTAAAAAGAAATTCTCCATTTTCGGCATGAGCGGTGTCGAAAAGCCTTTTGCCGGACCATCTTCGGGCTGCGCCTCCTGCAGCAAAAGCACATGCAGTACCTGCAAATAAATTAATATTTAACCTCATTGCGGTCCAAAATAATTTCAAATGTACATAAGAAGGCGGGATGTTGAGAAAACAGAATAACGACACCCTGAAAATCAATCCACAACCAATTACAAAATAACACAAATACAGAGTTATCGTTAATACGTTTATTTAACAAAGTCGGGGTCTGACATTTAATAATCATGTCGATTTATTCTGTTTTCGAGGCATTCCGCCTTCTGTAAAGTTTTATTCTGGACAAGTATGATTTAACCTTGTAAGAAACCCGGGATGGGAATCTTAATTATCTGACGAGGACATGGTTCACCCCCGTCCTTTCCACGGGATTTACTGTTCAGAAAAAATAAACGGGTTTGCCCTTAAAATCTTCGATACCTTTAACGGCCTGCCTTCCATAACGAAAACAGCCATTCCCCTTTCCTCTGAAGCTCTGCCCGAAATAATCCATCT
The DNA here is from genome assembly GCA_040753635.1 of Nitrospirota bacterium. Lineage (GTDB taxonomy): Bacteria > Nitrospirota > Thermodesulfovibrionia > Thermodesulfovibrionales > UBA6898 > JBFMDL01. The sequence goes on along the minus strand of JBFMDL010000129.1, from coordinate 4,593 downwards.
GCTTTTCCAGGCAATATTAACATATATTTTGTCGCTTTCTATCTCAACCCATCTGGGGGTAAAATTTATATCAACGCTGTCAAACAGCCTTTTATTGGCGGTTATATCTTTAAATCCATCTTCAGTGGAATTATTTCGCAATATTACCGTATCATTTTTCAGAAATGCTTTCTTTATTATATCTGCCAGCGCAAATGCCTCCTGTGAAATTTTTGATTCCTGCGAAACCTGCTTCACCTCTTTCTTGCTGCAAGAGGCGTTCATTAATATTATAAAAGGGCTCAACACTAACAACAAAACATATACTATTTTTCTCATTATACCCCCCTGTTAATTCATAACTTTTGTTTTGCTAATAATAAAACTTCACTCTATTTTTTGCAATATCTCATCTTTGCCCAAATCCACCATCAACTTTGCGAGGGAACGCATTCGAACGGTTCCAGCGGGCCGTTTTGCCTCACCGTCCAGGTGAGGCGGCCCGGCGCCCCGGAGCGAAGCGAGGATGAGAGAGAATGACGTTCTCTCGCCTATGGTACTTTTTTGATGGTGGATTTGGGTTTGTTGATATGTAAAGAATTCTCTATTTCGGCACCCATACTTTCCCTTTGTCAATAATATGTCTTACGATCCATCCCCTGTGTTGAAGCTCCCTGGATATCCATTTTCTGTGGCATTTCCATGGAAACCTCTCAGCACATACAATTACAGAGCTTTTATCCATTGCTATAGTTTCCAGCATATCTATCCCTTTTGAGAATTCCCCGGTAATAATGTATGCAGCATATCCTCCCTTCCGTAATCCCCCAAGCTCTCTGCCGAGGAAATGATACTCGATCTTGTTTTCCTTCAGTATTTTTTCAAGATTATGTTTTGTAAATACGGGTATTCTGCTCCTCGGGAAGCTCCTTACATCGATAACTGCTGCAACAGAGTACGCATAAAGGATTTCAATAAAATCCTCTTTGCTTCTCAAATCAGTGCCGAGGGTATAAATAAGATTATCAGACATTTGTTGACCCATTATAGAACGAACAGTCGATAATTTTTCAATGTTTTTTACTGAAAAACCTGATCTGCAGGCTAAATTATGTCAAAAATATGGTAATAGTGACAAAAAATGATAATCAGATCATATTTAAAATTTTTATTGATTATTTTTTGCTTTAAAATATATAAGTTATATGGTAGTGTATATCAGCTTTTTGGCATAAAAAATGCTTTTTAAATAACTTATATGAACAAAAGCCGCCGATTTTATAAATATTTTTTGCTAATTCTTCTTCTTTTATTTGCCTTGCCCTTTTCTGTAAATGCAAATGACAGGATAGGCCATGAAGATTCCCAGCCCAATGATCTGCAAAAGAAAGACGATCCCGCAAACAGTTTTTTAGCTATGACATCATATCATTCCAATGATGTTGCCTCAAAAGCGGTTGAGAGAAATATAAGCTTATTCAGCACAAGGATTAAGGACAGGTTTTCCTTATGGCTGAGCAGGTCGGGTAAATATATCGAACTCATGAAGGAAATACTCAGGGAAAAGGATGTGCCTGAGGACATGGTATTTTTACCGCTGATAGAGAGCGGATTTAACCCAAATGCGTATTCAATTGCCAGAGCGGTTGGCCCCTGGCAGTTCATCGCATCTACCGCGAAGAAATACGGCCTCGAAATTAACTGGTGGAAAGACGAAAGAAAGGACCCGTTCAAATCTACAGAAGCGGCTGCTGATTATCTCAAAGACCTTTACGAAATGTTCGGTTCATGGAATCTTGCAATGGCTGCTTACAACGCAGGCGAGGGGAAAATAATGAAGGCTCTAAGGAGAAGCAATGCAGACAATTACTGGGCGCTTCTCGGCACAAAACATATTAAAACAGAGACAAAAGAATATGTGCCAAGGTTTATTGCAGCAAGTCTTATAGCCAACAATCCTCAGGAATTTGGATTTGAGGATATAGAATATCATCCGCCATTAAGCTATGATGAGGTTGAGGTCGGATCTCCTGTCGACCTGGCTGTTGCTGCTGAGTGTGCTGGCACTACAATAGATGAGATAAAGAAACTTAACCCGGAATTAAGAAGATGGTGCACGCCGCCTGATGTTAATAATTATAAGCTGAGGATACCTGAAGGGACGAGAGAGATATTTACAGAAAGATTGTCGGAAATCCCGGAAGAGGAAAGATTTACGATAGACAGGTATAAAGTTAAAAGAGGGGATACTTTTCACCGGATTTCAAGGAAGACAGGGATTCCCATACATGTGATCCTTTCTCTGAACTCAATGGAAAAAATCTCGCCGCTTAAGACCGACAGCATTATTTATCTTCCCCCGAAAGGCCTGTATCGTCTGGACAGAGATGATAAAATGCTCGCCAAAAAGGCCTCTTATAAAAAGACTTCGGGCAGGAAAGTTTCTCATAAGGTTTCTCACAAAAACAAGAAGAGATCGGCTTCAAAAAAGAAGACATCTCAGAAAGGAAGTAAAATCTGATTCGTGTTTAACTAACTTCCCTTGTTTTCGCCGAGCCTGTTTTTTGCTTCTTCATAAAATGGTGATTCAGGGAATTTTTCGGTGAGTTCTTTATATTTGGATGCTGCTTCTGCTTTTTTCCCGTCATTCTCAAGGATCCTTGCCGACTCTATAAGGGCCATATCTTTATAAATATCAACCGGCAGCTTATACAGGGAATCGAGAGTTTTCAATGCCTCGTCTTTATTGCCTTTTTTCAGATAAATGACCGCCATTTTATTGTAAGCCAGGGGAAGCAGATTCTTTTCATCAATATATTTATTTGTAAAGGCATTAAGCGTGTTTAATGCCTCATCGTATCTTCCAAGTTGTGAATAAGCGTCCGCGATATAAAGGAGAAGTCGCGGTGATTTTTTTTTGCTGTAAGCCTGCTGGAATAATTCCAAGGCCTTCTGGTATTTTTCCTGCTTGGCCGGTGTGTTCTTCTGATACAGATCATAATAAATTTTATAAGCCTCGTATTCAAGCTGTCCGGATTTTTGTCTTGCATTGTAGTTATAAAAAAGAATTCCCGCTATGACCAAAACAGCGCTTGCTGCAATAATGCTGTAAACGAAAACAGTTTTTTGTTTTTTCTGCAGGGACTCTTTTATATCGTGAAGCCTGTCTTTAACTTCTGTCTCTGTGCCGACAGTCCTTTTCTTTACTTTTTTCTTGATAGCCTTTGGCATTAATTCCTCCGCAAAATTTTATCTATAAGTGATTTGGAATTCTCGAATACTGAATCTATTCTGTTTTCCTCTATGCCGGCAGCAAGCAGGATCTGGCCGGCCATTTCTTTAGTTATCAGGTCTGAAGGGCTGTGGCTGTCGGTGTTTATACAGATAGGGCACCCGAAACGCATAGCCTCTTTAGCTACATAGCCATTGGACAGTGAATGGCCCTTCCGGGAAGTGATTTCCAGAAGCACATTTTTTTCCTTGGCGAAAAGGATATCTTCTGTTGTTATTAAGCCCGGATGGGCAAGTATGTCTGCACCCGCCTCTATCGCCGCACGGTTTGTCCCCTTTTTAACAGGCTCGACAATGGTCTCTCCGTGTACAACAACAATTTTTGCGCCGAGCCTCCTCGCCTCTTTAACAAGCTCCGGTATCAATTCAGGAGGGGCGTGCGTTATCTCAGCGCCCGGCAAGACATCGATCGAAATTGAGTCCTTGATTTTATCCAGCGCCTTTGTGATCCGTGGGACTATGAGGTCAATATTGGATGAATCAACATGGTCTGTAATGGCAATAGCGGAGTATCCGGCAGCCTCGGCCCTCCTGATGAGTTCGAAAGGGATCAATTCCCCGTCGCTGAATATACTGTGTGTATGGAGATCGATCATTCTAAAAAGATACTAAAAGATGGAGAGAAATGTAAAGCAATTGATGGCAGCCTCCGGAAATTATCTCTGTTTTTAAAGTTAACAACGGAAAGTTTTATATGGTATAGTAGATATAATCTCAATTAATAATTAATGATTGGTGGCATGAGAAGGTTTATATTCATCTTAATGATAGCAGTATTATTGGCAGGTTGCACTACAAGGAAGATCGTTATCTCAGAATGTGCCGATACGGATAAACAAATAGTTGCGCAAAAAACCGGCGAAATATCTGAATAACTTTTTCCAGCCTGTTTTTTGATCTCATAAAATTAACACAGAGCTTCCGATGCTTAAAAGAATCCTCTATTTTATTCTTGTTATCGCATCAACTTCCGAGGCTTCAGGGTCAATCGATCTGCGGCAATACAAAACATCGGCTGTTCTTATCCGGTATGAAGCGCCGCTGGAAAATGCTGCAAAGAAGCTTGCAGAGACATATCCACTGGTAAGGGCCGACATCGAAGAAAAGCTTGGGTGGAAGGTTAAGTTTGTACCGGAAGTTGTCTTGATCCGTCGGAATGCACTATTTCAGGAGACGGCTTCCGGTAATCTCATAACAGCTGTAGATTGTCAAGACTTTTGACCCCTTTTCCGCAAATAGAATTGACCCCTTTAGTATATTCCGCCGAAAAATTATGAGTTGAGAGGAAAACGGCTTTCACATTTGCCCTATAAGCGATTTTTT
>JBFMDL010000128.1:0-5396 GCA_040753635.1 Nitrospirota bacterium | reverse complement strand
GCCTTCGGTTACCTCCGGACGATTCCTCACGAAATCGCCCTTTCCGTTCAGCTAACAGTTCCCCCTGCCGAGTCTGTAGAGGACTTTCACCTCCAAGTGAGTGCGCCCTGCCGGGCGCACAATAAAAGATGCCTCCCCTCATGAAGACGGGAGGCATTGAAAAGGCTCTATTCCGGCCAGCAATACCAGCATGCTTCCGATTCTGGATCAATCTGGCATATACACTCGCAATCATATGGATCGCACACTAAAGGGCTCTGTTCCCTGTAAATCGTCACCCGCGGAAATAATGTCGGCTGGTTCTTGTCAAGGGCTACATCAATGAGTTTCCCTTTCTGACCGCCGAAGGAATAAGTGACAAAAAGGGCAGCTCTCCAGTTCCTGTCTAAATCGGCCTTTTGGGTCAGGTCAGCCATTCCCCTGATACCGACTGCAACAGACTCCTGAAGATAATAGGACACTTCACCTTCAAGTCCGAAAATGTTCTTTTCAGCAGGTGATTCAAGATATGCATAGATGTTGGTTTTCAGTTTGTCCATGGGAACAAACACTGCTCCGATCTTCAGCCAATCAGATGCTTCATAACGTATTATTTTACCGTCCTTCTCAAATTCCCTTTCAGGACCAAACCCGAACCCATAGCTTCCGGTAACCAGTGCATTTTCTGTGAGTTTGTATTTCCCGCCGACATATGCATGAACAAAATTCTTCCCGATCTCATTGATGAAAGAGACGCCAACAAAGGCGTTCGCTTTCCCTGGATAAGTATGGGATACAGCAACTCCGGCTCCATACCTCTGGTTATCAATTTTACCAATCCCGTTGCCTGCATCAAGGGCATCATATATTCCAAATACATGAACATTAAGTACAGGATTCAGGTAATCAAGGCGGCCTTCAACCCCTGTGAAAAGGGTATCATTATGTCCTCCTCCAAGTATAGTCAGAGAAAAAGGCCCGCTGACTACATTGTCAGCCGAAAATACATTACCTGTGACTGAAAACATGAAAATAAACAAGAAAAAAGGCAAGACAACAAAAAATTTTCTTCTTTCTGACATTTTATTCCCCCTGTTTATTGATTTGATTTCAGACTATCAAACTCTTTATCAAGTGTCAACAGTGTCAACAAAATAAAACCTGAATCCTGCGTAAAAAGCCACCCTCCCCTTTGTCCCCTCCCCTCAAGGGAGGGGAATTGAGGTAGTTCCCTCGCCCCTTGGGGGAGAGGGTTACGGTGAGGGGTATTTTCGGGACAATGAACAATAGCCTGTTGCCTCTTGCCCAAAAATAGAGATTGAAAGTTGTCATTATAATCTATGCAATTTCCGCTTAATCCGTCACTCTCGCTTGTCGGGAGTCCTTCTGAAGAAAGATTCTGGACAAGCGGGAATGATATAAATACGAAAAACGGAAGAATCACTATAATCTTGCGTAGACCCAATAAAAAGTCGGATGCATCACTTTTTTTATGCTACAGCCTGATTTGGATAATCTATATACCAAGCAAGGCCCTGCTATTAATTCTTTTCTCTATCTTGTATTTATCGATTATTAGATCATCTGCCGGGGAGACCTTAATCCTAAAAATACTGTCTCCATCAAAAACCTTCACTTCAACCTGAGATAGTCTTCTTGCGTCCGAATATCTCGCGCATATTGAAGCGGCAGTTTCGATGATCGCTTCGGTTGCATCGCCTATTATAATCGCAATGGGACTTCCAAAGCCTTCAACTTTCATATAAATACTAATGCGGTCTTTAGTAAAACCACTTGCAACACCCTCCCCTTCATCCCCTCCCCTCAAGGGAGGGGAAATATTACAACCCTCTCCCCTGGAGGGAGAGGGCGAGGGTGAGGGGGCTTTACTTATGAACTCTTTAATAATGTTGTCATTTGACAGCGCAAGCAAAGCTTCATTTTCCGCCTTATTCCTGCCGACAATCACCTTACATCCTTGTGAAAATCTGAAATGCCTGCCTGTTCTTAAGAGGTTCAGGTCTGTAATGGAAGGATTCGTGTCGTGCTCAAGGAGTTCCCTGAGCCTGTAAGAATAATTCGGCTCTGTCAGCAGGCACCCTCCTGCCGGGGAAGGATAATCAGTAAGGCCGAACTCTTTTGCAAGGGCTATCTGGGGTTTCCTCGAACGGCCTGTAAATTCATGGAGCAATTCCCTTTTTATAATACCCTTTTCTTCGGCGACAGTAGGCTTCAGCAGTTTAGCGCTCAGAGGCCTGAGAACATGGCCTTTTAAGCCGGCCTCCCTGTCAATTATATCAAGTGCATCTCTCCTCTGGCTCATGGGTCTCTGTCCGAGGACTTCTCCTGTTATGATGAACCCGGCTCCGGTCATTCTCATAAATTCCCCTGCCTCCTTAAGCATGAGGATCCTGCAGTCAACGCAGGGATTCATATTCCTGCCGTGACCGAATTTCGGATTCTTTACAATATCGATGAACTTCTCCGAAAGATGACAGAGCTTCACCTCAAAACCGAATTTTTCTGCGGCAGAAAATGGGTTTTTGGAGCATGAAGACCTGTCTGAGATATCACAGCCGAAATGGGTCAGAAAGGTGACAGCCTTGACCTCGATACCCTGTTTTAAAACAGTCAGTATAGCAAGCGTGCTGTCAAGCCCGCCTGAGTAGAGGGCGATAGCCTTATGTGAGGGGTAACGGGTGAGGGGTGAAGAGTAACGAATTTCATTCATTATCCCTTCCTCCTGATTGAATTCATGAGTCCACCAAAATCTTTTGTGGATACATAGCAATTATTCCCCATAAATTGTCATTCCGGAATCTGAATCCTAATTTCTTCATATGAATCTCTGAACTCAGGATTACTTTGTTTTATTAGCAGGCTGCTGAAAAACTAAGTTTTTGTGTCATTCCGGGGAGCCAAAGGCGACGAGGAATCTTAAAATGACAAAAAGAGACTTTTTCAGCAGCCTGTTGGATCTATTTTATCCTTTCTGCTCATATTCTTAATCTGTTTTTCTCTGATAATTGCACTTCGACTGTTATTGCATAATTCATAATATACGAGCTTATGAAGATTATATCTTGACGTGAATGAGTCAGGATTCAGGTTATTTCTGTGCTCGTGCACCCTTCTGATTATTAAGGTTCTCATAATAGAACGCACATAATTTCAATAAAATCCCTCCCAACCTCCCTTTGCCAAAGGGAGGAATATACCCCTCTTTGGCAAAGTCGGAGACTCGACTCTACGAGAGGGGCAAGGGGAGATTTTCTGACAAAATGTCTATCCAATTTTGAGAACATTAGTAAGTCATTTGTAACACCTGTATAAAGAGTTGGTCTGGCATTAGCCATTATGTACACTGCAAAAATTCTCTCCTTCATCTATGTGCTTTACAAAGAAAGATTCTCGATGCGAGTCTCCGCTGAGAGTCGCTACAACCGGGCAAGCCGGAATGACAGCCTCAGGGATTGCATAACGCTCTTTTCTATAGCGATATAACCGTCTCTAACGTTAACGAAAAAACGGCTTCTTGCCAGACAATGAGATCATGGTGTTTTCTTTTCACACCTCACTCCTCTCACCTCACCCCTCACTCTTAAATGACTTTATCAACTCATCGGGTGTTGCAACCGCTGTCCCGACTTCACCGACGACTATGCCTGCAGCGTGATTTGCCATTACAGCGGCCTCTTCCATGCTTGCGCCTGATGCATATGCAAGGGTAAATGCCGAGATGACCGTATCACCGGCGCCTGTTACGTCATAGACCTTTCTTGCTACAGTGGGGATATGGACAACCCTTTTATTTTTTTCGAAAAGGCTCATGCCCTGTTCCCCCCTTGTAATCAGTACGGCTCCACAGCCGAGCTTTTTCTTCAATGCCTTTCCGGCCTTAAGGAGAGTTTTTTCATCCTTTATCTCTATGCCCGAGCCGCTTGATGCCTCCATCACATTGGGTGTTATCAATGATACACCCCTGTAAAAATTGAAATGCCCCACCTTCGGGTCGACGGCGATAAACTTTTTCATTGTCCCCGGGTCTTTTAAAATGCCTTTTATCAGTCCAGGGGAAATCATTCCCTTTTTATAATCCGATATTATTATTGCATTATACTGTGAAACAACTGAATTTACATAATCCTTTATTCCCTTCAATATCTTCCCGTCAACATACTTGCTGTCCTCCCTGTCGAACCTCACGACCTGCTGGTTGTGCGCAATCACCCTTGTCTTTACGGTCGTCGGCCTGTTGGATACAAATATGCCGTCGCAGTTCACGCCCTTCTGCCTGAGCATATTTACGAGCATCTCTCCTGCAACGTCCTTCCCGTTGATGCCTATGACAGATGCCCTCCCGCCAAGGGACATTATGTTATGTGCGACATTTGCAACACCGCCGAGCATAAAGCTCTCCCTTGTCACCTCAACCACAGGCACAGGCGCCTCAGGAGATATCCTGTTGACATTCCCCCATATATAATGGTCGAGGATAAGATCGCCTATGACAAGGATATTCGAGTCCTTGAATTGTTTTATTATATCAGGGTAATTCATGGTTATTTAATATAACCTACTTAACCCGGAAAAATGAATCACCCTGCGGCAGAGACCGCAGGGTATCTATAAAATCTCCCCTAACCCCTCTCGTAGAGTCGAGTCTCCGACTTTGCCAAAGAGGGGAATCTTGAATCATCCCCCTTTGAAAAAGGGGGAAAGAGGGGGATTTTATGATTAAATACAACATATTTCGCCTTAACTTAACACCTATGCCCTCAAGGGGGAGGGACTATGCTGAAAAAGTCTCTTTTTGTCATTTCGAGTGAAACGAGAAATCTTAAGAGCCGTTATGATCCAATAAGTTTTAAGATTCCTCGTCGCCTTCGGCTCCCCGGAATGACACAAAAACTTAGTTTTTCAGCAGGCTGCTAAAACTCTAATGACTTCATTAGAGTTTTAGAACAGGAAGTTTAGGCATAAGCCTTTATATTGAAATCTACCTTAAAATTGAAAGTCTTTATAATGGATCCAGGGCTTGTTTTTCTTGGGTCTTCTTCTGATGGAACCGGACGAAGATACGGAAGATTTGCTTCGATTGCTGTTTCCAGATAAAGTGTCACAGCCTCAAGCAGATTGCCCGATGCTTCATCCGAAGTATTACCTTGTGATGCTACATCAAGCTCCGGGCAAAGTGAAGTATATCTTTCATCTTCTTTCATTATAATGCCTGTAAAAACGAACTCATTTTTCTGCATGGCTATAAAATAACACGGTCATCAAAATTTTTGCAAATCGAGTAGACCGAGGGGTTGCCCCCTTCGGTCTCTCACACCACCCGGCATACGGTTCACGTACCAAGGCGGTTCCCGAAATTAAACGGTTCTGAATTTAACAGGACATCAATCATCGAGACA
>JBFMDL010000127.1:0-5499 GCA_040753635.1 Nitrospirota bacterium | reverse complement strand
GTACGCGGCCATTTGAGGTCATTGCAACAAAATCCTAAAAAGATTTGTGCATTTTTTCACGAACCCAATGTCCGATATGCTGCTTTATAAAAAATTATGTATCCTTACTTATGACCGTCTTAGTAAATATGCTAAAGACTATTGCGGCACAAAGGGATCGGGCACAACCTACAACTTCAAAGATTACAAGTGCTGGAACGGATCAAAATCTGAATGTGAAAACTACATACCAGACAGCGATGGAGATGGACTGGGCGAAGGCCCAGAGGTAGACTGCGCCAATTTCGCCTCACAGGCATTAATTGACGGCTTCGGAGGAAAAGACGCTAATCCCTTCAGTTGCGTTAAGGATGCAGATATCATCGGCAAAGACGGCAGGACCAAAGGAGAGAAATCCGTCCATGATACAAAAGATAAGGGAACAGGAAAAACAATAAGCAACGGACTGCTTACCCATCTCAAGAACAGTTTCTGTTTTGAGGTTATAACCGATCCCTCAAAGGCGAAGGCAGGAGACATTCTCTCCCAAAAGGGCAAGAGCCATGTAATGATATATTCAGGAGAGCAGAGTAACAATAACACAAGAGCAGTTTTTTATGGACACACAAATGATAGATGTGGCTCCGCTATCCCATGGTCTGATGTAACCATCTATCACTACAAAGGAAATGAAAACGGAAATAAATGTGAGCGTGATGAAAAGACCTGCAAAGCCGAGCCCCAAGCCAAATGCGACAAATGCAGCAAATATGATCCTGCAACAGGGGAATGCATATCGGATTGCGATGTAAACATAGGCTGGGGCAGGTGTGCCTCCACAAATAAATGTGTGAGTATTTTTGGATTAAATATGTGCATGAACTTTGGCCCCGGCGGGGACTGTCCTGACGATACATTTACCTCCGGCATGTCCACGCCTTCAAATGATGAGGCGATATATCCCTCCACCACAGCAGAAGTCGGAGTCCTCGAAAACGGCTATCCCTATGACATGCTGAAGGTTCTTTCAACATTCGGCCAAGAGGCAAGACTGATACCCATAGACGGGTTAGACCCGGATCTTGCTACAACAATGCCATTGCTCATTATTCCAGCCGGTGGATTGATGGGGCTTTCTGATTCAGGATATTTTAAAGTTATGCTCGCCGAATATGTAAAAAGAGGCGGAACAGTGCTGGTTCTTTCTCAGCAGCAGGGCTATGAATTCTTCGTAATCCCCGGCGGGTTAAGAGGATTCGGATGGAGCGAAGACCAGAGCTGTCAGGCAAGCTCTGCGTACATCGACACATGGCATCAGATGCTTGCAGGCCAAACTAATTCGGTTCCGAGCGTAAACCTCGATGGATACTTCATCGGTTATCCTGAAAATACTACAGTGCTTCTTAGAAGAACAGCCAATGGTCAACCCGCATTAATCACATATCCATATGAAAACGGAAAAATAATCGCAACATCAGCCTTCACTGACTACGCCTATACATCCAATCAGGCAAGCAGCGATGAGATAGAACTTTTAAGAGACATTGTCTCCTGGGCGATTAAGCCCGATACATTGCCTGAAATAATGCCTGGGCAAATAGCTTCAGTCAATTTAACAGTCACAAATAATGATGTATCTGAAACTGCTACGGCAGCAGAAGTCGAATTATATGATCCCGATAGAAACGCAGTTAAAAGCAGGATGAAAATATCTGTTAACCTTGCTCCTGGGCAGAGTACACAGATACCAATATCGTATACAACAGCATTAACAGACACTACAGGTATATACCACATCAAATATGACCTCCTCTCAGAAGGGTATGAGCTTTTAACCAGCGAGATGGAACCAGATGGTGTTTACGTATGGGATGAATACCTATTACAACCTCCATACGAAGATCCCTCCGGCCGTTTTGTCGTCAGCAATCCGCCTGGCAATCCATATCAATCCCCTGACATAACCTTTGCAGTAAACTCAGACTCCGAGCACTATGCTTATGGTTCGGATGCAACTTTTACAGTTACAATATGGAACAATGGTGATACAGACAGGACTATAACATCAAGCTACTATGCATATCACCTGAATGTTTCCGGCTCTCCAAAGACGTTAATTATCCCTGCCCATTCATCAGTATCTTTTCAGGTAATTGCATCAAATATTACATGGGAAGGCTGGCTTGTCGTAAAGTTTTATAACGAAAACAACCAAAAAATTGGCGAAAGATGGAAGGGCATATGGATGTTTCAACCGGATGTAGATGTCGCTGTTAAAACAGATAAAACCCTCTACGCTAAAGGCGATGCAGTAAATATAACATTGAACTTACAGAACAGACAGGATGCAAATTATACGAGTTTGATCAAAGTCATAATTAAGCAAAATATTTCTTGACAGTGCAATCCTTTAATGATATACATCTAATCATATCTAAATTATTGTTTAAAATGTAATACGATATGGAACTGAAAAGAAAACGGAAAAAGAGAACAAGGAAGGAATTCAGGTTCTCAACGACCTTTACCATGAGGTTCGATAATTTCACCCTTGATATGATCGAAAGGATAGCCTATGACGAGGACAAGACAAAACCCGAGGCCATAAGATCGGCGGTAAAGTTCCTTTTCCTCAAGAAATACGGAAAGAAGGAACTTGAGAAGATGAGGAAGAAGCACAGGCCTGATATCGCAAGGGATATCGGGTTAAAGGAAGAGATGAAATAAAAAACAGGCTTTGGGTTACGACGGGGTGAGTTTTTCTTATTTTAACGGATAAAGGGATTTACGAAAGAATGAGCAATTTTTTATGGAGGGGAAGATGAGAAAGAAAATGATTTTAGGATTAATAATTAGTGCATTTTTTATTTCCGGGTGCAGTATCAAGACTCCTGAAATTCATGGAGTTGTCCTCGATGCTGAGACAAAACAGCCGGTAGAGGGAGCGTGGGTGACAGCGACATTAGGAATTAAGACAAAGACTGTAGGAGGCGATTCTTATACTTATCTATCCGTGGATGAACCTCATACTCGGACTGATAAGAGTGGCAAATTCATTATTCCATCAAAGAGTTTTAAGAAACCGTCTTTTCCTGCTGGATTTGGAACAGATGTTGAAACCTTTGGAGTTAGTGCGCATACAGTGGACTGGCGCGGTGGCGGCGAAGAAATAAAAGACAGCATAGGCAAGAATAAAATAGAACTTACACTTTATATTGATCGTGCAGAAAAAGGTGATAAAAAGAAGATTGATGCATATCTTAGAGACGGGGTAACCAAGGAGAGAGCATTAGAGATCATTGAACAGGAATATTTTTCTTCTCTTCAAGCGCTGTATAACTACTGTTTAACAGGGCGACTTGCCGTTGAAATCCCAGCCGTAGAAGGCGGCTGTGACGAATGGGAACTGGATTATGCAATTAAGAAGCATGAGTGGTATCTGGAGAGGATCAGCTATGGTGGTGAACATGCAGGGGGTACATTAAAACAACTGGGATACCTTTACAAAAAGAAAAGCGATTATGCCAAGGCAGTTGAAGTTTTTAAAAAGACTTTGGACTACGATAAAAAAAGAAATATCAGATTTAGAAGAGGAGAAGTTGAAACTCAAATAAAAGAACTCGAACAACTACTTAAAGAGAAACAAAACTAGGGAGGTTATGGTGACAAAGAGAATCCTTGTAATCATTTTCTCATTGATTCTGTCTTTTTCTTTGGCTTCATTAGTCGGAGGCTTCGATAACAATGCAAATAAAATAAATCCAAAAGATGACAAAGACAATAGACAACGAGCTTATAACAGAGAGAATGCATCCAAGCCTGTAAACAAGGATAACCTATTGGAAGGTGGTTACTTTGGTGGTCACGATACTATCACCTCCGAAGCGGCCCTTCTTAAAAAGGATGTCCATGGCAACGACCAAGACTTTAAGAACTGGATTGATGAGGAAGCCCTTCCCTCTCTTCGTATCGGCGCTCATGATGAGGATTCAACCAAGGTCATGGGGATACCTCTGGACGACCCTCCTATCGGCTCAACCGGCTGGGGAGGGTGGTTTGGTCATTTTTACAATCCCAAGACAGGGAAAGGCTTAAAAGGCTGGGGAACGCCAGCGCCTGAAAAGGCAGAAGACTATATAAAGGAAATAAAGAAGATCGCAAGTTGTACCCCCAGCGGATTTAATAATCTTTCTGTTGACAACAAAAAGAAGGCATATGAATACTTCGGCAAATCATTACACCTTCTTCAAGATATGGCTGTGCCATCGCATACGCAAGACGATGCACATCCGCTACAAAAACCCTTCGAGACATACATAAACAACCACTGGGATGAGATTGTCAATGCTCTGACATTCAAGGATAATGTTACCGCAGATAAATATCTAAACGGCAATTACAAATTCACGGATATATCACAATATTGGAAATCGCTTGCATCAATAAGCAGCACATACCCGACTGAAGAAAAGCTTCTCGATGAAGAAATTGTTAAAAAGACCGCAAATAACCTTATTCCGGAAGCAATCATGCATACGGCAGGTTACATAGATGCGATTTATGATTACATCACGGGAACGACAGGCGAAAAAGATAGATGCGTGCTGGAAGAGCATTTTTTAAATCCCGGCGGCGACCATCCAGACGATCGTTTCGATGTTTCAGACGAATTCTACTGGGAAAAGGAATACGGTTTTTCAGAGGCAGATCTTGCTGATCTTTACATGCGCACTGCAATGAAAAAGGGAAAGATCGGGGTCTGGCACTGGAAGAGGTTCATGGAACTTTATGCGATTGCTGTCACTCAATATGCTGATGCTTCTCAGGAAGTCAAGGATGCAAAAGAGGCCGAGATAAAAGCTATGGGCAAAAAGCTTGAGGAGCGCAGCGACCATGCAGAAAGCGACTGGAAAGGCGCTCCGGACATAGCCCTATTTTCATATGGATTTTATAAACCCTCAATTTCATTACTGCTCAGATATAAAGAGCCAGTTGCCTTTATGGGTTTTGATTTTAATCCTCAGATAGTTAAAGACCACCCTGTAATGGTTATTCCATCCGGCGGATTGTTTGGTCTGGAAAATTCAACAATGTTAAAGGCGCAGCTTGATGAATACGTCAAACAGGGCGGGACACTCGTTGTCTTTGCACAACAGCATGGTTATGAGTTCAACATTCTCCCTGTACCTCAAGAGACAGACGGGTTATACAAGCAGGTCATGGGTTACGGATGGACTGAAGACCAGTCATGTTTTGCCAATGCAGTTTATATTGATACCCAGCACCAGATGCTTTCATCAATCTCGAAAAACACACCGACATTGAGTGTCGATGGATACTTTACGAACTACCCTGCGAACACAACTGTACTTCTCAGAAGAACCGCCAACGGCCAGCCTGCGATGATCATGTATGACCACGGACTTGGTAAAGTAATCGTCTCTTCCATGTATTCGGACTTTGCCATGAGCCATAACCAGGCATCTCAGGAAGAGCTTGCACTTGTAAGGGATATGATTT
>JBFMDL010000126.1:0-5502 GCA_040753635.1 Nitrospirota bacterium | reverse complement strand
TTTCCGAAGTTTTATTACCTGTCTCCGGATTTGATACTGCGCTTCCTGATTCAGTGTTCTTGCATCTATCTTTTCCATGCATCAAGTTTAACATATTGCTGCGCTATTTGCTTGCCGAGTTAATAAGAACGGGTTTTCTTGCCGTAGAATTTCCTGGCCTCTGCTATTGTCAGGGGTTTTTCATCTTTTACCTTAAGTATATTTTTACCAATTGGATCTTTTGGTTCAAGTTTAACAATCAGTTTTGCGTCAAGAGCATTCGCTATCTTTTTGAGGGTTGAAAGTTTGGGCAGGCCATGAGTAAGACCTTCTATCCTTGATACTGTTGACTGAGGTATTCCGGCTTTATGCGCAATATCTTCCTGAGTCATTTTCTTTCTTAATCTCTGTTCAATGATGCTTTTTGCAAGTTCATATTCAGGAAGAAGCTTCTCGTATTCCGCCCTGACCGCCTTGTCTTTTAAAAGCTCTTTTCTATGTTCTTTGTAGGTCATATGTTTACCTCCTTTTAGAAAGATACTCCTCCATCCTTCTTGCAGCAATCTCAATCTCCCCTACGGGAGTCTTTTCAGTCTTTTTTGTGAAACCATGAAGCAAGACAAACTTTCTTCCAGTAAATGCAAAATAGAGAATTCTGTGAATATTGTCCTTGTCCTTAATTCGTATCTCAAAAAGCTTCTGTCGCCCTTTCAGGGGTTTCACGTAAGGTTCTTTAACTCCGATCCCATATACCTCCAGCAGGTCAGCTATGAAGATAAATTTTGCCTTGCTTTCAGGCGAAAGAGAATCAATGAATTCTTTTACCGGGCTCTTCCCTTCAGGGGTTACATAGTATTCAATCGCCCAATTCATGTTTTAGTATATAGCATGCATGCTATAAAGTAAAGAGTCGTTTTACCTTCAGTACTTGCACTTCTGACTATGGAACTTTTGCTCCCGCTGAAGGTGGAGCGGGGGGGATTTTTTGGGAGAAGAGGAAGGTGAGTTACTTGAATTGATATCGACCTTTTCCTTTAAAATCCAGAATCTCTTTATCCCTCAAAATCTGTAACTGCTGACGGATTTTGGGGCGGATGTGTTTGTTTTCAGGAAGAATCTGAACAATTTTTTGGTATAATTATAAAGCAAGGAAAATTTGGATGAAAAAACATATAGCGAATTGGCTCAAGTCGTCTCAGTATGATTTAAAGACAGCCGAACACATGCTGAAAACAGGTAGATATATTTATGTGCTCTTTATGTGTCATCTGTCTGTCGAAAAATTACTAAAGGCATTATATGAGATGACATTAAAGAAAGTTGCGCCTAAAACTCACAACCTTATTTACCTTCTAAAAGCATCCGAAATTGAACTACCCGAAAAACATCTTGAAACACTTGAAGCACTTAATGATCTCAGTATTGTTACAAGATATCCCGAAGATGTTGATGCAATGGTTAAGGCATTTAAAAGAAAAAAAGTCGAAAACTATCTGAAGAAAACCAAGGAGCTGATAAAATGGTTAAAAAGAAACAAGAAATTAAAGATATCATAGACAGATATATCAGCAAACTTAATCAGCTTGGAGTTGAGGTTTCGCAGGTCATATTGTACGGTTCTTACGCAAAAGGAAAACCAAAAGAATACAGCGATATAGACATTGCCGTAGTATCGCCTTCATTTCAAAAGCTGGATATTTTTGAGCGCCAGTTGCTTTTAAGCAAGGCGCATCATAAGTTTGGAGAACCCATTGAGCCTATCGGACTGACGCCAAAACAACTCAGGGATAAGAATGGGTTTGCCAGCGAGATATTGAAAACAGGAGTAGTTGTTTACAGCAGATAGAGTTTTCTCTCTCTTATTCTTTTGCTCTGCTCGAGTCTCACTCCCCCGCTATATGAAAGCATACTTCCCTTTTCTTTTAAATTTCAGTCTACGACTCGTAGAGAATCCCTTTGTCTCTCAAAATCTGTCAACATCGGCGGACTGGCGGACCTGCCTGCTGGTATCTGTCTTAGCCTCCGGCAGACAGTTGCCGAAGTAGAGGCAGGTTTTAGGGCAGATTAGGAAATATTATTTTTAGTTCAAAATGTTATAAAATATTATCAATAAAGGAGGCTCGATAATGGCAAGCACAGCAATCAAGCTTGAAAGGGCGGAAGAAGAAGCATTAGAAAAAATGGTTAAAACCGGCCTTTTTGCGAATAAAGACGAGGCTGCAAGGGCAGCTATCGTAAAATACGCTTCTGACTTGGGGATCCTCAGTCCTGCAATGATGTGGAATAAGATAAGCAAACATAAAAAAAGAAAAGTAACGCCGCAACAGTTAAAAAAGGACTTAGAAGCCTTAGAGGATGAAGCGTAGAGTATCCAACGCATTCATCTACGCGTTTGAATTCCCTGAAAGCAATTCAGCAAAAATAATATCACTAATCAACAACAACCAGATTGAAGCTGTAATCTCGGAAAGAGTTCTCAAGGAAGTCCATATTTACTTCAAAAGATACTACGATAAAGAGTTAGCTGCGACTTTCAGAGATTATCTTCTGAGAACATGCACGGTCATATTTCATGCTGATGTCAAAAAAGAGATGAGACGGTACAAAGCTCAGATTAAAGACAAAGACCTCGAGCAGTTGGCAGTCGTCAAAAAACTGGGAATAAAATTTCTATTGGCCTACGACAGGGATTTTAAAGGATTTGAAGAATATATAACTCCTAAGGCATTCTTAAAACAAATAGGTATTAAACCAGACCCCTCAGACTATTAATATCCCATACTTTCGCACTTCTGATTATGGAACTTCTGCTCCCGCCGAAGGCGGAGTGGAGGATTTTTTTGGGGCAGGGGGAATTCTTGAAATTCAGTTGTCTGTGTTATAATGCTTTCACAGGAGAAAACCTGCTGTAAAATATGATTATTATTCACAAAATCGATGATTTCCTCTTTAACCTATTCCCATCAATTAAGATAGAGGATAAGGAAGGAAGGAAGGAAGAGGAACACCTTAACAGGCTGAAAGAGGAACTGACGAAGTTCTATACGTTTGGGCCATACAAGCCGGAAGTTGAAGTCGACAAAGATTTTGTAAAAATTGAAATTGATACATCTACTATTTCCAGCCAGAAATCTGATTTCGACACAGCAGTAAAGCACTGCGAAGCTGGGAAATTCAAAAAAGCGAAACCAATCCTCGAAAAACTCATAAAGAAAAATCCAACCGTTTCAGAATATCACAGAATTTTAGGGCAAATTCATGCGGAAGAAAACAATCAAGAAGAAGCCATAAACTGCCTTATTGATGCCTTGCGCTGGGATCCCAAGAATACACATGCCCTAACCATGATGGGAAATATCTTTGCAAGGCACAAAATTGACATCTCAACTGCTATGTCCTATTATGAGCAGGTTCTTACTGTAAAACCTGATGACCACATAGCAATGAACAATATCGGAGCAAACCTGATGCAATTAGGACGGTTAAGTGAGGCAGAGCAGTATTTTGAAAGGGCATTTGCCATTAACAATACATATCCCAATACGCTTTACGCCTTAGGGATGATAAAAGATATCAGGGGGGATTGTTTTTCAGCATTCGATTTTGCAATACAGGCTCTGAAGAAATGCAATCCGGCAAATCCGGTATACGGCAATGCGTTTGAGCTTGCACAGCAGGCGAGCTTAAAAGCGATTAAAAGCATTGACCCTTCAGAAATGTTCAATCAGTACTCTCAAAAATTGGCGATTGAATCAGGAAAAAATATTGAAGTTATTCAAGATGATACTATCCCGACGCCTGCGAAACTCGAGATGGCAGAGAACTACAATCGGGACAAGCATATCATCAGATACAAAAAAGACAGGTTGGCAATCGCCCATATAGTGATGCACGAACTCGGACATCTTGATTTAACAACACAGTGCCGCAAAAGAAATGCCAATTACCTTTTTATTACAACAAATGAGCATAAGGAACTTTTTATCAGGAACAACGAATCGATAATTCAGAAACTGAACAAAGAAGGTTTCGATGATAAGGCTATTTCTGATTATATAAATGCACTGTTCAGCGGAATCAACAGCCAGATTTACAACACACCAGTCGACCTATTTATCGAGGATTTTCTTTATAAGACTTATCTTGATTTAAAACCGTTTCAGTTTCTTTCGCTTCTTGGTTTGCTGAAAGAATACATTGACGCAGCAAGGAGCAAGAAAGTTGCCGAGTACTCACCTTCAACAATAAGAAATGCCAACATTATTCTTAGCCTTGTGAACAGTTTGCAATTTAAGGATATTTTCGGCTATGACATGATTCATATCTTCAAGGCTTCACCTCAGCAACTAAAGCATGCAAAAGAATTTTATTCAGATTATTTGAAGTATCAAAAAGCTGGTAAATCACTGGAAGCACACGACCTTATCCAGAAGTGGGCAAAAGCGCTCAGGCTGGAAAACTACTTCAGCCTTATCGAAGAAGGCGAATACCGGGATAACCCCCTCAATCCCCCTTTGGCAAAGAGGGAAGTAATTTCAGCTTCTGTCAATGATTTTAGTAGCAGGGTGTCATTCCCGCTTGTCGGGAATCAATCACCGACAGACTCCGGACAAGCCGGAGTGACAGATGCGGGGAGTCTGCCAATCCCCACTTTGGAAAAGGGGGGTAAGGGGGGATTTTCAGACATTCAAGAAGAGCCAGCAGGAGAGGCAGCAGTTACAATGTATTGCCTTAGTGCACTCCAGTATTTTGAGAATAAAAATTTAGAAGAGGTAAAAAAGGTTGGGTTTGAGATTGCCATGCTCGGGAGACAGGGGATTGACCCCGTGAATACTGAAAAGAAATATCATCTCGAAAGCATCCCCGGAAAAGAATTTTCAGGGCTTCAGCTTCTGGCGTATATGTATGCAGCCTTTCAGGTCATAGACCCGTTTTTGGATACAGGCCTAAAGTTTAAAAAGGAATACGAGGCGGCGAAGAAGATGAAGAAGGGGAAAATTTAAATAAATGAAAATTCGGTAAAAAAAGATTACGACATCAGACCCCCGCCACCTTGATCTTTTCTGATTTTTGCACTTTCCCAACCAGTTTGCCCTAAAATACTAATCGACTTAGGCGGGTTTAGCCTTTTAAAGACACTGGATTTTGGCTCGCATACAATTACGAAAGGACATTCTTTTAAACCTGGCAATAACGGATTGTCCGTCGCTACAAAATCGGATTTTTCAATCGCGATATAGCCATCGGCGTCAGTACAAGGCAACACCTTTTTAACAACATACGCCTTATTCTTCACTTTGTTTTTATAACATATCTGACAGGTCTTATTCCTGCCGGAATGCCATTTAAATAAATGCTTCTCTGTTTCACACTCAAAGATATATAATTTTTCATTACATAGCTGTCCGGTTAAAATAGAGCGCCCTGAAGGGGCTCTTCTCCTCGTAATATGAGTTTATCAGGCTTCAGAGTCAAAATGTCGATAAGGGCTTTCCTCTCAAAGAGCATTTCCCGGATCACCCG
>JBFMDL010000125.1:0-5535 GCA_040753635.1 Nitrospirota bacterium | reverse complement strand
CCTTTCCTTACCTTATGTCCTCCGTTGTACTTTAACATCTCCTTGCCCTCCTTTTATTCTCCTTTGTTCTTGATTCTATAATATCCGATGCCCTGCATCCTGACAATCGGTAAAACTTCCTATTTCATACAGGAATCTGTTCGTAAAAAGGCAGGAAAATTTACAACGAAACCTGAAAATGTAGTAATATTATATAATTTCGGGACATCCGGATTAATGAGCATGAATAAAGATTATAAAACTATTGAATTGAGCGCCCTGTATGAGATAAGCAAGCTCCTTGGTTCATCTCTGAATCTCAGATCGAACCTCAGGGGTGTGATGAGAGTGCTGTCAGAATATCTTGATATGAACAGGGGGACAGTATCGCTCAGGAGCAACAATGAGGTATCGATTGTCGCTGCATTCGGCATGTCCGAGGAGGAGATAAAAAGGGGCAAATACAGGCTCGGGGAAGGCATTATCGGCAGAGTGGCGAAGCTCGGCTCACCGATAGTCATCCCTAATATCGGGGATGAACCGTTGTTCCTCAATAAGACAGGCTCAAGAAAGTCGATAAAAAAGGAAAACATAGCATTTCTATGCGTGCCTATTAAATTCAAGAACGAGACACTCGGGGTATTGAGCGTTGACAGGCTTTTCGGCGCAAAAGGCGTGACATTTGAGGCGGATCTCCGGTTGTTGAAGATCATCGCTTCCTTAATTGCCCAGTCGGTAAAACTGCATATGGAGGTAGAGAAAGAGAGAGAAGCGTTTATTGAGGAGAAAGAGAACCTGAAACGGCAGTTGAGAGGCAGATACAGCGTAGAAAATATTATAGGCCAGTCAGACAGCATGCAGGAGGTCTTCGAATCCATCCACAGGGTAGCGCCTTCGAATGCCAATGTATTACTGCGCGGCGAAAGCGGAACAGGCAAGGAACTGGTCGCCAAGGCTATCCATTATATGAGCCAGAGGTCAAAGCACCCTTTTATAAAATTTAACTGCGCCTCGATACCCGAAGGACTTCTCGAATCAGAGTTGTTCGGCCATGAGAAAGGGGCCTTTACAGGAGCAATGACCATGCGGAAGGGCAGGTTCGAACTTGCGCATGAAGGGACTATATTTCTCGATGAGATCGGGGATTTGCCGATAACGCTACAGCCGAAGATCCTGAGGGTTCTCCAGGAAAAGGAGTTCGAAAGGGTTGGTGGAGAAAAGACGATAAAAGTGGATATCAGACTTATTGCCGCAACGAGCAGGAACCTCGAAGAACTTGTCTCTGCCGGAAAATTCAGGGAGGACCTGTACTACAGACTGAATGTGGTGCCTGTATTGCTACCGCCTCTGCGTGGCAGAAGAGAGGATATCCCTCTGCTAGTCGAATATTTCCTTCAGAAATATAATAAGGAAAACAATAAATCAATAAAGATAACTTCCGAAGTGCTGAATATATTTATGGATTACATCTGGCCGGGCAACGTAAGAGAACTTGAGAACACTATAGAAAGGCTGGTTGTCATGTCAGGTGAAAAGGTCATAACCGGATCCGGATTGCCTATGAACATAAGAGAACAGTCTGTCAGGGCCAGATATTCAATCGAAACAAAAGGGGCGCTTCCCTCGACTATCGAGGATATTGAAAAGACAAGGATCCTTAATGCGCTTAGCACTGCCGGATGGAACCAGGCAAAAGCGGCAAGGATGCTCGGCATAACACCAAGACAGATAGGCTACAAGATAAAGCGGTACGGCATAAAAAGAAGTTAAGCGGGCCACCCTCCTCCTTACTAATCCACATCCACAATCTGGAAACAATTTTCGCCATAACGGAAAATCTTTTTCAGCTTGTGAATAATGGGCTAAGAGATCTCCTTCTACAAAAATGAAATATATAGGACAATATTGTAATACCTGATAACCCCGCACTTCAGATAACACATTGAAAAAAAAGAATTTAGTATCTGGCACGCCCATTGCTCTGCTTAAGTGAAATGAAATTTATCACAGGAGGATGTTCATGAGGCAGATAGCAATTTACGGTAAGGGCGGCATAGGCAAGTCGACAACAACACAAAACACTGTTGCAGGTCTTTCAGAGGCCGGTTATAAATGCATGATCGTAGGGTGTGACCCGAAGGCGGACGCAACAAGACTTATACTCCATAAGAAGGCTCAGGCTACTGTTATGGATATGGCGAGGGAGAGGGGCACTGTTGAAGACCTGGAAATAGATGAGGTGCTCCTTGAAGGATTCAAAGGCATTAAGTGCGCTGAATCCGGCGGCCCTGAGCCCGGCGTAGGGTGTGCGGGCCGCGGGGTCATCACAGCCATCAACTTTCTTGAAGAAAACGGCGCCTATGCAGATGATCTTGACTTCGTATTTTATGATGTCCTGGGAGACGTTGTCTGCGGAGGGTTTGCGATGCCTATAAGGGAGGGGAAGGCAAAGGAGATATACATCGTGACCTCGGGCGAGATGATGGCGATGTACGCTGCAAATAATATATCAAGAGGAATTCTCAAATACGCCCAGAGCGGAGGCGTGAGGCTCGGCGGCCTTATCTGCAACAGCAGAAAAACGGACAAGGAACATGAGCTTATATCAGAGCTTGCAAAAAGACTCGGCACTCAGATGATTCATTTTGTGCCGAGGGAAAACCAGGTACAGAGGGCGGAACTGAGGAGGATGACGGTCATTGAATATTCGCCTGAACATCCACAGGCGGACGAATACAGGGCGCTTGCGAAAAAGATTGCAGAGAACAAAAACCTTGTCATTCCCACGCCACTGAGCATGGATGAGCTCGAGAGCCTGCTTATGGATTTCGGGATTCTCGAAAGCGAAGAGGCGGCAGTTTAAAGACGGTTTAAACCGTTCAAACAGTTCAACGGTTCGAACAGTTACTAAAGGAGAAAATAATGAGCGCTGCTATTAAAGACACACAGAAGATGATAGAGGAAGTATTGGAGGCGTATCCTGAAAAAACAAAAAAGGACAGGGCCAGGCATTTGGCAGCAAATGACCCCTCCGGGCAATGCAGCGCCTGCCAGGTCAAATCCAATATCAAGTCGCGTCCCGGCGTCATGACCGTGCGGGGGTGCGCCTATGCAGGCGCAAAAGGGGTTGTCTGGGGCCCGGTCAAGAATCAGATCACCATCAGCCACGGTCCCATAGGATGCGGTCAGTACAGCTGGTGGTCGAGGAGGAATTACTATAATGGACAGACCGGTATCGACACGTTCGGAACAATGCATATTACTACGGATTTTCAGGAGAGGGACATCGTTTACGGGGGCGATAAGAATCTTGATGCCGCTCTCCGTGAATTAAATGAGCTTTTTCCCCTGGCCGGCGGCATAGGCATACTCTCGGAATGCCCTGTAGGTCTCATCGGTGATGACATAGAGTCGGTTGCGAAGAAGGCCTCAAAGGAATTCAACATGCCGGTTGTTCCGGTAAGGTGTGAAGGGTTCAGGGGAGTGAGCCAATCGCTCGGACATCACATCGCAAACGATACCATCAGGGATTATGTGCTCGGCAGGGGAGAACTTGAGAAGACGACACCCTATGATGTGGCGCTCATTGGCGACTACAACATCGGCGGAGATGCATGGGCCTCGCGGAAGATACTGGAAGAAATGGGGCTCAGGGTCATAGCCCAGTGGACAGGGGATGCATCGATAAACGAACTCGGTATCGCACATAAGGCGAAGTTGAACCTTATCCACTGTTACCGTTCGATGAATTATATATGCAGGCACATGGAGGAGGCATACGGCATCCCATGGGTCGAGTTCAACTTCTTCGGGCCAACGAAGATATATCAGAGCATAAGGAAGATAGCGTCTTATTTTGATGATTCAATCAAGGAGAAAGCAGAGTCGCTGATTGAGAAATACAGGCCGAAGATGGATGCTGTCATTGAGGAATACAGGCCGAAACTCGAGGGCAAGAAGGTGATGCTGTATGTCGGCGGTCTGAGGCCGAGGCATACCATAGGCGCTTATGAAGACCTGGGGATGGAGGTTATAGCCTCTGGATATGAATTCGGTCATAACGATGATTACAAGAGGACCTATCCCGAGATGAAAGAAGGCGCTGTGATCATGGATGATGCGACACTCTACGAACTTGAGGAGTTTACACGTAGACTAAGACCGGACATGGTAGGTTCAGGCATAAAGGAGAAATACTCCTACCACAAGATGGGAGTCCCGTTCAGACAGATGCATTCGTGGGATTATTCAGGCCCCTATCATGGGTTTGACGGTTTCCCTGTTTTTGCGAGGGATATGGATATGACGGTGAACAGCCCTGCATGGGATTTGATACGGAGGAAGAGGTGAGCAGTCACCTCTTCACTTTCTAACCACCCTCGAGCAATCCTCGTCTTCTCCAGAATCTTTCATAATTCTGCTCCAAGCGTTATTCGTGCCTTTTGTATGGAACAGACATGGTCACTTGCATAATCGTTTACGATTGTAGTATATTGTAATCAAATGGAAGCAGTTTTTGATTCCTCAACATTGATTTTATTGGCGAAAATTGAAATACTGAGAAGCGTTTCTGAAGATTTCCGGATAATAATTCCAGAGATGGTAAAAAAGGAATGCATTGTAAAAGATAGTTTTGATTCAAAATTGATTTCTTCTTTGATAGCCGAAGGGGATATAGAGGTTTTAAAAATGACGAAACGGGAGACCATAAAAACTCTCTGCACGGATTTCAGAATTCACGCCGGAGAAGCAGAAGCGCTCGCTCTTGCAATACACAAAAATATCCCCCTTGCTGTGGATGACCTGCCGACCATAAAAGCGTGTAAGATACTCAACCGATCTTTCACCACGGCAATACATTTCCTGCTGAAGATCGCTGTTTCCGGGAAAATAAACAGGAATACAGCTTTGGTCAAGCTTGAAAAGTTGTCATTTTATGGACGCTACAATAGACGGATAATAGACGATGCTTACAGCAGACTGAAGGGAGGTGTGTGATGTCAATCGTCAGCATTAGATTAAAAGACAGAGAAATTAAGAGACTCAACGAGCTCTCGAAATTGTCTCATAAAGACAAATCAACTGTTGCAAGGGAGTTGTTGGATTATGGGTGGGAATTCATGATGATAAAGCTTTACAGGGAAGGCAAGCTGTCGTTGAGCACGCTGGCTGAAAAACTCGAACTCTCGGTGAGTGAAGCAATAGACCTGTTGTCCGAATTCGGGGTTGAATGCCCGATAGACTACGATGATTACCTGAAAGGGTTTGAAGCGCTCAAATAAATGGATATGACGGTGACAGCCCTGCATGGGATTTGATACGGAGGAAGAGGTGAGCAGTCACCTCTTCCTTATTTAGCGCCCCTGCCTTTCTTCTCTGCCGGTTGAGCCGATTTAAAAGCTGAAAAACACTGCTGTTTTTGTATAAAATCATTGCTGTCCAAAATAATTTCAAATATACATAAGAAGGCGGGATGTTGAGGAAACAGAATAACGACACCCTGGAAATCAATCCACAAACAATTACAAAATAACACAAATACAGGGTTATCGTTAA
>JBFMDL010000124.1:0-5604 GCA_040753635.1 Nitrospirota bacterium | reverse complement strand
TCGAAAAAACGGTGAACAGTTCCCCGTACACCTGACATCCCTTGCAGTCAAGAATGTCAAAGGTCAGCCAATAGGCATTATTACTTCATGTGAAGACATCACCGACCGCAAGAAAATGGAAGAAGAGCTCTTGAATGCCAGGAAACTTGAATCAATCGGTTTTCTTGCAGGCGGCATTGCACATGATTTCAATAATCTGCTTGCGGTTATCCTCGGCTGCATCTCGCTTGCAAAGATGCACTTAAGTCCCGAAGATGATATTCTCGAAATATTAGAGAATGCAGAAGAAGCGTCCATCCGCGCGGCTGATTTAACAAAGCTTCTGATAACTTTTTCCAAAGGAGGGGCGCCGGTCAAGAAAACAATAAATATAGCTGAACTGTTAAGAAATTCAGCCGGTTTTGCCTTGAGTGGTTCCAATATAAAGTGTGAGTTTAATATCCCGGATGACCTCTGGCCCGTTGAAGTTGATGAAGGACAGATAAAACAAGTGGTCTATGGGATGGTTCTAAATTCAAGGGAGGCTATGCCGGAAGGCGGGATAATCAATGTCCGCGCCGGGAATATTACTATTAGCGAAAAAAATGAGTTCCTGTTGAAAGAGGGCGAGTACATAAAGATATCCATAGAGGACCATGGCGTCGGCATCCCGAAAGAGAACCTTTCAAGGATATTTGATCCCTATTTCAGCACCAAACGGAAGGCTACACAGAAAGGTATGGGGCTTGGCCTTTCGATTTGTTATTCCATAATCAAGAGCCACAACGGGCTGATTACCGTAAAATCCGAAATCGGGACCGGGACGACATTCCATATCTACCTTCCTGCTTCAAGTGAAGCATGATTTCAAAATGGAAAATCTAACCCATACTATTCATAGCGAACTCTGTTCCAATGGTTGCTTATGATGCCCGGATACCTCATCAACATAATTAATCGACAGGGCATATTGAGACTGCCCGCCTTTATCTGATGAGATGCTTATCGGGCGCACGTTTCTACGACCTGTTTTCGGGCATTGGAATCCTGTTTTTTTAAGGTGTCGTAATCATGTTGCTTCGGCATTCGGGCATCCTTCAATATCTTAAATATTTTTAAAGATCTTTGGAAACTTATAGCATAAACTTCTATGAGATTGTTCTCAAAACAAGGAAGGCAGCAACGTTCTCTCGCATATGGTACTTTTTTGATGGTGGATTTGGGCCGAAGCGTCTGTTGACGTATAGGTATAATATATGTTATAAATTACTTCTCCTTGCTCTTTCCTTTGGGAAGGGCTTTAAAACCCGCAACAGCGGAGGAAAATCCATAAGGAGGTGTTTGTAATGAACATCTACGAAAACATTGTCATCCTGAACGCATCACTGCCTGATGAAGAAATCAATGAAGCTGTATCTAAGATCAAGGATATTGTAGTTAACTCAGGCGGAGAGGTCCTCAAAACCGACACATGGGGAAGAAGAAAACTTGCGTATGAGATCAAGAAGCAGAACAAGGGGTTCTATGCACTCCTGATATTCAAGACGCCGCCTGCGACGATCAAAAAACTTGAGGAGTTTTACAAGGTTTTTGATCCTGTTATAAAATTTATGGTCATAAAACTGGGCTCCAGGCAGGTCAGTCAGCTTGAAACCGCCCAGGCTGCCGCAACCGAACAACCAAAAAGCGAGGTCTAAATGTACAACAAGGTAATACTGATCGGGAACCTTACAAAAGACCCTGAATTGAGATATACGCCTCAGGGAACTCCTGTTTCATCATTCCGGCTTGCTGTAAACTACAGGTACAAACAGGGCGATGATATGAAGCAGGAGACGACTTTTATAGACATAGTGGTTTTCGGCAAACAGGCGGAGTCATGCAGCCAGTATCTGAACAAGGGGAGTTCCGCCCTTGTCGAAGGCAGGCTTCAGGAAAGGCGATGGGAATCAGAAGGCCAGCAGAGGAGCAAGTTTGAAATCGTTGCGCAGTCGGTCAAGTTCCTTTCTGCAAAGAAGGGAACCACTCAGGATAATTCAGGCGAAAGCGAGTTGACTCCGCCGGAGGAAACCACCGACCTTGAACCATTTTAACCTTTAAAGCGATATAATAAATTAAACGGAGGATCAATGGCATTACAACAGAAGAGGTTTCAGAGAAGGAAATTCTGTAAATTTTGCTCTGAAAAAGTGGAGTTCTTAGACTATAAGGATGTTAAAACACTAAGGAGCTATCTGACTGAAAGAGGCAAGATACTTTCACGGAGAATGACAGGCACATGCGCAAAACACCAGAGGGATTTGAACGAAGCAGTAATGAGGGCAAGGAATATAGCGCTGCTATCATTCGTAGAGAAATGATATGAGAATCCCCAAGTCTTGGGTGCCTCTAATGGCAAAAAAAATAGCTGAAAATATCATGTCTAAAGAGCTGCTCAGGCCGACAATTCCCATTGATAAATTCATATCAAATATTGAAGAGATAATTACTGAAGAACTTATGGTCGAAGACAGATTGAACGAAGAGGTAAGAGGACTTCTAAAAAAACATGAGTCTGATATCGAACGCGGAAGGATTGATTACAGAAAACTGTTCGAGATGACGAAACAGAAGCTTGTAAAAGAGAGAAACCTTGTACTATGATGCTCTCCGAAGATAAGATTTCACACATCAGCCATGTGCTTCTGAAAAACCTTATCGATAAAAATCTGGTAGAATTGATTGAAGAAGAAGGCGCGATAAGACGCGAGATAAAACGTGCTATAATCTCTGAGCTTAAGGTCGGGGAGGATATAGATCAAATTGTCAGGAGAAAACTCCAATCATTCTCAAAGAAGCTGATAGAAGGAAGTCCTGAATGGGAAATCCTTTACAAGAAGTTTTTCAGGGAAGAGGAGATAAAAAGGGGCAGGGCTTCTGGATAAAAAGAAGTATCCCGCTTTTTTTAATTGTTTCCACATGGCTGGGGTTGCTCATAGATCTCCCTGTAAAGAAGACTTTACCGTGGTTCTTCCTTGGTGCGTCAACAGTTTTAACATATTCCCTTTTGCATTTCACGCATAAGAGAAGGGAATTCTCCATTGAGTTTCTTTTTTCCCTTGCTTTAATCAACGCCGGCATAATCCATGCGATGAAACTTTACTGGCTGAAGCTGGCTTATTTCCCATTTGTAATTTCAATGACAGCCTTTTACAGCCTTGGGACCATTATACCGCTGTCACTTCTTATTCCGTTTCTTGAACTCCAGACCTTCATTTCAATGGAAAATCTTGTTGAAGAGACCGCATTTTCAGCTTTTCTGATACTAACCGCTGTTATCTCTTCTGTCATATTCACCAGTCTCAAAAAAGAAAAAGAAAAAGCGGTTTCCTCATTAAGAGTCATAAAGGAAAATGCCAGGGATATATCGCAGGAAACCGGGATGGAATCTCTAAGCGATGACAAGGTCATCTCACATTACTTCGCATCGATGCTGAAGACAGATGAGGAGATCAGGGAACTGCTGATAACATTGAAACAGACGGTTTTTGCCGATTCCGCAAATTTTTTCACTCCCCAAAGCGACAGTGTTGCGTTGAGATGTTCTACAGATGAAAAAGGGGATATAATCATCACAGGCAAGGGTTTAATCATGATGTGCATGAAGGACAAAAAGCCTTTTTTTACTGCGGATCCGGATGAAAAAAGAATGGATGCGGGCTACATAAAAAATGGGAAAATATCATCTGTAATCGCTGTCCCTGTAATGGACGGCTCTACCCCTGTCGGCGTTCTGACAGTCGACAGCCCAAGATTCCAGGCATTCAGCGAGCCGGACAAAAGTATAGTTCAGATGTTTGCCGGGCATCTTGTCAGGATTCTCGAAAGGGAAAGGATATATCCCAGGTTTAAGCGCAATTTCAACGGACTGAAGATACTGCATGAGGAGAGTTCCAAGCTTGTTGCTTCGCTTAATATTGATGTGATTGTCGAGAGACTCTGCGAAGGGGCCGGGAAATTTGCGTCATCCGATGTCTTTTGTTTTATTTCGCGGGGGAAAGACTTTGAATTGATCCATCATGCCGGCGCAATTGAAGAAAACAATAAGCTTTTCGACCTGAAAGGAACGTTATTGAATATGGCGGTCGAAAACAAACAGCCTTTATATATCTCTGACATAAAGAGTTACCGTATCCCGATATTGCCGTTCAAAACAGAGAACGTTCATTCTATTATTGCCCTGCCGATCTTTTACGAAAATAATGCGCTCTGTATACTTGTGATGCTTTCCCGGCAAAAAGAATTCCTTGATGCTTTCCAGCTTGAGCTTCTGAAGGTATTGTGCAACCAGGCATCGACTTCGATCGCAAACGCAAAACTGCATGCTGAAATAGAGAAAATGGCGACTACAGACGGCCTGACCGGACTTTTCAATCACAGGCTTTTTCAGGAGAAATTATCAGAGGAACTGAAAAGACTTAACAGGTTTTCCGGACCAACCTCCTTGCTTTTGACAGACATAGACTATTTCAAAAGAATCAACGATACATATGGACATCCTGTCGGGGATCTTGTGCTTGGAGATATTGCCAAGGTCTTACGCGAGACAATAAGGGACATAGATATCCCTGCAAGATACGGCGGTGAAGAGTTTGCCGCCATCCTGCCGGGCACTGACAGCGAAGGAGCGAAGAGGATTGCGGAAAGACTGAGAAAAGCTGTCATGAGTACGTCTTTTACTTCGGACGGCAGATCATTCAATGTTACTCTAAGCATCGGGATTGCGACTTCACCTTCTGATGCCCGGAGCAAAGAGGAACTCATTGAAAAGGCCGACCAGGCGCTTTATCACGCAAAGCACAACGGAAGAAACCAGAGCGTGTTATGGAGCAGTATTAAATAGTTTATGGATTTCTTTATAACAGATATAACAGAGGATGCAATAAAAAAAGAGCGTGCCAGGGCGCGAGAGATCAGAAAAACACAGTGGTGGAAGAGGAAACTTTCAGAGGGGATGTGTTATTTCTGCAAAAGAAAATTTACGAAAAAAGAACTTACCATGGATCATATAGTGCCTTTAATAAGGGGAGGGAAGTCTACAAAAGGCAATATAGTGCCTGCCTGCAAAGAATGCAATAGCAGGAAAAAACATATGCTCCCTATTGAATGGGAAGAATACATGGAGAGTTTAAGGAAGGAAGAATCCTAAGCCCTCAACAACTCGCCGTTGGGAAGGAGATTGGCCGGCGGTTCCTCACCTTTTTTCTTAAGTTTGTATCTTGCGCAATCTTTATAGTTTTCAGGATTTAAACAGTATTTATTTAAAAAAGGTTGCAGCTGGATTATCCTTACTGAGGTCGTAATGAAATTATACATTGAACAGCCTTTCATGTTCTCACATCTGAAGGTCATCTTCTCCCCTGATTATCTGTTTAGTTAATATAATAACCATAATTTGACATTTTACAATATGTATTATAGATTCATTAATTTAACTAATATATTTCAGCATTGCTGTTCAAAATAATTTCAAATATACATAAGAAGGCGGGATGTTGAGGAAACAGAATAACGACACCCTGAAAATCAATCCACAAACAATTACAAAATAACACAAATACAGAGTTATCGTTAATACGTTTATTT
>JBFMDL010000123.1:0-5687 GCA_040753635.1 Nitrospirota bacterium | reverse complement strand
GTGGTTTTGGCAATGAAGACTGACCGCTGACAGCCGATTGCTGACTGCTTTTGCCTGACTGCTTGCTGTTAGCTGATTGCTGTTCGCTATTCTTTATCGCATACGCGATATCAAACACTCCCCCAAACGTCCATGTAAAAAAGGCGAGAACTATTACTGAGATTGTCTTTAATCTGCGGCTATGTGCGAGATCCATCGATCACCCTCCGGACAGAGAGATTTGCTACACATTATACATTATCCCCCCCCCGTCCTTTATCAAGGATTTTTTGGATCAGGCGGCTTTGGTCTTGCTCAGGTTCTCAAGAACCCACATCCTTACAAGTTCGAGATAACCTATCCCTTTACTATTGGCTATCTTCTTCAATTGTCTGATTGTCTTTTCATCGAGCCTTAGTGAGACCAGTTTTTTCTGGGGTCGTTTAAATTTTACTTTTACCTCTTTTGTCTCTGACAAATAGTCAGTACTATCATGCGTTTCCCAAAAATCAGCTTCTTCTTTTTCTGATTTGAACTTTGGTATCTTTTTCATTGTCCTAATCTCCTTTTATACAGAGATTTTTCCCTTTCGGTCATATCTCTTGCAGTTATTGTCCTAAAAATACCTTTGCTTTTATTTATCCCGTTCCAAAAAACGGGGGCATATCACTTATCAGCTTTAAGCTGGTCTGCCGGGGCGGATGACTTTTCACTTTGTACTTTTGACTTTTCACTTTCCTGAATCGCATACGTTAAATCAAAAAGGCAGAACGTCCAAGAAAAAAAGACGAGTGTGATGACGTTTAAGATTCTCATCAAACGGCTAAATCCGACCATTTAGTCTCCGTTTTCGGGTTTGAGGTATTATACGCAAATCATGACCAATTGTGTCTCGATCAAACTTCATGCCCTTTGCCATAAATTCCCAATATTTTTTTTATTTCTCTTTTATGCAGTTTCGATAATCCCGATTTCCACCCATCCAAGCGCACAACCCCTATACTGCGTGATTTACGCTTATTAATAGAGCTTCTCGCGTGCATTCCTTGCCTCGTTGTATAAAGAGCTTGCCCTCTGCTATTATATTTTTAAATAAGGAGGTAAACAATTATGTTTGCTGCTATTCCCCGGCAGACTTTAAAATCTCTGCAACTATATCATCTGCGACTCTGAACTTCTTTTTCTTTAGCTCCTCGATTAAGGGCTTAATCTTTTTTAAAAACCCCTGCCTCTTTGCCATAAGAAGCACACCCATTAAACCCATAACTTCAAAGCCGGCAAAAACAACGACTTTTCGCGCCTTCTCTTCATCAACGAGCACCAAATCAGCATTAAGTTCTTTTGAAAGAGCAAGAACCTCTGCCTCGCCTCTGTCAAGATTCCCAAGCAGGAGCGACACCTCTTTTTCGTCTTTTGGCGATCTTCTATCAAGGTAGGCCGCATTTTTAATATCAGATGCGCCGGATTTTTCTGTTTGTGTCAGCTCCTTAAAAACAGCTTCCGGAATGTAAACTTTTGAAAAAAGTTTTTTTAGCAGTTCGAGTTTATTGATTCTGGCAAGACCGATAAGGATGGTTGAATTGCTTACAACGATCAACCCCGAAGCCTCTTGGAAAGCCTTTCAGCGGTTTTTATTTCCCTTTTCAGCTCGTCTTTATCATATGTGATTACAGGGACTCCGCTTTCTCCTAACAGGTCAACAAATTCCCATTTGCTCAGACCCGACAACGAGGCAGCTTTGCCAAAAGAAAGGAGTTTTTCCTTGAATAATTTTACTGATAGAAGCTTTCGAGATTCAGATGCTATCTTCTCTTTTGTAAGCCCAAAGGCGGAAAGCGATTGATAAAGGTCATTTGGTAAATCTATGGTGGCGTGTACTTTCATGGTTTAAATTTAACATACCCATTGATTGTTTTCAATATAAATGCAAAAAGAATTCTTTTCAGAGGGGATTTCATGTGATTGAAGCAGGGGTACTGCTGAATGCAGGGATTGCGGCAAGAGTCGATTCGCCAATTAATGAACCATTGGCATTTTGGTCTCCATCATAAAACTGAACCACTACATTTTCCGCCTGTGAAAGGCCGGTATTTTTGACAGTGGCTGTGATTGTGATGGTGTCTCTAACTGTTGGAGCTGAGTTTAAGAAAGTGATGTCGGTTTTGTGCGGCTGGATTGAAATTTATTGCCAATCCCTTCTTTAATTGCCAAGCATTCCAGAGACTTTTTCAAGTATTTTTTATTCAGAGTTACTTTTTTCTGATATAATATCCTGCATGAAAACCGCAAGGGCTCATCTGTTTATCGACGGGAGGGTTCAGGGCGTTTTTTACAGAGCTTTTACCAGGGAAGTTGCAATGAGATTAGGCCTTAATGGCTGGGTTAAAAATCTATATGACGGCCGTGTTGAAGCTGTGTTCGAAGGCGATAGAGATCTTGTCGAGACTGCGATTAATGAATGCAGAAAAGGTCCCCCCGGAGCATATGTCAGTGATATTGATTTAAAATGGGAAGAATCTTCCGGAGAATATAAAGGATTCGAAGTAAAATATTAACAGAGTGGCTGTTTTAGAAGAGAGGTAAGGAGCGCTTATCATGGAAAAAAAAAGGAAGAAACTCGGCGAACTGCTGCTTGAAGCGGGGCTTATTGATGAAATGCAGTTGAAGTCCGCTCTTTCGTACCAGGGTGAATGGGGAGGAAGACTCGGCACAATTGTAATAATGAAAGGGTTTGTGACGGAGCAGGACCTGGTCTCTGTAATAGAGAGACA
This sequence comes from Nitrospirota bacterium, assembly GCA_040753635.1. Taxonomy (GTDB): domain Bacteria; phylum Nitrospirota; class Thermodesulfovibrionia; order Thermodesulfovibrionales; family UBA6898; genus JBFMDL01. Next base: position 2,937 of record JBFMDL010000123.1, on the reverse strand, counting down.
GCTCGGTCTTTCCTGTATCTCTCTTGATAATATTGAGAAACCCTCGGATGAAGTCCTGAAAATGGTCAATGTTGATATAGCAAAAAAGTTCGGCATTTTCCCTATAAAATTAGAAGGCAAATCCCTCATGATAGCCACAGCAGACCCGACAGATTTAAAGATGCTGGATGACATCGGCTTTATGCTCGGTGTCAGGATAAAACCCCGCCTTGCGCTGGAATCAGATATTCAAAGAGCCATTGAGACCCATTATGAAGGGGGGCTTGGCGAAGGGAAGATGTTCCGCATAAATAAAGAAAAACTGAAGGAAAAAATACTCGGTGAGATGCCCATCGAACCCCGCACTGATACAATAAAAACAAACACGGCGGCAATGAACCCGGCGCAAAAAGACACGGCGCCCAAAAAAGAGATATCGCAAAAAATCGTTATTGAAAGCATTGTTGATTTACTTGTTGAAAAAGGCGTTTTCACGAAAGAAGAACTGATCAGCCGTATTAAATCTAAGAAATAATCGTAAACCGCTTTCCGCAATGATGTTGACATTCATCCGCCTTTCAGTAAGAATATTTAAATGATCAGGGATCTCGAAAATAAAATTTTGTCCGGCGAAGGCATATCTGTTGATGATGCATCATTTATTTCAAAAGTTTCATCAAATGAGGTCTTCGACCTGTTCTGCTCTGCAAACAGGATAAGGAATCATTTCAGAAAAGAAAGGGTTGATCTGTGTGCAATTATCAACGCAAAATCAGGCGCGTGTCCCGAGGATTGCAGCTACTGTGCACAGTCTTCGAGGAGTCATGCTGAGATAAAGACTTATTCTCTTGTCGGAAAGAACATCATTTCAGAAAAAGCTCAGGAGGCTAAACAGGGAGGAGCAAAACGATTCTGCATCGTAACCAGCGGTAAGAAGGCATCAAAAACAGATCTTGTGAAGATAGCCGAGATGATCGCCGGGGTCAGGTCGCTGGGACTGCTCCCTTGTGCGACATTAGGGCTCTTGTCCGAAGAAGAGCTTCTTCCGCTTAAAGAGGCGGGGCTTGAAAGATACCACCACAACCTTGAGACTTCTGAAAGGTTCTTTTCGGAGATATGCACCACTCACACTTACCAGGACAAGATTCAAACCATGCTCGGGGTAAAATCTGCCGGCCTTTCCTTATGTTCAGGCGGCATATTCGGACTCGGTGAAACATGGGAAGACAGGATCGACATGGCATTTGCTCTTAAGGAAATCGGGCCTGATTCCATTCCGGTAAATTTTCTTACTCCGATAAAAGGGACGAGGCATGGCTTGCAGAAGCCCCTTGATCCCATTGAGGCATTGAAAATAATCAGCCTTTACAGATTTATCCTTCCCGAAAAGGAGATCAGGGTATGCGGAGGCAGGATGCAGATACTCGGGGAATTCAACTCATTTGTCTTTTTTGCGGGCGCAGACGGCCTTCTGGTCGGCAACTACCTTACGACTCCCGGAAGAAAATTCGAAGACGACCTTATGCTTATAAGGCGATATGGCCTGAAAACAGACTGATCCGATGGTATTTTCATTCCCCGTTATCAACACAGAAATCCTGATCAACTGATGCGGATCGCATCTTTAGGATTAATCAACCCACCAGTTGCAAAACATGTTCCTGATATGGAAGGCAGATGTGATGGAAAAGGGCTGCCATCAACACCTTATAGCTCTCAAGCGGGGCCAGCCGGCCTCTCTGTAAAATGCACTTTTAGTTAAGTCTGCATTCATGTGAATAACAATTAAATACTGTTGATTTGCAGAACTTTTAGATCGCATCTGCCTTCCTTTTATGCAACGTTTGGGTCAACCTTCTTTAAGAGACTTATAAACCTCATATAGTCTTTCTGAAATTCTCGAGATATACCGTCTTCCCTTTTCAGTATCTTCCAGTCTTAAAAGCCACTCCTCAGGCAGGGACAATGCGCCGATGAGACATCCGCTCAATGCCCCGGCCATTGCTCCGATAGTATCGGTATCGCCGCCGAGAGAGATGCAGAATCCTATAGTCTTTTTAAAATCTTCGCCATATTTTAAAAAGGCATAGACAGATGTGGGGACAGACTCAAGCGCAAGCACACTATTGCCAAGCATTTTTATTACATCTTCAAAGCTGTCACGCGTGAGGAGATCTTTTACAGAATCAAGTTTCTCCGCATATTCATTTGAAACAGTGAATTCTATTATCCTGTCAAGAAACCGGTTCTTCTTAAATTCGCCGTTTGACTCTATTATTATCGAGACAGCATAGGCAAGAATCACCGCGCCCTCTTTACCCAGGGGGTGGCTATGGGTTATGGAACTTGCGACTTCAACCGCTTCCCTGAGACTTTCTCTGTCGTCATGATAAAAGAGCCCTAACGGTGCCGCTCTCATGGCTGCTCCGTTTCCAAATGACCCTTCCCTGAAAACCCTGGTATTAGCTTCACTCCAGCGCACCCCGCTCTGAATCATATTAAGGATCGCTGCAGTGGCAGGTCCATAGCCTCTGAACGGATTATAATTACCTGCAAACCTCGCAGCCATGTCATCCGGTTTTAAACCTCCTGACGCTGCCAGGGATTCTGCGACACCGATCGCCATCTCCGTATCATCTGTATACCTGAGAACGCCGGGCAGGTATTTCTCAAAGTCGTCTCTTAAGGCATGACAACTTCCTTCAAAAGGCGCGCCTGCTGAATCGCCGAGCGCCAGGCCTAAGATGCTCCCCTTGAATCTTTCAATCTTATCCATCGGGACTTTCACCTGCTCCTTATGCAAGGCCGATTAACAATTCTGTATTATTCTGAGGGATATAATCAAAAAGTGTGTAAATAGATAAAAGGCGGTGTATCCTAATATGTTGTTGAACTGGAAATCAACAAAAGGAGGAGACACCACCTATGAGAAAGGGTATCACTGAGGCGGCGAGGCCG
>JBFMDL010000122.1:0-6223 GCA_040753635.1 Nitrospirota bacterium | reverse complement strand
ACACAAATACAGAGTTATCGTTAATACGTTTATTTAACAAAGTCGGGGTCTGACATTTAATAATCATGTCGATTTATTCTGTTTTCGAGGCATTCCGCCTTCTGTAAAGTTTTATTTTGGACAAGTAGGACAGGCAAAGCATTTTTAAAGACTTTTCATCTTCGAACCCTGGTTGTCTAACTGTTGACAAAAGTGTTAAATTATACCGAAATGTCCGGGAAAATCCTTGTTATCGATGACGAACCGCTTATTCTGACAGCAGTCGAAAGGGCCCTTTCGAAGGTAGGATATATTGTCAGTAAGGCCAGTAACATGAAGGAGCTTGATTCGGCCCTCAGCAATGCGCCTTTTGATTTGCTTATAACAGACCTGAATATGGAAGAAGCTTCTTTTGAAGACATAATAAAAATGGCAAGGAGCACATCGCCTTCCATTAAAATACTCAAGATGAGCGGTTCCCTGAACGAGAGCAGATCCGATTATTTCATCCAGAAGCCTTTCAGAATAGATGAATTGAGGGGAAAAGTAAGAGACATACTTAATGAACCTTCCTGAAATAGATACTTCGTTATTTTTTTTTATAAATAAGGGCCTCCGGAACAATTTTTTTGACCTATTGATGCCTTTCGTAACAAAAAATGCCGTGATCTTCTTTTCCCCGCTTGTATTGTGGAGTTTTTTGAAAGAAAGAAAGAAGATATTGGTTCTTCTGGGCATTTCACTTTTCTCCGTTGCACTGGCAGATGGTTCGGGACATGTCCTGAAGGACATATTTGAAAGACAGAGGCCCTGTAATACGCTCGAAAATATAAACCTGCTTGTCGGCTGCGGCCGTTCTTTTTCGATGCCTTCGAACCACGCATCCAATGCCTTTGCATTTGCTATGACATTCTGGTTCCTGCGCAAAAATATGGCGAGTTATATTTTAATCTTTTTTGCGTCATTAGTCGGCTTATCAAGAGTCTATGTCGGCGTGCATTATCCCTTTGATGTTCTTGCAGGCGCCTTTCTCGGTATCTGTTCATCATGCGCATCCGTCTATCTTTATAAGTGGGCGACCTCGATATACGAAAAAAAATCTTATTGGAATGCGTTATTGTTTTGCATCCTGTTAATCAGTCTTTTCCGGGTTTATTATATCCAGACAGGCCCTTTTGACCTGAGCCCTGATGAGGCTCACTACTGGGAATGGTCAAGGCGGCTTGACTGGAGCTATTATTCCAAAGGTCCTGTGATAGCTTACCTGATATACGCGGGGACATCGGTCTTCGGGAATAATGTATTCGGGATCAGGATACTCGCAGTCGCTTTCTCTGCATTAAGCAGCCTTATCCTTTACAGACTGGCAACAGATCTGTATGATGAAAAAACAGGCTTTGCATCCGCCTTGTTAATCCAGATAGTGCCCCTTTATTCTGCATACGGGGTCCTTCTGACCATAGATTCACCGTTTATTTTCTTCTGGATACTTTCACTGTTCTTATCCCACAAGGCTGTTACGCTCCAGATGTCGGACACATCAGGCAGATTATCCGGATTTTACTGGGTTATGCTCGGTATCTCTGCCGGGCTCGGACTGCTGACAAAATATACAATGGCCTTCTTCTATATTTCAGGATTCCTGTTCCTGCTGTTTTATAAAGATGCAAGAAAGATCCTGGCCTCAAAATGGCCGTATATATCTTTTATCATCAGCATGATAGTTTTCAGTCCTGTGATCGCATGGAACTACATTCAAGGGTGGGTTACATTCAAACATACCGCAGGCCAGGCCCATCTGTCTGAGGGACTGAAGATATCTTTGAGAAGTTTTTTTGAGTTTCTCGGATCGCAGGCAGGCGTTGTCACCCCAGTGCTGTTTATATTGATCTTGATTGCTTTATGGAAATTAAGGAAGAACCTCGAAGGCTCGTTTTTATTCTGGTTCGCTGTCCCTACCATAGCCTTCTTTGTTTTAAAAAGCCTGCAGGGGAAAGTCCAGGCAAACTGGGCATTGACAGGGTATGCAACCGGTTTTATAGCATTCTCCGCCTGCTATATTAAGGATATCGCATTATCGAAAAAAGTGATGAAGATCCTGACGGTCTCCGGAATTTTATTGGCCTTTACCGTTACCGCCCTTGCCCATTTCCCTTCAATGCTGAATCTTTCCGAGGGAAAAGACCCGACAATAAGGCTTGTCGGCTGGAAAGAACTCGGGACAGAAGCGGGCCGTATCTATGAAGAAATGTCTTTGTCCGGTCCTGTCTTCATCTTTTCCGACAAATATCAGGTTTCGAGCGAGCTTGCATTCTACATAAAGGGCAATCCTGTCACATATTGCGTTAATCTCGGAAGGAGAATGAACCAGTACGACCTGTGGCCTGGTTTTGAAAAATTTACCGGATATAATGCGATTTATGTGACAACAAAGGAAAGAAACATGCCTGAAGAGTTGGGTAAGGCATTCGGAAGATATGAAAAGGAAGTGATTACAACAGGGAAAAAACAGAACAAAAAGGTGAAATTTACGATATTTAAGTGTTATGATTTCAGAGCAGTTGAATTCAGATCTCCGGAGAGTTTTTGATGACGGTTTCGGTTGTGGTACCTCTTTATAACGAAGAGGAAAATGTGCGGGAATTGCACGGCAGATTGAAGAGAGCGCTCGATTCTCTCGGAGATGAATACGAAATTATTTTTGTTGATGACGGAAGCACTGACAGCACGCTCCCGTTTCTTCAGAAAATACAGTCAGAAGACGGAAAGGTTATCATACTAAGCCTCAGGAGAAACTTCGGCCAGACTGCGGCTTTCGCGGCCGGGTTCGATTATTCCAGGGGCGACGTCATCGTTACAATGGACGGCGACCTCCAGAACGACCCGGATGATATCCCCAAGCTGCTTGCGCTGATGAAGGATAATGATCTTGTGAGCGGATGGAGGAGGAAGAGAAAAGACCCGTTTATTTCGAGAAGACTTCCGTCCATAATCGCAAACTGGCTTATAAGCAAAGTAACCGGTGTCAACCTTCATGATTACGGATGCTCTTTGAAGGCCTACAGGAGAGACGTAATTAAAAATCTGAAGCTTTACGGGGAAATGCACAGGTTTATCCCGGCGGTCGCAAGCTGGTACGGGGTGAGGATTGCCGAGGTGGAGACAGTCCACCACCCGCGTCAGAGAGGAAAATCAAAATACGGAATATCAAGGACGATGAAGGTCGTACTTGATTTAATAACGGTTAAATTTCTTCAGAGTTTCTCTACCAAGCCATTGCAGTTTTTCGGTCCGATAGGGCTTGCAAGCGGTGTACTCGGATTTATGATATCCCTTTACCTGAGCCTCGAGAAGATAATTTCCGGCAAAGACATAGGGGGAAGGCCGCTTCTGATGCTCGGGGTTCTTCTGATTATTGTCGGGATACAGTTTATAGGCATGGGACTCCTGGGTGAAATGATGGTCCGCGTATACCATGAAACACAGAAAAAACCTATATACGTTATCAAGAAAGTAATTGGCCCTGCGAACAAATAAGATACTGATCTTTATCCTTAAGTCGTCGATAAGCGCGATATCGCTCTACATTATCTTTTCGAAGACCGATATAAGGCATACTTTTTATATTCTCAGGAATACCAACATATTTTATTTCTTAGCGGCGATCAGCCTGTATATACTGTCACAACTGGCGTCGTCGTTCAGATGGAAAATGCTGCTCCCCGAAAGATTCAGGGTCAGGAGACTGTTCTCGCTGTATATGATAGGCGCCTTTTTCAGCACCTTTCTGCCGGGACTGATAGGCGGAGACGTGGTGAAGGCGTATTATCTGAACAAGGATGCAAAAAAGTTAAGTCTTACCCTTGCATCTATCTTCATGGACAGATATATGGGATATCTGAGCCTGATGATCATAGGCATTTCAGCCTTGCCTTTTGTTTCTGATTATTTTGGCGGTTCGCCTTATAAATGGGTTATGCCTCTTATATTTATCGCTTTTGTCACAGGCAGTTTTCTCTTTTTTGGCCTCAAGATCGGCAAAAGACTGAGTGTAATTTCAGAGTTTTATGACTACTTCAGTCTTTTATGGACCAGGAAGGAAATTATTATAAAGACTCTGTTGACGTCTTTAGTCATACAATTTCTGAATTTTTCGAAAGTCATCATCCTTGCGGCCGGAGTGGGCGCAGATATCCCGCTGCTTCTGTTTTTTGTCTTCCTGCCGATAATAATAACGATCACTACGCTGCCCATTTCTATCTCAGGGCTTGGTTTGAGGGAGGGTTCTTTTGTGTTATTGCTCGGCCTCATCGGCATAGAACCGGAATTGGCAACATCGATCTCGATTGCATGGTTTCTATCAATATTTGTAGGCAGCCTCCCGGGTTTGATAGTATATATTCTGCATAAGAATAAACAGGAGTAAAGAACAGGCGGAAGTCATATATGTCAGGCTTGACAATCAACGGCATCAGGACAGTCCTGTATCATCCTTTTCGGGATGTCTTGATGAGGATTAATTCTTTAAGGAGTCGTCATTGTGTTTTTTCAGTATCAAGCCAGGTTTTAAGAACCGGAAAGTTTTAAAGAATTCATAAACTATGGGCATGCTTGACGAAAACAGACATCTTGAAGAGACGGATAAAAAGTATATATGGCATCCTTTTACACAGATGAGCGAATGGGAGAAAGACAGGCCGATAATTATATCCGAGGGCAGAGACTGTTTTATCAAAGACATTTACGGAAGATGGTATCTGGACGGGGTTTCATCAATATGGGTCAACATTCACGGCCACAGGAAAAAAGAGATTGACGAAGCTTTAAAGGAACAGATCGACAGGATCTCCCACGGTACAATGCTCGGATTAAGCAATATACCCGCAATAAAGCTGTCGGAAAAACTTGCCGGCCTTATAAGCTCTTCCCTTACGGCGCGGGAGCGGTTACTCGATAAGGTTTTTTATTCCGACAACGGTTCCACTTCGGTTGAGGTTGCATTGAAAATGGCATTTCAATACTGGAAACATAAAGGGGCAGGGGGTAAAAACAGTTTCCTGGCCCTTAACAATGCATATCATGGAGATACGCTCGGCGCCGTGAGTGCGGGAGGGGTCGAAATTTTCCACGAAGCCTTCAGACCTCTTTTGTTCTCGGTATACAGGGCCCCGTCTCCTTACTGCTACAGGTGTGAATTCGGCAGAGAATATGCTGATTGCGGCCTTTTCTGCCTCCCAAAGACCGAAGAGATACTGAAGGCCCATCATGATGAAATAGCTGCCTTGATAATAGAGCCTCTGGTCCAGGCAGCAGGCGGAATGATTGTTTCACCACCGGGATATCTGAAAGGCATAAGGCATTTATGCTCTGAATATAATGTCCTTATGATCGCTGATGAAGTCGCAACAGGATTCGGCCGCACAGGGAAGATGTTCGCATGCGCACATGAACTTGTAATCCCCGATATCATGTGTTTGTCCAAAGGCATTACAGGCGGATATCTGCCTCTCGCCGTGACCGTAGCCTCGGAAGAGATATACAATGCGTTCCTGGGCGAGTTCGGGGATTTGAAAACCTTTTTCCACGGACACTCTTATACCGGCAATCCGCTCGCATGCGCCGCAGCCATCGCATGCCTTGAATTATTCGAGAAAGAAGAGACGCTGAAGAACCTTCAGCCAAAGATAGAGATCCTTGAGGAATGGCTAAGTAAAATGTCGGAAGAATCCCATGTCGGCAACACAAGAAACAAGGGGTTCATGGCCGGTGTGGAGATCGTAAGGAACAGGGATACAAAAGAGCCATATGCATGGGAAGAGAAGATGGGCTGGAAGGTTGCATATCATGCAAGGGACAACGGGGTTTTCATCCGGCCGCTCGGAAATGTTGTGGTGATAATGCCGCCTTTGTGTATAAGCCCTGAAAACCTTGAACAGATGCTTAAAGTGATAAGAGAAGCCATACTCGCTGTAACATAGGGAATATTAAAGATCATTTGCCGTCATTGCTGTCCAAAATAATTTCAAATATACATAAGAAGGCGGGATGTTGAGGAAACAGAATAACGACACCCTGGAAATCAATCCACAAACAATTACAAAATAACACAAATACAGGGTTATCGTTAATACGTTTATTTAACAAAGTCGGGGTCTGACATTTAATAATCATGTCGATTTATTCTGTTTTCGAGGCATTCCGCCTTCTGTAAAGTTTTATTTTGGACAAGTATGATTTGCCGTTG
>JBFMDL010000121.1:0-6282 GCA_040753635.1 Nitrospirota bacterium | reverse complement strand
GAATTTATCTGTAAGTTTCCTGAATTCTGGTTCTTCTATATGGTTTCGTGCCAATACTGAATGTGCTATGTTCTTAAGCATTGTCCTCATCTTCGTCAGCGATGCCCTGTATCTTAATAAGTTCTTCTTGTCTCTCGTTTCAAAATCAGGGGCGTATGCCTCTGCTATCAAATCAGCTCTTAATAAATGAGCAAGCACCTCGGAGTCTATAGAATCGGTCTTTATCCTCGCTTCTGCTATTGCCCGTGTCTTTAGAGGATGCGCTACCTTGATTTCTGAAACCAAATCCTTTAGCTCATCATAAAAATAGCTCCACCCATAACTTGCTTCTATCACTGCTTTTAAATCTCCATCCTCAGTCGCCCTCTTGATATACTCTCTTAAAGCCATCCTGTCTGATGAAACCCTGTCCTTGCTTATCTTCCTTCCGTGTTGATCCATCGTTGTTGCAATTACATATTGCATGTGATGGTCAATTCCCATATACTTCATATGTGCACCTCCTTATAGATTTAGGGGATAGTTTATACTATCGCCCTCTTTTAAACCTTAGAGGTTAGTTTATAGCTAACGCTCTCAGGGGGGTGCACAACTTTTTCATGTTATCATTCCGGCTCTTGTCCGCCTGAGGCGGATGAATCCGGAATCTTTCCGGGACTTCAGAAGGATTCCTGACCTGCCTGCCGGCAGACAGGCGCGCGGAGCCTGCCCCGACTTGTTCGGGGCCTGAAGGAATCGACATGAGCTATTGGCTCACAAAGGAGCATGAAAATATAATATTCCCCCTTTGGAAAAGGGGGATGAAGGGGGATTTTAAGATAAATGGATTCATAAAATCTCCCCTAACCCCTCTCGTAGAGTCGAGTCTCCGACTTTGCCAAAGAGGGGTATTTTCGGGACAATAACATCTATGGAGAAATTCGCTCTTCGTGAATTCGTCATTTGTGGCATAATATCTTGAAATACGGCTATCGACACTGCGCTGCCGACCTTTTTAGGGAAATTTTTGCAACTGTAAGGTTAATTTTAAGTTGTAAAGGATATTTATATTTTGGAAAGTTGTTTCTTGCGAATGTCTTAATTGATTAGTTTTACTTCAGAATCCTTCCTGCAAGATTTCCTGTAGGAACGCCCTCCCATAAAGCAGGGACTCCGTTGACAATAACATAGTATATCCCTTCAGGTCTCTGGAAAGGGTCATCATACGTTGCCTTATCTATAATCTTTTTCGGGTCAAAAACCACCAGGTCTGCATACATGCCTTCTTTTATGACCCCCCGCCCTTTTAATCCGAAGGTCTGCGCTGGGAGCTTAGTGGCTTTATGTATTGCGTCTGAAAGCGGCATAAGATTTTTATCTCTTACATATTTTCCAAAGAACCTCGGGAATGTGCCGAATCCCCTTGGATGGGGTTTCCCTTTTTTTGTAGGACCATCAAAGCACCTCGAGGAACTGTCCGAGCCTATCATGCAGAAAGGCAGGGACAGGAACTTTTTGAGGTTTTCTTCGCACATTGATTCGAATATCGCCCCTGCCCTTAAATTCTCCTCCAAAAGAATCCTGAAAACAGCATCAATTTCACTTTCTCCGAGGGTTTTGCTTACATCTGCCACAGTCCTTCCCTCCATCCACCTGTTTTTTTCGGAAACAACAGAAGAGATGACCACCTTTCTCCAGTAACCTTCAGAGACAGCCTCTTCTTTCATCTCATCCTTTATTCTCTTCCTCGCACCCGCATCCTCAAGGCGCCTCAGTTCTTCATCATTGCCTCCTGCAAATACCCATGAAGGCATTATCGAGTCCAGGTCCGTGCTTGACGCCGTATAGGGATAACGGTCGCAGGTGAGCTTAATGCCCGATCTCAGCGCGTGATCCATAATTGCGATTACTTTGTCTGCCTTATCCCGGTTCCTCTCTCCTGCGGTCTTTATATGTGATATGTGAACTTTACCTCCGGATTTCTGACCAATTCTTATAACCTCCTGAACAGCCTCAAGGAGCATATCGCCCTCGCTCCTCATATGACTTGTATATATCAGCCCATTCTTCCTTAGCGCATCTGAGAGCGAGATCAATTCTTCTGTCCTGGAAAATATTCCCGGCGGATATATCAGGCCTGTGGAAAGCCCTATTGCCCCGTGATCTATAGTTTCACTCAGAAGCAAGGACATCCGGGCCAATTCTTCTTCTGAAGGATGTATATCGTCATAGCCGATTACAGAACCCCTGATGTTCCCATGACCGGCAAGTGTTGCCAAATTAGTTGCGGTTCCCCTTTTTTCTATGATCCTGAAATACTGCTCCAGGGTATTCCACCTCTCCTTTATATCCAATTCGTTTAAGTCAGTTTCCCGTCTTTCTGTAACATCATTATATAAAGGCGCTGCGGACATGCCGCAGTTCCCATTAATCTCCGTAGTAATACCCTGACATAGCTTCCCCTCAGCACGAGGATCAGCCAAAATCGTAAAATCTGAATGCGAATGTGTGTCTATAAATCCCGGGGCAACAGACATGCCCTCTGCTTCTATAATAATACCGGCCTTTTTCGCCCTGGTATCGCCTATAAACTGTATCCTGTCCCCGGATATGGCTATATTCGAAACAAACGGCTCGGATAATATTCCGTCATAAATCAAACCATCTTTAATAAGGATATCCACACTATTTCTCATTTACATCCTTTTTATCAAAAAAGACCTCGGGGGACCTTATGCTTTTTATAAACATCGGCAGCAGGAACATCGATACAATCTTTGCCCTGTCCCAGAACCCGCCTGTTTTCTCCGTTTTCATTTTCTCCATATAAGTTTCCGCGGCCATTTCTTTTAATGCAGGGAAACATTTCAGTGTAAGCCCCATAGTATCGAAAAAATCCTTCACCGGGATCCCGAGTCTTTCGAGAGGACCCAACAATCTTCCAAGCGCATGCACTATATCTTCAGTCCCGGTCCCGTACATCAATATTTTTGCTCCGATAATCATAAAGAGGATCCTGAGAGTCCTTACCGAGGCTATAATCAGTCCGTCTTCTGTTATGACAACAGTCCAGATTATTGCCAGTATCTTTCCATGTTGATTTATTACATTGCTTATAAATGTGAAAACGAGGAAAAGACTGATAGGTATCCATCCTGCTACTATTTTTTTAAGGGGAATTCTCAGCAGTAACAGGAATAAAATCAGGGAAAGAAAGAGATAGGCTTTTAGATTGCTTAAAAAGAAAAGGGAAACTACAAAAATTATATATGATAAGATCTTGATTTCAGGGAGCAAATGTCTTACCGATACCTGCAATAGTCTGTCCTTCAGGCAAGCCGGACATGTATTTATTTATGCCTGAAGCGATTGAGCTTGCCAGATCGCTCCTGTAGTCATCTTTGGAAAGCAGTTTTTCTTCAGATGGATTGCTTATAAAAGAAACTTCTACGAGTACAGAGGGCATTTCTGCTCCCAGAAGCACATAGAACAAGGCCTGTTTTATTCCAAGATCAACAATATGCCGATAATTCCTGTCCAGTTCGGAAACCATTGATCGCTGAACATAATTGGCAAGTTTTATGGATTCATCCCGCTTGTAGCCTCTTGAAAGATCACTTAATATTATATCCAGTGCGTCCATTCCCTTCTGCATTTTCTTCATTTTTTTAAGGGATATCTGGTTTTCCCTTGCCGCTACCTTCATAGCCTCCTCGTCGTTAGTCCAGTTTAAAAGGTATGTTTCGATGCCTTTTGCATCTCTTCTGGGGCTTGCATTTGCATGAACAGATACAAAAAGGTCGGCGTTCTTGCTGTTTGCTATCGCTGTCCTTTCTTCAAGCGGAATAAATATATCTTTGTCCCTTGTAAGGAATATCTCATAATCAGGATTTTCGGATAAAATTTTTCTTAATTTAAGGGCAATGTCAAGAACGACATCTTTTTCGTAGAGCTTATTCGGACCAACAGCCCCCGGGTCGTGTCCACCATGGCCCGGGTCGATTACTATCCTTTTCTTTAATGAAAAAATCGCGGTGCCGTAAATGTCGACAATAACCCTCACAGGGTCTTCAAGGGTAAATACTTTGTAATTGTTAATCTTTTCGAGATCAAGGACAACCCTGACCGTATCAGAGTTAAACTGTCCGGCACGGACTGATCTCAGCATCCCGTTGCCGATGGAGATATTGGTCTGGAGGTCTTTTTTGATTGTACTGTTTTGTATGTCAAAGTAAAGCCTGTCCGGGTTCGACAGTCGATTTTTTACGAACTCCGTATTTCCGGACAGGTCTATAACAACCCTTGTATAATCAGGATAAGACCAGTATCGGATACCTGTAATATCAACCTTTTCTGATGCATGGGAAAGTGCCGGAAAAAGAAGAAGGCTCGTCAAAAAAAGAGATTCAAGGATTCTATCCCAAAATCTTAATTTCTTAATAAATCCCAATAAATGCCTCCAGATACTGTTTACTTATCGCTAAACAGCCTGAACTGCTGTGACCTCAGGAATCTCTTTTTTTATGGTTGTTTCAACCCAGTTCTTCATTGTCAGTGTAGACATCGGACAGGTTCCGCATGCGCCCTTCAATTTTACGTAAACTATATTGTCTTTGACATCAACAAGCTCAATATCGCCGCCTTCGGACTTCAGTCCAGCCCTTACCTTCAACAGAACCTCTTCGACACGCTCCTTTATCATATTATCCTTCCTGCTTTTTTAATAATAAAAAAATATTTAATAATATTCAAGTATTTTCTTATGTCTGAGTGCCTTACCCCTTATAATTGCCAAATTTATTTAAAGTTTCAGGATTAAATGACTTATTTACTGTTTTGCTGGTATAATATTTTAACAATAGTCTAAATATGGAGGTTAATCAATTGGAAAAGAAGAAATTTGTCTTTATAGTTAATCATTCCTTTGACAGGCCTGATGAGGCAGCAGGGGCGCTTCAGCTCGCAGCAAACATGAAGGCATTCGATATTGAACTCGATTTTTTCCTTATTAATGAAGGTGTTATGCTCGCTAAAAAGGGTTTTGCAGAATGCATTACATGGCAGAAAAAGGACGGTTTTTCACCAATCCATGAGCTTTTAAAGACCCTTACTGAAGACTTTGACGTCAATTTTTATATCTGCGCTTCATGTGTTAAGCCATATGGCCTTGAAGGCGCTGAATTAATCAAAAATGCCTCGGTCAAGCCGGGCTCTTTCCTGGGGCAGATGCTTCTTGAGAGGCAGAGTGTGAGTTTCTGAAAAACTAATGTAGGGCAGGCTTATCCTGCCTGCCCTACCCCTATTCCCCTACTCTTCCTGAAAATACCTTCACGCCGTATCCGACATCTTCAGGATAAACGAAGGAACTATCAATTTCAGAGCCGTCTGATTTAAAGATCTTCACCCATGATGGATTTTGAGGCCCCGGCCCAAGCCCTGTAACTATCTCATCAATTCCGTCATTATCAAAGTCGGCAGAGGCCAATGTTACGCCAAAACTATGTTTGGCATCATAAGGCGTCAGTTCCATAATCAGAGATCCATCTGCTTTATATACTCTGACAGTCGCCGGGTTCTTAGGATCAGGACCAGTGCCTGCAATTATCTCAGCCAGTCCATCTCCATCTATGTCACCAGTTGCTATATTGGCTCCATATGTGCCATTGAATGCTGTAAAGGTATTTACCACACTAAGACCTTGTTCATCCTGCTTCATTATCCTGATTATTGACGGATTATTCGGACCAGGGCCTGGCGCTGTTATTATTTCAGGAATACCGTCTCCATCTATGTCCCCGACAGCGGTATTGATACCGTATTTTGTATCTAACACTGTTTGTGTCAGCAATTCTGCAAATCCCACACCGTTATATTTCAGAATTTTTAATGTTGCAGGGTTTTTGGGATCAGGCCCCATTCCCACAATAAGCTCATCCTTCCAGTCCCCATCGATATCTCCTGAGGATAATGTTAATCCGTATTTTGTATCAAAGGCTGTATATTCTGTTATGAATGTCCCATTTCGCTTGAATGCCCGTAATGTTGCGCTATTTTTTGGGTCTGGCCCCTGTGAGACAATTATCTCATCATAGCCGTCTCCATCTATGTCTGCCGATGTTGCATAAGCCCCATATTTTGTATCAAAGGCATTAAGTTCCAGAACGGGATGCAATCCTGGATCATGTCCTAAAGTTCGTTGAACAAGAGAAGCGACTCAATTAAACTTGAATTGCCGAAAAACAAGATTTAAAGGAGTCGCTATGAAGAAAGAATATCGGACAATGGGCAAAAAATCAAATGGGA
>JBFMDL010000120.1:0-6578 GCA_040753635.1 Nitrospirota bacterium | reverse complement strand
TTCCACCTGTCTTACCGCTCGTATCCGTATAGCCTCCAATACATCATGCTTTAGTTTCCTGCCATCCGTTGTTTTCATGCATGATAGTATACACTATGTCGCCTTACTTATGCACTAATTAGTATATATACACTATTTACTATGATGAAGGCTCGGGGGAATGGTTCCTGGCTCTGCATTAATTGATTCATATATCTCCCCTGATACTCTTTATCCTTTCAACGACCGGCGGGTGTGAATAATAGAATTTTGCATAGAAAGGATGCGGATGAAGATTGGAAAGGTTATCTTTTGAGAGCTTAATAAGAGAGGTCGCCAGGCTTTCAGGATCTGCCGTCAGTCCGACAGCAAACCTGTCAGCCTCGTTTTCATGCCTGCGGGACAGGTAACTGAAAAAAGGCGTAAAGGGGAAAGATACTATGCTGAATATAAATCCCAGGATCACAAGCTTTGCAAAGATTGTGGCTTCTGATATCCCAAAAATATTTATGAAAAAATCTGTCTTCAGTGTCTCAAATGCGGCATAGGCGCCTGTCAAAGACATCATCTCAAACAGTATAATCCGCTTTAGCACATGTTTTTTCTTCCAGTGACCTACCTCGTGCGCAAGGACCGCGAGTATTTCATCCAGCTCCATTTTTTTGATCAGCGTGTCATAAAGCACGATCCTCTTTACCTTCCCTATCCCGGTAAAATAAGCATTTGTATGATGACTCCTCTTAGAGGCGTCTATCTTGAAAATCCTGCTCACCTTTATACCGGCTTTTTTCATCATATCTCTAATCCTGTCTTCGAGTTCGTCGCCTTCGAGAGGGGTAAATTTATTAAATAGCGGCTCTATGACATACGGCGATATATACATTATGAATATACTGAAAATGAAAAAAAACCCCCATACAAAAAGCCACCAGTAATCCGGACTTGCCTGTATTATCCACAGACCTACAACCAGCAGCAACCCCGTTAAAACTGTCGAAATAAGAATGGATTTCATCAGATCTGTAATCCACAGTTTAACAGTCATGGTATTGAAACCGTATTTATTCTCTATTTTGAACGTGCTGTAAAGGCTGAAAGGTATTGAGACAACCGTGCTGGCGTAACTGAGCAGAAGGAAGAAAATTGCGCCCTGAACAAAAAAAGGCATGTCCAGTGAAGCGATCCAGGAATTATAGACATCCAAAAGACCGCCGAAGAGAAAAACAAGCAGCACCACATTGCTGAAGATCGATTCCATGAATGAGAGCGAACTGTGTTCCAGCGTATACGAATGTGTTTTTTTCAATAATTCCTCATCGATATATCCCTCAAAGCCCCGGGGTACGGTTTTACCGTATTTCTTCATATGGCTTAGGTTTATGAACTTAAGCCAGTATTCAATCCCCTGAACAAAAAGATACCCTGCTAAAAGAATTAACATATAAGTTCCCATATTGAATATCACCTCTTGTAATTTCGACTTTTTATTATATCATTGGAAACTTGCTTATTTATATTCAATATCGAATTCACAATATTTAATACCTGCAATTTCAGCTGATATGATGATTATTTTCTCATGTTGAATTATCACATGTTATGTAATATATTTATTTCTGTAATCCTTATTTTTCTTAATATTACGCCTGGAGGTAAAAAGATGGAAAAGTCCATTGATAAAGCTACGCTTTCAGCAATTGATAACGCTGAAAAAGCAGGGATTAAGACGGTCTGGGACAGGTATGCCGCTCAAATGCCCCAATGCGGTTTCGGTGAAACAGGTCTCTGCTGCAGGCACTGTATGCAGGGTCCTTGCAGGATCAGCCCTTTTGACGACGGTCCCAGGACAGGTGTATGCGGGGCGAACTCTGATATAATGGTCGCAAGGGGGATATCGAGGGCTGTTGCCGCAGGCACAGCCTCTCACGGCGGCCATGCCAAACATATGGCACATACCCTTCTGAAATCTGCAATAGGCGAGGCGCCCGACTATCCGATCAGAGATGAATCGAAGCTTAAGGCTGTGGCGACCAGGATAGGCATTAAAGTAGATAATAGAGATATAAAGGAAGTGGCAGCCGATGTAGCCAGGAAGGCGCTTGATGACTTCTCTGAAAAGGAATCGCCCCTGACATGGGCTGCAACTACGGTCACAAAGGGCCGGGTTGATACTTTCCTGAAATTAGGCGTTGTTCCTACCGGCATTGACAGCGCAATATCAGAATCCATGCACAGGACAACTTATGGCGTAGATTCTGACCCTGTCAATATCCTGCTGGGCGCAATAAAATGCGCCCTTGCCGATTATGCAGCCTGCCATATGGCGACAGACATAGCCGATGTATTGTTCGGGACGCCCGCACCGGTCGTCACACGCGCCAACCTCGGTGTCCTTAATAAAAATGCCGTTAATATAGCCCTTCACGGACACAACCCGCTTTTAAGCGATATAGTCGTTCAGGTAGCCGGTGAAAAGGCGCTCAATGATAAGGCAAGGGCTGCCGGCGCATCCGAAGGGATCAATGTGGTGGGTGTATGTTGTACAGGCAATGAGATAATGATGAGGCATAAGATACCCCTGGCAACGAGTTCTGTCTCACAGGAGACTGCGATACTCACCGGCGCTCTTGATGCGATGGTCGTCGACTATCAGTGCATAATGCCTTCACTTTCAGGTATTGCCGAATGCTATCATACACAGTTGATAACAACCATGCCTATTGCAAAGATACCCAAGGCAGCGCATATCGAATTCCACGAATCGAATGCAAAGGAAAGCGCTCGGAAGATAATCGAGGCCGCCATCGAGGCATTCAGGAAAAGAGACGCCGGCAAGGTGAATATTCCTGATACATCAAGTACTGCTTTCGCGGGTTTCTCGGCTGAGGCGATTGTCTCGGCGCTCTCGCTCGTGGACAAGAATGATCCCTTAAAACCTTTAATAGACAATATAGTAGCAGGGAATATCTACGGCATCTGCCTTTTTGCAGGTTGCAATACCGTGAAAGTCACTCAGGATGCAAACTATACTGCAATGGTAAAAGAACTGGCAAAGAATAATGTTTTGATTCTTGCAACAGGCTGTGCATCCGGCGCATTTGCAAGACATGGGTTCATGACACCCGATGCGACGGAGAAATATGCTGGACCGGGACTGAAAGCTGTTCTGACAGCAGTGGGGCAGGCAGCAGGTCTCGGCGGCCCTCTTCCTCTTGTTCTTCACATGGGTTCCTGCGTCGACAATACAAGAGCATCTGACGTTGCGGTGGCGGTTGCTGAGAAACTCGGTGTTGACCTGAACATGCTTCCGGTCGTCGCCTCAGCTCCCGAGCCTGTAACCGAAAAGGCAGTTGCGATCGGCACCTGGGCTGTTGCAGCAGGACTTCCCACGCACCTGGGTATCGTGCCTCCTGTATTGGGCAGCAAGGTGGTGACAGAAGTATTGACGTCAGCCGTAAAAGACCTTTTCGGTGGATATTTCATCGTCGAAACAGACCCGGTCGAAGCTGCCGGAAAACTCCTTACCGTTTTAGGCGAGAGGCGCAGGGGCCTCGGGCTTTCTGCATAGGGGGTCATGAGATGAAACAGATATTCGTTAAACCGGAAAAATGCATGGGATGCAGGAGCTGCGAGATAGGATGTGCTGTACAGCATTCAAAGGACAAAAATCTTTTTTCAGCGGTCCTTCAGTCGCCTCCGCCGATGAAGAGGTTGTTTGTTGAGGCTACACATGAGATCAGGATGCCGATCATATGCAGGCACTGCGAGGATGCGCCGTGCATCAATGCGTGCATAAGCGGATGCCTTTACAGGGATGAAAAGGGGTTTGTGAGAAGGAGAAAAGAGCGCTGCATAGGCTGCTGGTCGTGCATAATGGTATGTCCTTTTGGTGTCATAACAAGGGATAAGGAAAAACATATTGCAGTAAAATGCGACCGGTGTCACAAGCTGGATATCCCTGCATGCGTCAATGCATGCCCCACAGGTGCGCTGGTACTGGTCGATATTGACGATATGCCGAAGGAAAAAAGGCTCGGTCTTATCCTTGCCGCGACAAAGAGGGAGGTATAAATGCGTCACGTTATTATCGGCGGCAGCATTGCCGGTATCTCAGCCGCAAAGGCGATAAGGGGCCTTGACGCCGGCACAGAGATAATCATGATTTCAGAGGAAAGAACAAAGATGTATTACAGACCGATGATACCTCTTATTATAGAAAAAGATGAAATTGACATAACTTTCACTGAAGATCCCCTGGAAAGATACAATATTAAGGCAGTTTATGATAAAGCCACAGATATTGATGTCAAAGGAAAACAGGTTCTGCTCTCCTCGGGTGAAAAGCTCACATTCGATAAACTGCTCATAGCAACAGGCAGCAGCCCTGTAATTCCTGATATCCCGGGCATTAATGGCGAAGGTGTCTTTACTCTCAGGACAATGGATGACGCTCTCAAAATAAAAAGATATTCGGCGGGCAAAAAGAACGCCGTAGTTATTGGGGGAGGTCTTGTTGGAATAAAGGCTGCGACTGCATTGAAGCATCTCGGGCTCAACTTAACGATAATCGAGCAGCTTTCACAGATACTCTTTCAGAGGCTGGACAAGAGAGGCGCGCAGATTATATCAAATGTGATAAAGGACGCCGGAATATGTGTCATAACAAATGATTCTGTTTCGGAAGCAGTGCTCAAGGATAAAGCTTTAAACTCAGTGAACCTTTCATCAGGGGAAACAATAAAAACCGATATCATTATTATAGCAGCAGGCTCAAAACCTAATTTGGACAGTTTTAAGAAGTCCGGCATAAAAACCAATAGAGGAATAATTATCAATGAAAACCTTCAAACGAGCATACCGGATATATACGCTGCCGGAGATGTGGTCGAATACAAAGATTTGATCACTGATATGCCATCGGTAAGCGCATTGTGGACAAACGCCCAGGAAATGGGAAGTCTCGCAGGCAAAAATATGTCCGGCGCGAATATTAAATACAAAGGGTTTCTCGGAGTAATGAACTCAACCGAAATATTCGGTATTCCTTTAATCTCGGTCGGGCTCATCGAACCGGAAGGCGGGGATTTTGACGTGATTGTTGATGACAGTTTAGAAAGTTACAGGAAGCTTGTATTCGACGGTGATGTTCTTGTTGGAGCCGTATTTATCGGCGATGTGACCAATGCAGGCATATATACCAACATTATCAAAAATAAAATCCCTGCAGGCAGGTTGAAAGAGGAAGCAATAAAAGGCAATCTTAGTTATATCAATTTTATACGAACAGTTCCTGTACAGTCTCTTCTGGCTTAAAAAAATTTGCGACCCGGGAACCGGATTTTTTGCACGGGCGCTTCAGACTTATTTTGTAAGGTGTTGATGGCAGCCCTTTTCCATCATATCTGCCTTCCATATCAGGAACATGTTTTGCAACTGGTGGGTAAAGACAGAACCGGGCAGAAGTTCGGGAAAATCATCATATGCTGGTTCTGATATAATAATATATATGTTCAAGTCTATTATATCGAAGTCTTTCTCAATCAGCCATGAAGCAATAACCTGCAAAAATATAAAAAGCAGCATCAGAAAATTGCCTGCATCTTCGGCATTTATGCTGATCTTGTCTCTTCTTTTCATATTATCAGATATGTCCCCGGTCTGTTCAGCGTCTTCAGGCCATGAAGTTGATCTTTTCCAATGCCGAACTCCTTTAGATCCCCAATTACGGCCCCGGTTTCAAACAGAGGGACTATTATCCAAGGGCAAGTTTCTCATCGCCAGCCTGGATATGAAAGACCCGAGATTTGCGGAAACCGTCATCCTGCTTGTTGAGTACAGCAGGCAGGGCGCAGTCGGTCTGGTAATCAATCGTACTACAGGCGTGAGACTTTCTGAAGTATTGCCTGATATAGGAAAATTGAAACAACGTATGGATATCGTATACTTTGGGGGACCAGTAAACACGGGCCAAATGTTTATGCTCATAAGATCCGTTTATAAGCCTGAGGAGTCTATTCACATATTCAAAGATATATACGCCAGTTCAAGCCGTAAACTGCTTCAGAAAATGATTGATAATTCGGCTGCAGGAGAGCGTTTTAAGATATACGCAGGATATTCAGGCTGGGCACCTCAGCAACTCGACATGGAAGTATCCAGGGGTGACTGGCATGTCTTACAGGCTGACATGGCGAGTATCTTCGACAAGGAACCCCCGGAGATTTGGCCGGAGCTTATTCGCAGAGTGTCTGCGCAGTGGGTAATGTCAACTATTCGGCTCTCTGATTGATTTTAATTCAAAAATTTTTTCCGTAATAATCATTTTTGCTCTAATATAATGCATCATTGCTGTCCAAAATAATTTCAAATATACATAAGAAGGCGGGATGTTGAGGAAACAGAATAACGACACCCTGAAAATCAATCCACAAACAATTACGAAATAACACAAACACAGAGTTATCGTTAATATGTTTATTTAACAAAGTCGGGGTCTGACATTTAATAATCATGTCGATTTATTCTGTTTTCGAGGCATTCCGCCTTCTGTAAAGTTTTATTTTGGACAAGTATGATAATGCCTTATTGCTTGATCTTCA
>JBFMDL010000119.1:0-6676 GCA_040753635.1 Nitrospirota bacterium | reverse complement strand
AATTAGTAACACCTATGCCCCTTGAGGGGGGAGGTTAGGTGGGGGTGATAATTCTTTTTTTCACCCTCCCCTTAGTCCCCTCCCCTCAAGGGAGGGGAGATTTTATAGATACCCTGCGGTCTCTGCCACAGGGTGATTCATTATTAACTGTCTGAATTGCGGGCAAAAAAGCCGCTTAAACACTACGCCCTGCATCCCCACTAAAACTTATGAATAAAGGTTAACAGGCTGCTGAAAAAGTCTCTTTTTTGTCATTTCGAGTGAAACGAGAAATCTTAAGAGCCGTTATGATCCAATAAGTTTTAAGATTCCTCGTCGCCTTTGGCTCCTCGGAATGACACAAAAACTTAGTTTTTTAGCAGCCTGTTAATATGAACCTCTTGAGAATTATAACATATTGAAGATATTACTCGGGTATTTTTAAGAACAGATAGACAGAGAATAATCCGAATATAAAAGGGACCGTCCATGCTGCGATTAAAGGAGGGATTATGCCGGCGTATCCAAATGAAAGCATGAATGTATACCCGAACCAATAGGAAAGGCTTATAAGCAGGCCAAGGCCTGCGCTGAAGAGTCCGCCGCCGGTTTTTCCCCTTGTCGACAGCGAGATGCCGAGCAGCATCATGAATATGTTGATCAACGGGAAAGATATCTTTGAGTTGAAATCAACGGTAAGTTTCAGGTTCCTGTATCCCGCGATTTTCAATCTCTTAATATATCTGTAAAGTTCGGATATCCCCATTTCATCAGGTGGTTTGATCTCCTCAGAAAAAATCTCAGGCGAATCGAGACCGGGATAATTCATCTTTTGGATTTTTTCTATCTTCCCGGACCCGATATCATATTTCGTCACGTTCTCAAGTATCCATGTTTCTCCGTCCCAGAAGGCCTTTTCCGCCGCGAGCCTTTCTTTCAGAAAATCCTCGCCGATAAAAAATATATCAACGCCCTTTGCAAGTTTCCTGTCGATAATGTAGAGGTCGATTTTCACCGGGGAGCCGTCTTTGCTCTTGAGCCACATGCTCCCATCGCTGAATGCGAAACTTCTGCTTTTGCCTCCAACTGCATTTTTGAGCTCAAATGCCTTTTTCGAAAAATCCGGGATTATTATCTCTCCTGTTATGAAGGCAAAAATGCTTAACAGAATGCTTACTCCGAGGAAAGGATACAACAGGTTTCTCAGCCTGCCGCCAGCTGCCTTTACAGCAATGATCTCCTTTCTGCGCGATGCCTGACTGAAGACAAAAAGACTGCATATAAGCGCTGACATCGGAAGAATATACAGGAAAAATTTCGGCATATTCAGAAGTACATAGAGAGCCAGGCTGCCGGCTGATGGATTCCCGCGCATGAAGTCATCGATGTTTCCCATAAAGTCCAGCAGGCTGAAAACCGTTGACAGGCCGATAGCAATCAATGCCAGCAATATCAAGAATTCTTTCAAATAAAGCCGCTGAAGTATCTTCAAGTGAAAATACCCCTCATCATAACCTTCTCACACAAGGGGCGAGAGAGGGTTTCCCGGTAATATTCCCCCCGCTTTGCCTCATCTCCTATTCTCTTTCCTGAACATAAAAAATGTAAATATGCCGAGTGATATTGTCGGCAGCCAGGCGCCGATGTAATGAGGCAATTTCCCGGCTATAACAAGGTTTTCGGCATATACAAGCAGTGTGTAATAAGTTGTGAAGACAAACAGCCCGAGCGCCAGCCCCCCGAGCCTTCCTGATTTCCCGGCGATCAGCGACAGAGGCGGTCCGAGAAAGATCAGCAACAAACATACAGAAGGCAGTGAAAGACGGCGGTGAAATTCGAGAAGCAGAGAGGCCCTTTTCCTGTATGTAGAGGCATCCATGGCTTTTTGAAGAAGTTCCGGGACTGTAAACTCGATTTTTTTGGACGCTGGAGCTTCGTTTTCCAGGTTGAGGTTAATTTTATAGCTGTCAAAAAAGAGTTCTGTTGTATTCCTGCCTTTTGTAATGTTGATATAGCCGTCTTTCAGATAAAGTCCGATGCTGAAGTCATCCTGCATGAAGAGCTTCCCCTCTTTTGCCAGCAATACCTTCGGCTCTTCTTTCTTGCGGTTGTCATAGATAAATATCTTTTCGAGTATTTCCGGGGACTTCTTGCCTTTTACAATGATCACTATATCTTTAAATGAAGTATTATATGCGCCCTCTTCTATCGCAAGGGTCGATCTCTCGGCGATAATCCTTGTGATTTCATCTCTCAGTTTTATGCTGCTTTTCGGCCCGAGATAAAAACTCACAAAGATATTCATTAAAAAACACAGAAGGCCGAGCATTATTACGGGCAAGCAGATATTCATTAAATTCATGCTGTTTGATTTCATAACGATAATCTCGTTGTCCTGAGCCATACGGCCGTAGACAAGCAGGGTTGAAAGCAGCAAAGACATCGGGATTGTCAGCAGAAGGAGCTGGGGCTGGATATACAGGATTATTTTCGACATATCAAAAAGCGAGGCTCCCACCCCGGAAAGAAGCCTGCTGAGACGGAGCAGTTTTTCCATCATAAGTATTGAGTCCAGAAAGGCCAGGGTCAACAAGAATGTGACTAAAAGTTCCTTTAGGATGGATTTATGGATAATTTTCACCTGAAAATCCCTCCTAACCTCCCTTTTCCAAAGGGAGGAATATTCCCCTCTTTGGAAAAGAGGGGTAAGGGGAGATTTTTATTATCTCTTGTGTCTCATTGAGACATGAATGTTTCATTTGATATATTGGCGCAGGGGCGTATTGCAATACGCCCCTACAGGAGTATTTTTTGGATTTTCCGGGTCTTCGTCCCATTTAAACTGGTTTTCAATTATATATTGCCGGATGCGGTTTAATTCATACTCATTGCGGATGATATGTTCATAGTAGTTGCGCTGCCAGACAGGATATCCAGGGGTTTTGCGATACAGATTAATCTGTTTTGCGCAGTTCATCTTAAACCAGCCAATGATTTTTGGTAACATCATTTGTCGCCGTTGTTTCTGGTGTAAGAATGATGATTCATTTTGTAGGGGCAATTCATGAATTGCCCCTACAATAAATAAAATAAAATGTATATGGTTTGGCATTATCAGAAATTCGTCCAATTCAATACAGTTAAATCTTTTTGGCAGTCCCTGCCAATGTTCTTTAATTATTGATGCGATTATGTCATCTTCGAAAACACATGCCTTTTTCCATGCACATATAGTCACAAAATACATTCCATCGCATGAATAATCGTATTTTTTCAATCTGATTGATCGTCTGTGATGTTTTTCAGGAATAAACATGGTTAGAAATTATAACACAACGATTGTGTATATATTGATTTTGCAAATATGAGTGAAATTCATTGCAGGGCAGGGGCAATTCATGAATTGCCCCTGCGATTACCCAAACCATCGGATAAGGGGCAATTCATGAATTGCCCCTACATTCTGATTATCTCCTTAAAGCATTCTGAATGGCGAATATTGTCATATGTCTTTGATGACCTGATATAATTCCAGTTGTTGTAACCCTTTTCTATAGCCATTTTCAGCCATCTGCACGCTTCCTCTGTGTTTTTTCTTGTAGCATACAATTCTGCCATGCTGTTTAATGCATAGATATTGTTCCGGTTAATTTCAAGGGACTTCCTGATGTCCTTCTCCGCCTCCTCCAATCTCCCCATCAGCAGAAAGGTAAATCCCCTGTTGTTATATGGTATGCCGTTCTTAGGGTTTATCTCTATCGCCCTGTTGTAATCGGCAATCGCAAGCTCATGCTGTCCGGTCTTCTGATATACATTGCCCCTGTTGTTATAAGCGAGGAAATATTCAGGGTTTATTTCTATTGCCCTTGTGTAGTCTGCTATTGCGAGATCGTATTGACTTTTTCTGAAATGGACATTGCCCCTGTCTTTATACGCCCTGAAATCTTCGGGATCCTGTTCGATCGCCCTTGTGTATCTGGCGATGTCAAAGTCATATTTCCACGGTTTTGGCATATCAATAAGCATCCCCTCTGGGTAGTATTGCAATGACCTCAATAGTAGTTCGTTCATGAACAATCCTGTAAATGACCCGCCAGTCCCCGATTCTATACCGGTAAAGCCCCCTGAGTTTTCCTGTCAGAGGTTTTATATTGCCTCCAGAAAGGGGATTTTTCTGCAGTTCTTCAAAACATCTGTCGAGTCGCTCCTGCATTTTATTCCCTGCTCTTTCATAGACCTTCCATGCGGGCTTTGTAAGGATTATCTGCCGGTTTTCTTTTTCCACCTGACTGTCTCGCCTTTTTCTGCTGCCTTGAGTCCATTATTAATTGCTTCAGCCCAGTCAGGCTGTGAAAGTATCTCGAGTGTCTCTTTGTGACGCTCCAGATATTCGTCAATCAGTTCCGAAAGTATTTCCTTGATGTCTCTTTTTTCGACGCTCGCCACAACTTTAAGCAAATCTCTTTTTTCTTCAGGGATTCTTACAGTGGTTGTACTCATTTTCATACCTCCTGAGATTAGTCTACATGTTTCACTTTTGCCTGTCAACATCTACAGCCTGTCAATATGATTGTTGTAATTTTGCAGGCCCATGTTGCAGGATGGACACAGGATTTATCTTATTTTTTTTCAAAAGCCCTTATATTTCAATAAATTATTCATGGCATATTTATTGCTTGAATTATTAAAAATGTTTTTATCTTGACAATAAAGTATCTTGCGTGATTAAATTTACCAGTTCTTTGAAAAAAATATATATATAAAGACTTTTTAGTTGGTAAAGCTCCCCTATATAAATAGGGCTAAACTCCACTAAAAAAGGGGGTGATAACGAGAAAACGTCAGAAGTCAGGAGTAAGCAGTAAGAAGTAAAATCCGCCTTTGGCGGATGGAATACTGAACTAACCACAGGAGGTTAGGAAGTGAAAAAATATTTAGCTTTAATCTTGGGCGTATTGTTCGTCTTAAGCTTTGCTGCCAGCGCCTTTGCCATCCATGCCGAGATACCTTCAGAGACACAGGCAGTTGTGGCAAAGGGCACGACCCAGATTACACTCGGCGGTGAGATAAGGGTAAGAGGCTGGTGGAAAGACAACCTTGCAGCAGCAAATGACCTCACAATCCATTTGTATCCATATAATGGAGTAAGTTATTTTTATGACCCTGATCTGGAGTTCTACTGGAGTTCGAGATATATGCCATGGAATACGGATATATCCTCATCGCATTACGATATAGCGTATGGAGGCCCGACACCAGGCGCAACACTATTTGGTGGTGCAACCGCAACTTATGATGCACATAAACATTCATATTATGACCAGAGGGTAAGGCTCTCGATCGATGCCCAGATATCCCCTAACGTGCAGGGATATGTGCAGCTCGAATCAAACTCAGGCACCACTGACACATGGACATGGGGTTCAAGCGATTTCAACAAAAAGCCAACAGACCTCCATATCCTTCAGGCATGGATCCTCTACAAGGGCTCGGGCCTTTTCGGATTCCCGGCAGGCTTAAAAATCGGTCATATGCCTCTTGCGCTTTCAGAGAAGCAGTTCTTTGACCACACCAAATTCGGCGATGACGCTGTCGTATTCTTCATGGATCCCACAAAAGACCTTCATATCGGGTTGCTGACGATAAAGGCAGTAGAAGGTTCCACACGTGACAACACTGATGACGCTGATGTTTATGTGGCCTTAACAACTTATAAATTAGCGAATGTCGGCACATTAGGTGCCAACTACACATATGTAAACTGGCCGGATGCCGCACTTTCCTTCCAGAACCTTGGCTTGCATTCAAACGGGAAGGTGGCAGGTCTGACCTATAAGGCAGAGCTCGACATCCAGTTTGGAAAGATATTTGACGGGACAACGAGCGAAGCTAAATTCAGAGGCCTCGGCTTTATGGCAGGACTGGGCTATGAAATCAACCCTGTTAACATCAGGGCTGCTTTTGGTTATGGTACCGGTGACGACGATCCGTTTGACAACAAGGTAAAGGAATTCCAGACAGTGCTCGGCAATGATATCCACTACAGTTTCGTATATGAGTATATGGTCTCATCGTCGGCATTCAACCAGATAATCAGCCAGGCATCAGGCTCGGGAATCTCTACCGACGGCAGGGCAACAGGTCTGGCCAACACCACATACTACAACCTCGGAGTTGACTATTCACCGATGAAAGACCTGAAGCTTTCACTGGATGGATTCATTCTCAGGGCATCAAAGATTCCTGATGGACTTGATATGTCAAAGACCATCGGCTGGGAAGTTGATGCAAGGGCAAGTTACCAGATAGCCAAGAACCTCAACTACAGCATAATAGCAGGCTACTTCCAGCCCGGAAAGTTCTATGATCCAGGCAGCTGGATTAGCCCGGAAGAAGCAGATTCTTTAAGTGTAGACAAAAAAGGCGTGCCGGCATTCATGCATGCCCTCACACTCAGCTTCTAAATTTGTATAACCCCCCTCTTTCCCCCCCTTTAACAAAGGGGGGATGGGGGGATTTGAAGCGTATTGCGTGATTCTCAGAAGGCGGGTCGAGAAATCGACCCGCCTTTTTTATTGTGCGCCCGGCAGGGCGCACTCACTTGGAGGTGAAAGTCCTCTACAGACTCGGCAGGGGGAACTGTTAGCTGAACGGAAAGGGCGATTTCGTGAGGAATCGTCCGGAGGTAACCGAAGGC
>JBFMDL010000118.1:0-6686 GCA_040753635.1 Nitrospirota bacterium | reverse complement strand
TACGCTAATCTTAATTTCCATGGGTGCTCCTCCTTTGAATGTTTGTTATTGGCGTAACAAAATATTCTATAGGAGGTGCGCCTTTTTTTACCCTATTTCGATTTCACACAAGAGAGTTTACCCTGTCCCATATTGTTCCATGGTCTGTCAACGTTTCCTTGAGAATGAACCCACAAAATGGGATTTGCATGTGCGCTTTACATGATAAAGCTTTTGATAGAGGCTTAATCACGATTAGCGATAATTATAGATTGTTAGTTTCTACAACCATAAAGAATCTCTCTGATGAAGTAGCAATCCAAAGAGGGTTCCTTCCATATCAAGGAATTGAAGTAAGGCTTCCTGATAAATTTCTTCCTGAGAAAAAATTTATCGAGTATCACCGAGAAAAAATCTTCACTGGATAATTAAAGTTATGTTAATTATAGAAATGAACCACATCCTCACTAATCTCTCCTCACCCAAATCCGCACCCCGGCAACACAAGTTCCTTAGTGCAAAAGTCCTCAGTTCCATATATATTATGTTGACATAATAGTAGCTATTTTGTAGACTTATTGTAGGATAATTAAGATCTGATCGGAGGTGGAACATGAAATTTGTCACTGTAAGAGATTTCAGGCTAAGGCCTGGCGCTGTGTGGAGCAATCTTGATAAAAACGAAGAGATAGTAATTACTTCAAAGGGTAAGCCGATAGCCCTTTTAACCGGTGTAAGTGATGTCACTTTTGATGAAACATTGAAGCTCCTTCGTCGGGCAAAGGCAGAACTTGCCGTATCAAGAATGCGTACGGCTTCCCTTAAAAAGGGGCTCTCTAAACTGACAACAAAAGAGATTGAGGCAGAGATTATAGCTGCAAGAAAGTCAAGGAGATAGTGCTGACAGTTGTTGATACCAACATTCTAATCTCCGCGCTTATAACACCTTTTGGAAATGCAGCACGAATCCTTAATATGATTTTGGGCGGAGAAATACACCTCTTATATGATGATAGAATCCTTTCCGAATACCGTGACGTTCTATTAAGGCCAAAATTCAGTTTTGAAGAAAAAGACGTTGATGCGCTTTTAACATTAATTGAAGCCGAGGGTTTAAAGGTAATATCTACTCCTGTTGATTATCCATATGCGGATAAAGATGATATTCCATTTATTGAAGTTGCCGTAGCTGGAAATGCTGAGGCATTAATCACAGGCAACAAACGCCATTTTAAAGGAAAATCTCTCAACATCATGAATCCTGATGAGTTTCTCAAGTTCTGGGTGCAGAGTAAGAAATCAATTTAACCCGTGCAATCTCTAATCTCTTTTGTGATAAAATAGCGGAAGAGGTAAAAAGAGATGAATACGATTGAGATTTTGAAAAAGCAGGAAGGCATTATTAAAGAAAAATATCATGTCCGGAAGATAGGCATATTCGGCTCTTTCGCACGAGGCGAAGAAAAAGAGGGCCGTGATATTGATATCCTCGTTGAGTTTGAAGGGGGCAGGAAGACCTTTGATAATTATATGGACCTGAAATTTTTTCTTGAAGATTTATTGAACAGAAAAGTTGACCTCGTAACTGTTGAGGCGCTCAGACCGCAGTTGAAGGACGATATTTTGCGGGAAGTCGTCTATGCGTAGGAACTACCTGCTTTATCTTGAAGATATTATGGGATCTGCTAACAAGATTCAAAGTTATTCAGGCGATTTGTCTTTTGAAGATCTTCTTAAGGATAGAATGATGCCATCGTTAGAAATTTTGAGATTATCGGAGAGGCATCAAGCAAAATTCCTCAGGAGATAAGAGACAGATACCCTTCTGTTGAGTGGAAAAAGATATCTGATTTCAGAAATGTTCTGGCCCATGAATATTTCAGTTTGGATTTTGAGATCATGTGGGAAATAATCAAAGTCAAACTCCCTGAGCTTGAGATACAGATAAAAGCAATAATTGAGCAAGAAAAAAGCAGTCCTCAGTAAAAATGCCTGATTTATCAAATAACGACATCCTCAATAAAATCTTCCCCTCAAATCCATACTCGATGGTTAGCTGATTGGAGTCTATTGAAAAAACTGGATTATATACCTTAAAGCCACATACACAATCAGGGCTCCCAGCATCAGCTTGATGAATTTCTGGGGCACGAATTTCTGGAACCTCGCACCTAAATACATTCCCACGAAACCACCGATGCCGAATAAAAAACCCAGAAGCCAGTCAGGTGAAGTCGCCATGCCGTTTTTCGCAGGGATTACACTATAAAAGAAGACGCCTGCTATGGAAGTCAGAAAAGTGCCCATCAAGGCTGCGCCTGCCACCGTATAGACAGGCAGATGAAATACAGCAATACAGAAAGGGGCTATAATTGCCCCTCCGCCAATGCCGTAAGTTCCTCCGATTATTCCGACAATAAAAGCGAGCATGAACATCGCAAATGTACTGAAAGAGAAAGTCTCACCCCAGAATTCATACTCAACTTTTTTAAGTGAAAAGGATAATGTTTTAACTACTGCTTCAGGTGGAAGACCGGCAGCGACTTTTGATTTTTGCGATTCCTTTAACTGTGCGCTTCTCTGTTTAAATTTCTCCTCGAGCGCCTTCATCTTCGATTTCCCCGCTGAGGCCTTTCCTGTAATTTCATAAAGCAAGCGTATACCGATATAAAGCAGAACACAGCCGACAAAGAGCTTGAATGCCCTTGGGTCGGGTAGATACAGGATGCGCAGATAATAACCTATAAAAACACCCGGAAGTGTGCCGACAATTACCACCCATGTAAGAGGCCAGGCCATCCTGCCTTCTTTTATAAAACTATAGACACCGCTGGGGATAGCAACAATGTTATACAGGAAATTTGTAGCGCTTACAGAAGGACTCGTGAAGTTTAGAAAGCTCATCTGAAAGGGGAGGAGGAGAAATGCCCCTGATACGCCTCCCATTGAAGTGAAGAAAGAGACAACGAGGGCAACAAGAGGCGGGATAAATACATATGTCTCAACCCCTGAGACAGGGAACAGCATATAAAAAAGATCCATTATTTACCCCTGGAAAAGGCCGAATATTAATAATAAAGATGCATTTATTTACCATATGTTTTGTCAATTAATCAAGACTTATTTAGTTGAAGTCGCAAGAGGATGATTCGGGACTTCCTTGAAAGATCGTCAGTTTTTGCTGTAGTATAAAATATCGCTTTTAAGAAGAGGTTTATGAGGATGGCAATGACGCTGGTAGAAAAAATATTTAAAGCACATCTGAGGGATGAGCCTTTCCCCGGCACAAAAGTGCTTGATATAGATGTAGTTATGTGCCATGAGATAACCACCCCTATTGCAATCAATGACCTTGTTGCCAGAGGCAAGGACAGGCTATTTGATCCTGATAAGATCAAGGTTGTTATTGATCATGTCACACCTGCAAAAGATACAAAAACAGCACAGCAGGGGAAAATATTGAGAGATTGGGCGAGAAGACATCATATAAGGGATTTCTTCGATATAGGACGAAACGGCGTATGTCATGCCCTTTTCCCTGAACAGGGATTTATCAGACCCGGATACACGGTAATCATGGGTGATTCTCATACATGTACACACGGGGCTTTTGGCGCTTTTGCCGCTGGCGTCGGCACAACAGACCTTGAGGTGGGGATACTTAAAGGGGTTTGCGCATTCAGAGAACCTGAGACCATACGCATCAATATAACCGGAAAAGTTCCGAAGGGAGTGTATGCAAAAGATATTATAT
The DNA here is from genome assembly GCA_040753635.1 of Nitrospirota bacterium. Taxonomy (GTDB): domain Bacteria; phylum Nitrospirota; class Thermodesulfovibrionia; order Thermodesulfovibrionales; family UBA6898; genus JBFMDL01. The sequence goes on along the minus strand of JBFMDL010000118.1, from coordinate 2,953 downwards.
TAAGGATTATAAAAGAATTGACTGTGAAGGGGGCCACCGACTGTGTTATTGAATTCCATGGCAGCGTGGTTAAGAATATGTCCATGGAGAGCAGGATGACGCTCTGCAATATGGCTATAGAGGCCGGGGGGACATCCGGAATATGTATGCCGGATGAAACCACTGTGGATTATCTCTGGCCTTTTACAAGGTCAGGATACAGGAGCAGAAAGGCTGCGCTGGAAGACTTCAGAAAATGGTGGTCTGATGATGGGTGTGAATATGTGAAGGTCGTAGATATCGATGTCACCGGCATGGAGCCGCAGGTTACCTCCGGTTATAAACCGGATGAGGTCAGAGATATCTCTGAAATGGAAGGTACGCCTGTAGACCAGATATACATAGGCTCATGCACAAACGGCAGGATAGAGGACCTGCGCGTTGCCGCCGGTTATCTGAAGGGGAAAAAAATCGCGCCTTCCGTCAGAGGGATAGTTTCTCCTGCAACGCCGAAGGTGTTCAGAGATGCTGATAAGGAAGGCATAATAAAAATATTTATGGATGCAGGTTTTTGTGTTACCAATCCGACATGCGGCGCCTGTCTCGGGATGTCCAATGGCGTTCTTGCGCCCGGAGAGGTCTGTGCATCGACAACAAACCGTAATTTCAACGGAAGGATGGGGAAGGGCGGCATGGTGCATCTGATGAGCCCTGCGACTGCGGCGGTAACCGCAATTGAGGGAAGCATCACTGATCCGGGGAAATTTACCAAAAAGATTATAAGGAAAGATACAAAATGAAAAAGTTCGGTGGCAAAGTGCTTTTCCTCGACAGGTCTGATATCAATACAGACGAGATAATCCCTGCAAAATATCTGACCGAGATATCAAAAGAGGCTCTGAAGCCTCATATGCTTGAAGATCTGAAACTCGAAGGATTTAATCCGCATGATCCGAAGGTTCGGGAGGCAGGAGTGATCCTGACCCGGGCTAACTTCGGTTGCGGCTCCTCCCGCGAACATGCTCCATGGGTCTTTGAGGTTAATAATATCAACGTTGTTATTGCATCGAGCTTTGCACGCATATTCAGACAGAACATGTTCAACTGCGGTATGCTGGCCATAGAACTTCCAGAGGATGACATAAATGCTCTTTTTGAACTTAAAGAACTGGATGCGAATATTGATATTGATTTCGAGAATAACACACTGACTATATCCTCATACAAAGGAAAGAAAACATTTCATTATCATATATCTGAGTTCGACAGGGCGCTTGTAAAGGCCGGCGGATGGGTTGGCTTTGCGGATGCACGCTATTAATAAAGATTCAGGATACATGATGCGTGATTCAAGAAAAAATATATTCAGCCCTCCATTGAGTCTGCGAGGTTAGAGGAATAATTAATACGATATCAAAAGTCCTTGTCCCGATTTTATATCTTGCATCCTGCATCCTGCATCATGTATCTTTTAAATTACAATGACACCTGAAGAAAAACTGAAGGCTCTCGGCATTGAACTGCCTGATGTTCCCAGGCCGTTGGGATCGTATGTGTCTTATGTACGGACAGGAAATCTTGTTTATCTCAGCGGGATGCTGCCTTTAAAAGATGGTAAGCTGACTAAAACAGGCAAGGTGGGAGAATCTGTAACTTTGGATGAAGCCGTAACGGACTCAAGAATTGCCGCGATAAATGCGCTTGCTGTTTTGAGTTCAGCAATAGGGACCCTCGATAAGGTAAGAAGATGTGTAAAAGTTACGGGCTTTATAGCGTCTGCCGAAGATTTTACCGAACAGCCCAGGGTATTAAACGGCGCATCTGATTTGATGTTTGAGGTCTTCGGAGAATCCGGAAGACACTCAAGGGCTGCAGTAGGTGTGAATGTGCTGCCGATGAACTCTCCTGTAGAGATAGAATTCATATTTGAAGTCCTGTAATAGAAAAGTCTTTTTGCCGGATATATATCATGGCAGAACAGGTTTCTTCCTTCTTAAATGACCCTCGAGATCGTCCACGAACTGCCGTGCTGTCCTGCCGGAATAACTACCGTGCGAGAGCGACCACCTCAAGGCATTTCTCTTTAGTTCTTCACGATTGATGCGTATCTTTCTGAGCATTATATAATTGTCGACGATTTCGAGATAGGTATCCATATCGAAATGCGGCAGCCCTAATCTTAGTCCGAATCTGTCGCTGAGTGACAGCTTTTCTTCGATGGTTTCGGCAGGATGAAGTTCTCCCCCCGAATATCCGGGCAGATTATCATCAGTTTTTTCGGGCATCAGATGACGTCTGTTTGAAGTGGCGTAGATAAGCATATTCCCGGGCCTGATTTCAACACCTCCTTCAAGGACAGCCTTAAGCTGGCGATATGATTTTTCATCTTCTTCAAAAGAAAGGTCGTCGCAGAAAATAATAAATTTATCGGGCCTGTCCTTTATAACATCAGCAACTTCGATGATATTAAAGAGCGTGTCTCTCGGCATCTCGATCATTCTGAGACCTTTCCTGCCGTACTTATTCAGGAGCGCCTTTATGGCAGAGGATTTTCCGGTGCCTCTCGGCCCGTACAGGAGGACATTATTGCAGGGCAGGGAATATAGGAACTGCTCGGTATTTTCTATCAGCGCTGAAATAACCTGATCAATACCTTTGAGTTCCTGAAACCTTACAGGATCATGCTCCCGGATCCCCCTTATAAAAAGCCTGTTATTCTGTGAGGAGACCCTGAATGCCTTAAACGTGTCGAATACTGAAGCATCGATTGACGGAACAAGATGGTCAATCAACTTCTGAAGGTTATTGTTGAGTGTTCTTAATTCTTTCAGAAAATCGTTCATATGAATTAACAGGTTGCTGAAAAACTAAGTTTTTGTGTCATTCCGAGGAGCCGAAGGCGACGAGGAATCTTAAAACTTATTGGATCATAACGGCTCTTAAGATTTCTCGTTTCACTCGAAATGACAAAAAA
>JBFMDL010000117.1:0-6739 GCA_040753635.1 Nitrospirota bacterium | reverse complement strand
TTGCCCCTCTCGTAGAGTCGAGTCTCCGACTTTGCCAAAGAGGGGTATATTCCTCCCTTTGGCAAAGGGAGGTTGGGAGGGATTTTATTGAAATTATGTGCGTTCTATTATGAGAACCTTAATAAGAAGGCGGGATGTTGAGGAAACAGAATAACGACACCCTGAAAATCAATCCACAAACAATTACAAAATAACACAAACACAGAGTTATCGTTAATATGTTTATTTAACAAAGTCGAGGTCTGACATTTAATAATCATGTCGATTTATTCTGTTTTCGAGGCATTCCGCCTTCTGTAAAGTTTTATTCTGGACATGTATGGTGAAGTTGCCAATATGATTTCAACAGTATATAATCCCATAATGAAAAAGGTTCTTACTGTAGCAGGGTTCGACCCATCGGGCAGCGCAGGCATACAGGCTGACCTTAAAGTTTTTCGCTCTTTCGGATTATATGGCCTTTCCGTTGTTTCTGCGCTTACTGCACAGAACACCAGGGGAGTCAGCGGCATTATGCCGGTGGATGCAAAATTTTTTGAAAAACAACTTGAAGTGCTTTTGTCCGATATAAAGCCGGATGCAACAAAAATAGGCATGATTTACAGTGGATCCAATGTATGTGTGATAGCAAAAATTATAAAAAAATACTCACTGAAAAATGTCGTTATTGACCCTGTCATGCTCTCATCATCCGGCAGGAGGCTATCCCCAAAAAATACTCTTTTAGCTATAAAAGAGAAACTTCTGCCTTTTTGTGCTGTCTTAACCCCGAATATTCATGAGGCCTCAGTCCTTGCCGGGATTGATATTAAAACGCAAGACGATATGGAAAAGACCGCAATAAAGCTGAAAGAATACGGGGTAAGGAATATAATAATAACCGGAGGCCACCTTGAAAGGATTGCAATGGATATACTGTACGACGGCAACTTCCATTATCTGGGGAGCAAAAAAATCAGCGGTGAATATCACGGGACCGGCTGTGCTTTTTCTGCTGCAATCGCAGCGCAGCTGGCAAAAGGACATAGCGCTCTAAATGCGGCCAGAATTGCGAAGAGATTTATGAATAAGGCGATAAGGCAATCTTTCCGCGCCGGCGGAGGGATGAAGTTATTGAATGTATAAACCAGATCTTGAGGAGGCAGGAATTGTCTTTACGTAAATCGCTGAAAAACTATAGAAAATTGAACATCGTAATCGCAATATTGTTAGTGTTCATAATGTTGTCAGGTACAACATATCCGGCGCCTCCCGGAAATTCAGGCGGTATTATTGATAAGAAGGACCGGACCATCGATGGACAGTCCGTAAGACCTGGCACAGAAGTTATATTACCGGATGGCGCAAGAGCATCGGAAAGGGTTTTCGGACTCAAAGGCCTTTCCAATGTCGGCAGGGTGACCCCTGTTATCTACCGGGGGGCTCAGCCCGGTCCCGAAGGATATGAAACGCTCAGAAAGATGGGCATCAAGACAGTTGTTAACCTCCGGACAAGCCTGAGAGAGAAAAAATATGTTGAAGCGGCGGGCATGAAATCCGCTGAAATCCCTTTAAGTGTCTTTAAAGATGTGAATGTCTCTGATGTCAATCGTATAATTGATATCATGACGGATACTGTGAACCAGCCTGTATATGTACATTGCAGACAGGGACAGGACAGGACCGGGATTGTGATTGCAGCTTACCGTATGAGAGTTGAAGGCTGGTCATTGAAAGATGCCGAATCAGAGATGCAGGAGTTCGGCTTCAACGATATCTGGCGTGAACTTAAAGAATTTATAAGGGAATATGCAAAAAGCATCGGGAAATAAAACTTTTAAATATTCCTGAATATATACAAAAAAATCGCCTCTCTGATATTATTAAAAATAATGTCAAAAACAAAGACTTTTTATCAGTGCCAGTCATGCGGGTATTCGAGTCCGAAATGGCTCGGTAAGTGTCCTGACTGCGGCAGCTGGAACAGCTTTGCCGAAGAGAAGTCCTTTGCAGGTACAAGGCATTTGTCTTCCCTTCAATCTGCCGGCAGATCTGAACCGGTTACCCTGCTTTCTATCGAAGGCGTTTCTGAAAAAAGAATCCCTACAGGTATAATGGAATTTGACAGGGTTTTGGGCGGTGGTGTTGTGCCAGGCTCGGTAATCCTTGTCGGTGGAGACCCCGGGATCGGGAAATCAACATTACTGCTTCAGGCATTTTCAGGACTTTCCAAAAGGTCAGGCAAAATGCTTTATGTATCCGGCGAGGAATCGCCGCAGCAGATAAAATTGAGAGCCGACAGGCTTTCTGTGGATTCGGCCGATATTATTCTTCTGCCGGAAACTTCTCTTGAAGGGATTCTGGACATTGCAATAAAAGTATCGCCTAATGCCATGGTAGTAGACTCCATTCAGACAGTCTACACACAGGAACTTCTTTCCGCCCCCGGCTCAGTCGGCCAGGTAAGGGAATGTGCTGCAAAGCTGATGCTGTTTGCAAAGCGTTCGAACATCCCTGTATTTATAGTGGGGCATGTTACAAAGGAAGGGACAATAGCCGGACCGCGCGTTCTGGAACATATTGTGGATACGGTGCTTTACTTCGAAGGTGACGGAGGTCACTCTTACAGGATACTCAGGACGATAAAAAACCGCTTTGGTTCCACAAATGAGATCGGGATTTTTGAGATGTCCGATGCCGGGCTCAGAGAGATCGATAACCCGTCTGAATTGTTTCTTTCCGAGCGTCCTCATAACGTTTCAGGGTCTACGGTTGTGGCGAGCATTGAAGGGACCAGACCTCTTATGGTCGAAATACAGGCGCTTGTTTCACAGACAAATTTCGGCATGCCGAGAAGGACTTCCATAGGCGTTGATTTCAACAGGGTGAACCTTCTCATGGCAGTGCTCGAAAAGAGGGCGGGCATGCATGTCGGCGGAATGGATATATTTATTAATATTGTCGGAGGGTTAAAGATTATCGAACCTGCTGTGGATGCAGGAATTATAGCTACGGTTGCTTCATCTTTGAAAGAAACACCTATAAACCCGGAGACTTTTGTATTCGGAGAGGTCGGACTTTCCGGAGAAATAAGAGCGGTTGCCCAGGCTGAATTAAGACTTAAGGAGGCGTCAAAAATAGGTTTCCGGAAGGCGGTCATCCCTGCAGGGAACGCTGAAAAAATAAAGAACAATCAGGGGCTCAAAATAACAGGGATAAGAGATGTCGAAGAATTTCTTGAAGCCGTACTCTATTAGATATGCTGCCACTCTTATCGTAAACAGCATCACCTTTGAGATGTGACATCATCAGGAATCCAGACCTAAGTCTATTGCTACCGTCCTTATTATAGGTTCGTCGATGATGGATTTTTTAAACAGATAACCTTCCAGCAGGGCATTGTCGCAAATTGTGTTTATAAGTCTCGGTATCCCGCTTGAATACTTATAAATGTTTGATATGGCCTCATCTGAAAATATATCCTCGTTGCAGCCCGCGATTCTCAGCCTGTGCCTCATATAATCTCTTGTATTCTCTTCTGAATATGCGGTCAATTTTATCCTGACAGCGACTCTCTGTTTCAGGGGTTCGTCAAGTGAAAGGACCTGCTCAAGCTCCGGGAGCCCGAAAAATATGAAATTGACCATTTTGCCTTCGGGGATCTCCATGTTAAGAAGTCCTCTGAATTCTTCCATGATCTCCCTCGAATTCAGCATCTGAACCTCATCCATGAGAACCACAGCCTTTTTGCCCTCCTCATTGATCTCATGGAGCCTTTTGTATATTTCGCTCAGGAGTTCAACCTTGTTGTCGCTTATATTTTTGACCCCGAGTTGAATCGCGAATTTCTTGAACAGCCATTCGGAACTGACGGAAGAATGTATGATCACCAGCAGTGCGGCTTCATAATTTTCTTCGTCAAGCTCCTCGAGCATCTTTCTTGCAAGAGTTGTCTTGCCCGCGCCTATATTGCCTATGACCACTGCAAGCCCTTTCCGCGTATCAATGGCATATTTAAGTTTCATAAGCGCTTCTGATTGCTGGGGGCTGTTGTAATAAAAACGGCTGTCTACAACATTGGAGAAAGGATGTTCATTAAGCTTGTAATATTCCAAGTAATCCATAATCTACAGATAGGAAACTCTATCTTTCCTCCCTTTTGGTTTTTCCTGCTCACCGCCCTTGGCAAGTTGAGCCCTTACCTGGCTTACCTTTTCAGAGACGTTTCTGAACCTGGCGTTCCAGCCATAGACATCGGTAAATAGATTCAGCGCCTCTTTAAGGTTATTATTTTTTTCATAAGCCTCTGCAAGATCGTATTTGATGGCCCAATAAGATTCGTTTTTCTCCCCTACGTCCTTGACAGCGGTGTTCAGCGCATCAATGGCAAGGGAGTACAGTCCTTTTTCCATGTAACAGACTCCGAGCATGGTTGAAGACTGTATGAACCTTTTCGGATCTTTTCTCGCTGTCTGAAACTCTTTTATGGCGTCATCGACAAGCCCCATTTCTTTGTAGGCAATCCCGAGATTGTAATGTGTTTCAGAGTCTTCATCTTCAAGCTCTTTTTCGAGTCCTTTTTTGAATTCCTGAAATATCTCCAGCACGTCGTTGTCGAGTGCGGGTTCGGGTATTTCCTGCGCTTCAACAAGATCCTGCTCCGTAAAAATAAAATCTTCATACTTTTCTTCTTCGGCCCGCCCGGCAAGCTCATCTTTAGCAGAAGGTGCGGCAGTTGAGACCGGTTCTTTCTCAATATCATCAAATGTCTCGGCATGTATTTCTGATGGGCCGGTTATTTCTTCTGTCTCAGAGACCTCTGAAACCTGGCCGAGATTGCCGAGCCTTTCACTTATTTCCTTGTTGTCAGGGAAAATCCTGTGTAAATTTTCGAATATTTTTGCGGCCTCCTGAATAAGTCCCTGTCTCGCATAAAAGTCAGCCTCTGCAATTTCCTCCTCGTAGTCTTCAATAGCGGGTTCGGAAGTGGCGGCGGGTTCTTCGCTCCCGGCAGCCGCATAATGCGTTGACTCCAACAATGACTCAAATCTCTCGGTCAGCCTCGGGTCTTCAGGATATATCTCATAAGCATCTTTCAGCATCCTGTCTGCGTTATCGGCATCTCCGAGACGCCTGAAAAGTTTGCTTAAAATAAGGCATTCGGTAACGAACTCCTCTTTGTCGGCGGTGTCCAGGTAAACAGATTTCAATCTCATATGAAGATCGATGTTTTCAGGCTGTTTATGCTTCAAACCTTCGAGAAGTCTTTTGGCTTCGCTAACCAGGCCATACCTTGAGAAGATGTCCGCCTCGGTGAATATTTCGTCAACGGTCTTTTCGCCTTTTATGGAAATATGTTCCGGAGCAGCCCTTTCCTCAATTTCCGTTCCTTCCAGTCCTTCCCGTTCTGCTTCTTCTTTTTCTTCTGCCTGTGTAATTTCAGCAATTTTTCCTTTAAGATCCTGATCATCAGGTGTTATATCAAGCGCTTCCCTGTAACAGGACAGGGCGTCATTGCTCAAGCCCTTTTCACTGAGAGCATCTCCCAGGGATACTAATTCTGCAGCAACCCGGTCGTTTTCCCCGATCTGCCTGTAAAGAGAGACAAGTCTCTTGCCGGTTTCGAGAGGATCTACTTTTTTAAAAGTCTCGAGAAGCTTGATGGCGCTTTCATACTTTTCTTCAAGAATCATATCATCGAGAACCGGAAGATATTCCACCCACGCCTTCTCTTTTAATCCGTCTTGTAAATACAGCTCGCCGAGGAGTCTTCTGGACTTTAAATTTGTAGGGTCCTGTTCGATTATCCTGTTAAGGTATTCTTTAGCTCCGTCAGCGTCCCCCCTGATTAAGGAAAGTTCAGCGCACCTGAGCATTATGTCTGTTTCACCCGGGAAAAGCGCAGCGGCTTCTTTCATGTGTTCAACAGCGTTGTCTAATTCACCTGTCTTTTCGTAGAGATAGCTGATGCCGATAAAGGCCTCTTTATTCAGCGGCTGAAGGTCAATGACCTTATTATAATATTCCCTGGATTTCTGGATATCTCCTTTTTCGTCATACAGTCTTGCGATATAGATATATTCTTTTGTCGCATCGGATTTAAGCCCTTCCTTCAGGAATATCTCGGCGACTTTGTTTCTCAAGGGTATATTCGAGGGAGAAAGGGAAAGTATCTTTTCGTAGACGTCGAGCACCCTGTCTTTTTTGCCGGCCTTAACCATGCTGTCCGCCGAGGCAAGATAATATTTTATCGCATCGGTTGTAAGCCCTTTTTCTTCGCTGAGATCTCCCAGTGAATGTAACGCTTCTATCTCGGAGGGATTAATATTCAGGACCTTTTTGTACAGGGCCAGGGCTTTCAGTGAAAAACCTTCGTGTCTGAAAAAATTTGCAGCCTTGTGGTAGGAATCTATAGCGTTTTTTTTATCCCCTTTTTTTAGATAAAGATCTCCTATCGTATTGTAGGCATTTCCGTCAGGAGAATCGTTGACAATTTTTTCGAATTCAGAAATCGCCTTATCAATCTGACCTTTTGCCAGATACTTCTGGGCTTCCTTCATTATTGAGGTTTTATCGGCCATTGGGATATCTTTTAATATTATCTTATGTGGTAAAAAGTGTCAATAATACAGAGGTTCCCAAATCCGGCGATAGAATTTGGCGGACTTCCCTTTGAGACCTGAAAATGCGCTTTTTAAAGATTGCGCCGGTTTAAAAAGCGCATTCCGGTCTTTTGATCACCCCGTTTATCAAGCAAGAT
>JBFMDL010000116.1:0-6784 GCA_040753635.1 Nitrospirota bacterium | reverse complement strand
ATCTCCTTACCTGTTGATCTGTTACCATTTACGCCTCCTTTGCCAAGACGTAAATAGTTTATTCCCTGTGCTATGCTTCGGGAATTTTAATTGTCGTCAGTCGGTAATTATAATTGTCGCTCAACAATCCCCTCTATCAAGAGGGGTAAGGGGTGTGTCCCCCCCCTTAGCAAAGGGGGGTGAGGGGGGATTTGGTTTTTTCTCCACCAACACAATCGCCGGATAGGTCGTCGCGTCAAAGATAGGCAGGTCGCAGAAATCTATGACGGTTATAGGCGTAACATCCTTCGTCAATAATTCACGGGTATTCTTGCCATATCCGGCACGCATGAATTTATTCGGCGCAATAAAACATAGATGACCGTTTGGCTTTAAAACATCTATACCGCGTTTATAAAAATAGGTATAAATGTCAGCAGTCCCGCAGTAGAAATTGCCGAACTCTTTTGACAGAAAGGGCTTAAGGTCCTTAATCGCTTCCTGTCTTACATATGGAGGGTTTGCGATTACAACATCAAAGCCTCTTTTCTCATGAAACACCTCTGAAAAATAGACCTCAAAATCAAATTCCTTATGCCCGTCTGTAATCCTGCTGATTAAATCGTCAATCTGATTTTTGTATTCCTGTTTTTTAGTGGGATTGGTTTCATTGAAGTATAGGTGTTTTGTCTTCTCCATATCAGAAAAAAGGTAGTCATTCAGCAAATTTCGCTTAACGCTCAACAGCGAATTTCCGCACACAATCTTATAATCCAGATTCGGAAGGGGTTTTATCTGCTTGATGTCGTCCTCATCAACAACAAGCGACAGCCATAAGCGGAGCTTTGCGATTTCTACCGCTCCGGGGTCTATATCAACTCCATAAAGGCAATCATGGATCGCATGGCGTTTGAAATTGTAGGGCGTGCGGGCATCCCCCCTCTCCCTTACCCTCTCCCGCCAGGGGAGAGGGGACTCATCTATCTCCCCTCCCTTGACGGGAGGGGATGAAGGGGAGGGTGATAAATAAGCGCTCAATACATTCCTTGTCTTTACGATCTCGCTCATCATGCCTACAGGGAAGGCTCCGGAGCCTATTGCTGGATCGCAGACCTTTATCCCTGCAAGCTTATCGTCAATGAGCTTTGCGTTTTGGCGTATGCTTTCGGGGAGTAAATGTTTTATTTCAGTGCCCTTTTGTTTTCCTTCAGCAATCCGTTGCGCCTTTATGAATGCTGCCGCCTCGTTCTCACCAAGTTGTTCTCCGTATTTTATGAGCGTTTCAATATCCTCTTTTGAAAGGATTAGATTCTTCACTTCGTTCAGAATGACACCCTCACCCTTGCCCTCTCCCGTCAAGGGAGAGGGTATGCAGGGCATATTACATTCAGTGAGTAAATAATTGATAAGGCTCTGCTGGCACATATAATGGACGATTTCGCGAGGCGTATAATATGTCCCTTTTGATTTGCGGTCTTTGACCTCAAGCAGGTTTTCAAAAACCTTGCCGAGCATTTCAGGGTCAACAGCAACCTCTTTTTCAAGGGGCTCGTCCTCTTTGACAGTAAAATTGTAGCGGTCAAATATGTCAAGAATACCCGTGCCTGTGTCGCCTTCTTTGGTCTTTATAGAATTTGAGAAAAGCTCGTTCGGCAACAGAATATCGGTCTTCACCCAGTCATAACCGTTTAAGGGGTCAAAGAGCCCCCCGTTTAAGAAAGGTATTTTGCAATTAAAGCGGCTGTAATAGCCGTCGTCATGGCTGCGGTCAATACGAAGCGCCTCGTAAAAAAGAGGTTCTAAAATATCGTTGAAAAAATTTTTATATGCTCCGTGCCTGCCGTCAAACAATTCTCTCAAAAAATGTTTGGAGCCTGTTCCCCAGTCTGAATCTCTTTGAACCCCGAACCAGCCTTTTTTCTGGAGAAAGTATAGAAAGACTATCTGCCCAAGCAGCTTCTTTGCAAAGTCAACGGTGTTGACGCCTTTGGCTTCAAAATCCGCCTTGATATTTCGATTGCCGGAAACTATTTCATCGAGCGTCTCCTTTGTCCGCAAAAACAGGTCTCGGTATTTTTCAAAAAATTCTTTGGTGACCTTCTCAATATTAAAGGCATCTTCAAGCTCCGAAAGGGTGGGGTTATGTTTATCATCTGCTAATATCCCGACAAGACGGCTCTGCGCTGTAAAGCTCTTTTCATTCTTGCCTACGAGAAAAGACCATCTGCGGGCTGGAGTAAATTCTTCCTTGACTTTGACCCTGCCATCTTTGCCATCCTCAAAGCGGTAGTCCATTTTGACAAGCGAAAAACGCCAGTCTTCCTCACTCGGTGAGACAAAGGCAGCGAGGGCGGCGTCTTTCATTTCACCGCCTCGGCTGCCGTTTAGATACCATGCTATAAAGTTTCTCTGCATGGTGCGGGCGCGCTCAATGGATGTCTTCTTTTTGAGCTTTACGATAAGGATATCTATTTTGTTTTTGCCGTCTGTGAATTTGCCGATGCGCTCAAGGGAACTGATATATTGCTCATAGGCATCGGGGATGAAATTGCCTTTGTAGGAAAATGAGGCGTCTCCAATGGTATTGAGCAGGTTCTTTACAAATCCGACAAATCTTTCTTTTTCAAAAGGGTTTTCAAAGGTTTCTTTGATGATATTTTGCGCCTGCTGTTTATCCATAGTTATTTTTCAGACATTTTTTTGATCTGCTTTTTACCTTCGGCAGTCAGTCTGTATTTTTGCATACGACTCCGTGGTTTATCGGGAATAGTTCGCTCAAGCCATCCGCATTCTATCATGGGCAATAGATACGTTTTCAGAAAATGCATCCTGTCTTTCAACCCTGCAGCCCGTTGCAATGATGATGCTGAAACCTCCCCTGCGGCTGATTTTAAAATAGCCTTGACTTGAGGGGTGACTTGAGGGGTGACTTGAGGGGTGACTTGAGGGGTGACTTCCCCGGTCCTTTTATACACAGTGACCATAAACCCGCCGCTTGTCTCTTCAAATCGAGGAGCGGCAAGACCGTATGCTTTGAATGCATTAAGTATCCTCCTAATGCCTGAGCCGTATTTTTCTATAAACCCCGCTGCCTTAAAAGCATCTGCAATCTTTTTGTTGCGGGCATTGGAAATGTAATTTCCCTTGAGCAGTTTTTCAACCGTGAGTCCTGCCGGAAGGCCGCCGGGATTAAAAAACTCTATTTTGTCATCATATACCTTGACTATCGAATCCTGAGCACTTGTATAGTCGCGGTGGATGATGGAGTTAATGACTATCTCCCTGATGGCATCGAGCGGATAATCCCAACGCTCTTCCCTCTGTGGCCTGCCGGTAATAATATATGCCTTATTTATATGTTTTTTTACAAATTCCATTACCCCTTCAACCTCTGCAAAAAGATCGGTCTTAAGACGTGATCCGTCCTTAATTATTATCGGTGTCTGAAACCTGCCGAGCTCGATTGTGCTTAGGCTCGATTCTTCCGACATAAAAAGAAGGAAGCATGCATAAGTTATCTTATTATCGCGAATGAACTCGAGTTTCTGTAAAACGGTCATAGGATCATCCTGAATGGGCACTTCTCTGTTTGTGTTAGCCTGCCGGATAAATGCTCTGACCTTCCTTATGGAAATGTCTTTCTTAGAGTGGTGTTCATCTATATGATAGTCCCAACTCGTGTTGAAGGTACGGAGATGCATTGATGCAACCTCAGAAGCAGTAAGCTGGTGGTTTGCATTCTTTATTCGCTTGAAATACCGGCCTTTGCAGGCAACCGGCTTTATAGGAGACTCCGGCACAGAGAGGATTATGATACTCTTTCCTCTGATCTCAATAGTCTCAGCATCAGGTATTATTGCCTGAGCAGTATATTGTTTAACCTCGTTAATCCAGTTTTGCACGGTCTCTTTTGAAATCTGTACGCCTTTTATCTCTCCTCTATCTGATACGCCTATAAAAACATTGCCTCCTCCGGTATTGGCAAATGCTACAAGAGTTTCAACAGTGTTTTTGTCGAAACCGGCTTTGAACTCTACGGTTTCTGATTCGCCGGATGCAAGGGCTTTTTTAATTTTTATATTCATTATTTATCTTTCGATAAATACAGAGACAAAATTACTTCCCTCTTGCCGGAAGACTGCGGGTTTCGCTCCGCATAGTGTCCTGCAAGGAAGCGTTCCGGTATCCGCGTCTGCAGCACCGCCAGGACTTTTAGCGGGTTCATTACTCCATTTCCAAGGTCATCAAATGCCTTTAGCGTCTCTTTAGCTGTCTGCTTAGGGATTCCCCCTTCCTCAAGCTGTGCGAACACCCTTTTCAGATAATGCTCCTGTTCATCCGTCAACTGCTTTGTATTTTTCATTGTCGCCTTGAGGATGACAAGTATTCTGCCTGCGCTGTCTCTGCCTGCCCTGCTGTGAGATTGTGGCATCTCGTCTGTAGTGGCAGAAATAAATGCCTCTTTATTCATATCCAGAAGTTCATAAAACCTCTCCGGCAGTTTCAGCTTTTTGTCGGCCTGTCCGCTTTCAAGGATTGAGGCGGCAGTAAGGAAATCAAGCTCCCGAGAGCCTTTGACATTATCCGAAATGAAAAACTTTTGCAGTTTGCCCCTACGAAAATAGGTAATAAGAGAGTTTTGAAATCCCCCCTCGCCCCCCTTTTGTAAAGGGGGGATGGGGGGATTTTTAGCTGACCGGGCTTTTTTCGGAAGCCTTTTAATCTTCTCAAAAACATCCGGCTCTTTATCGCGCAGGTCTTTTATCACCTTCAGATATTTAAGCTCCGAAGAATCGTTTTCCTCATCTCCCATGATTGCCCTTTTGGATATCAGCCGGTTGAAAAGCTCGTGAGATTCCACAGGCTCGCCTTCAGTCAAAAGCGCGGCATCACCGCCGAGCAGCGCAAGAAACGCGTTTATCTTCGCCTCTGCCGCCTCTCTGAGCTTTATCTGGTCATTGGACTGCCTTGTCGGGAAAAAGTTGAAGGTATATATCCTGTCAAACGCTGTGTCAATCCTGTTTATACGGCCAACCCTCTGCATCATGCGGGTAGGATTCCATGGAATGTCATAGTTAACCACCACATTTGACCTATGCAGATTGACGCCTTCGGAGAGGACTTCGGTTGAAACAAGGATGCGGTAATCGTCTTTTGGATGCCGTGCCTTTGCGTCAAAGTTTTCAATCGCCTTGTCGCGTATTGCCTCTCCTGAGCCGCCTGTGAACAGGAGCGCCGATGCCGGAAGTTTTTTATTTATGTTTTCCGAAAGATATTGAGCCGTTTCTTTGGATTCAGAGAAAATGATTAGTTTGTTTTTAGACAATATCCGGTTTACTGAAAGCCCATCGATAAATGTTTCAAGCTTGGGGTCTCTGTCAACCTTCTGCCACAATGCCTTTATGGTCTTTAATATTTCGTAGTCGTTTTTAAGGGCATCTCCAAAGTCATCGCTGAACTCTGCGCTTTCATATTTCTCTGCCTTGCCTTCTTCGATAAGACTCTGAATCGCCTCGTCATCGTCGCTTTCCAAAAATTCAAATATTTTATTGCCGTATTTTTTGCTTACATAAACATTCCCTTTTTCAAACTCTTCGATGAACATTTCGTAGGATTTTAAAAATCTGTCTATTGAATTTCTAAAGGCGAAGAAACTGCTCTCAAGCCTTTTTACCAGCAGGATTTTCATGAACTTGCCCATATTCCTCTGAGACTGTTTTTCAAGCTGGTCTATTTTGCCTTTGTAATAAAGTAAAGGGGTGTAGCGGGCATATCTGAATTCCATTGATATGAGTCTGACGGTTTCGTTAAAAACCCTGTCCTCATCATCATTAAGCCCGTAATATAAAGGTTCCGGATTTTCAATATCCGGAAATTTAAGGTTCTGCCGATTGAGGTCGTCCTCAAAATATTTCGCTATCTCTGTCCTTGTGCGGCGCACCATCAGGTATTTGAGAACCTTTTCGCGGATTTCACGGGCGTTTTCTTTCACAACCCTGATATATTCGTGGTAATCCCTCTGCCGGTCAAGCCCTTTGAGCTTCTTGTCCAGCCTGCCGAAGAATGCCTCAAGGTCGGGCAGATTGGGGATGGCGCTTTTTTTGGATTTCTGAAAGAGCTTTATCTGACTTAAAATATCTTTGGGAGAATTGTTGTAAGGCGTGGCTGTAACGAGTATCACCCTTTTGCCCCTGCATATCTCAGACAGAGCCTCATAGGTAATATTCGTCTCTGTCCTGAAACGATGAGCCTCGTCAATAATGATGTTTGAATATTTCTCTGTTCCCTTGTCCAGTATGTCCTGAAGCTTGCCGAGAGATTCAAAGTCAGCGGGTATTCTAAAGTCGGAAAAGGCATTAGTCCACGAGCCGGGATTCTCTTTATCAAGCAATACCGGAGGCGCGATAACAAGCGTCCTTCCGTCAAGCTGCCCGGCAAGAAGAGCGGCAATATATGTCTTGCCGAGTCCGACCACATCTGAAATGAAAACGCCGCCGTATTCCTCAAGTATCTTTTTTGCGTTAAGTATCGCCTGCTCCTGATACTCAAGCCTCTTAAAATCCTGCGGCAGATATTTTGCAAATATCTCTTCGGAACTGCCGAGTTCGTCTTTAAAATATTCGCAGAGGAATTTCAGATAAAGCTCATAAGGGGTTATATTCTGATTGAGCCATGTTTTGTGTAGATCGTAAAATACAATTGACCCCCAATCGGCATTTAAAATTGACCCCCTAAAAACCTATAATCTCCTTCTCAAAACAGGAAGGAGGGAATGAAAAGGGGTGTTAAGCATGTATAAGTGGCA
>JBFMDL010000115.1:0-6863 GCA_040753635.1 Nitrospirota bacterium | reverse complement strand
GCCCCTCTCGTAGAGTCGAGTCTCCGACTTTGCCAAAGAGGGGTATATTCCTCCCTTTGGCAAAGGGAGGTTGGGAGGGATTTTATTGAAATTATGTGCGTTCTATTATGAGAACCTTAATAAGATTCAACAGGCGTTAAAAATTTTTAAAATCCCTCGTCACCCTGATATTTCAGGGCTCCCCGGAATGACAAAATAATTTAACAGCCTGTTTATCCTGTCAGCACCAAATTTATGACTTCATCAACGTTATCAGCGAACTCGATACTTATATCTTTCAGCACTTCACTATTTATGTCCTGAAGGTTGTCCCTGTTTTTTGCGGGCAGTATGACTGTCTTGACCCTCGCCCGCCTTGCCGCCAGTATTTTTTCCTTTATCCCCCCAACCGGGAGGATTCTTCCGGTCAGGGTGATTTCGCCCGACATTGCCACGTCTCTTTTTGCGGGTCTCCCTGTCAAAAGTGAAATCAGCGCCAGCGCTATGGTCAGACCTGCAGAGGGGCCGTCTTTCTGGATAGCTCCTGACGGCACATGAACATGAATGTCCTGATGTTCAAAGAAATCTTCAGGTATTTTGAAAAAGTCGGAATTACTTCTGATATAGCTGAGAGCAGCCTGTGCAGACTCTCTCATTACATCTCCGAGTGAACCTGTAAGTATAAGCTCCTTTTTCCCCTTCATCCTGGCTGCTTCGACAAAAATTATGTCTCCTCCGGCCTCTGTCCAGACAAGGCCGGTTGTAACCCCGATTCTGTCTTTTTCCTCTGCCACTTCAAAGTAGTATTTTCTATGTCCCAGGTACTGTCCTGCAAGTTCAGGACTTATTTCTATACTTTTAAACTCTTCCCCTGTCTGCACTACATCCTTTGCTATCTTGCGGCATATTGTAGCTATCTCTCTTTCAAGGTTTCTTATGCCTGCCTCACGCGTATACTCCTGTATAATTTTATATATAGCTTCAGTCGTAAATACAGGCGGACGTTCGGTCAGTCCCTTTTCCCTGATCTGTTTCGGGATCAGGAACCTTGAGGCAATGTACGCCTTCTCTTCCTGGGTATATCCTGAAAATTCAATGACCTCCATACGGTCCCTTAAAGGTCCGGGGATGTTATCAACCACATTAGCCGTAAGTATGAACATAACACTTGAAAGATCAAAAGGCACATCCAGATAATGGTCCATAAAACTATGATTCTGTTCAGGGTCCAGCACTTCCAGGAGTGCGGATTCAGGATCGCCCTTGAAGTCGCGCCCGATCTTGTCAAGTTCATCGAGCATTATAACCGGGTTGGCAGATTCGAGCCTGTGAATCTCTTCAATTATCCTGCCCGGCATTGCGCCTACATATGTCCGCCTGTGTCCGCGTATTTCGGCCTCGTCTTTCATGCCCCCGAGAGAGATCCTCGAAAACTTCCTTCCAAGAGCCCTAGAAATGGATCTGCCGAGAGAAGTTTTTCCTGTCCCCGGCGGGCCGGCAAAACAAAGCACCGAACCTTTGGTCTCTTTTTGAAGGAATTTTTTATCTACCGCCTTTTTAACCGTTGATATCACCTCATCCAGGGTAAAAGGCTTTTCAATATAATGAAAAGCGCCCTTTTTTATCGCTTCAACAGCGTTGTCTACTGTTGCATAGCCGGTAATCATTATGACTTCGGTAGCCGGAGATTTTGCTTTTGTTCTTTCGAGCACCTCCATACCGTCGATATTTTTCATCTTGACGTCTGTCAGGATAACATCAAAGTCTGACAGACAGAATTTTTCAATAGCCTCTGATCCGTTTGAAGCTGTATGTACAATATAATTTTCATTAGAGAGTACATGCTTCAGATTCTTTCTCGCAATCTCTTCATCATCAACAACAAGTATATGGGGCTTCTTGTTCATCCTCAGGATCTTGACTGCCAGATGCTCAAGAACCCTCTCTTTGATCCTGGCAAGTCCGTAATGGTCTTCGTTCAGTATCATCTCGGCATGTTTAAGCTCAAGGTTATCCTCTGTCTTCTTGTTCCAGGGCATTGAGGCAAGATAGTTGATATAGGTGATCCCGATAGTGTATTCAGCGGAAGAAGGGCTGATTTTTGACAGCATCTCCAGCTCCTGTCCGCTGATTTTCTCCACATTTGCAGGCATCTGGGATAAAGTGATCATCTGCCTGAGTTCTGCTATTGTTGCAGCCTGTTGATTATCGTCAGATTTTTTAAAAAATCCCACTTTTCCCTCATACAAGGTTTATATTCGTCGTTAAGCCAGACCCCGGTCAGAGATAATTCTTCTAATGGGTTAAATACCTCTGAAATCGTTATTAATCTAACACAAAAATTATCCCACCTGCAAAATTCTTTTTAACAGGCTGCTGAAAAAGTCTCTTTTTTGTCATTTCGAGTGAAACGAGAAATCTTAAGAGCCGTTATGATCCAATAAGTTTTAAGATTCCTCGTCGCCTTCGGCTCCTCGGAATGACACAAAAAATTAGTTTTCAGCAGCCTGTTAACTTTCACTTGAATACAAAATCCCCAGAAGGTTGCAATTTGCAACAATCATAATCAATTATGCATCAAGTCTGAATTTCCTCTTGAATCACAATGTTATGCATATTTAATTTTATAGCTATTACATCCTGCAACACAAAAAGCCAGCTACTTAAAAAATAAAATCTGAATAATTGTGTCATTTCAATAAGTTAAGGAACATATCCAGCTGGCATGAAACTTGATATATTAATTGTAAATACTTTAAAAGGAGGAAAGGAGATGAAAAAGCTACTTAAAAAATTAGAGACAACGATGGTCGCGGTATCATTTGCAGAGGCAGGAGAGTTTGAGACTGCCAGAGAGATAATGAATGAGGATAAACCGAGAAAAACAGACAGACCTACCATATACAAGAGGATGTCTGAAAGAAAAGAGATAAGGGCTGATTAAACAATTAAACAGTGGGTAACAAATCGCCTTGATGAGTAAATAGTCATGCAAGAGCCGTATTTGGTAAAAGGATAGCGAAATGGTGATCCCGAAACAATCATAAGGAGTCGGCCATGAAAAGGCTTAAAAAGATGATGCGCAGGATAGAAGATTCAATGGTAGCATTAACCTTTGCAGAAGCAGGAGAGTTTGAGACTGCCAGAGAGATAATCAACAGGAACAGAAAAATTCTGCTCGGCCTCAGAAATATCGATGTTAAATCAATGCAGTATGCAATAAATATCTGCAGACGTATCAATGCTGACCTTGATATTCTCTGGGTATCCGGTGAAAAGGATTACAATCCTTCTGATGCGGAGACAGAAAAAAAACTTGTGTGCGAACTTTCAAAAGAAAATATTATGTACAATATCATAAGGGGAAAGGGTTCTTTGAGAGAGGAGATTCTTGATTATACTTCAGGAAGAAATGAAATACTGTTTGTGATCGTAGGTTCTTCATCCGAAATTGATACGGATTTCGATCTGCGCAGCGGGAAGATTTCATATTCCTGGGAAAAATTGAAATGCCCCCTGGTTGTTGTAGGAGGCGGCAGAGTTCCTGTTGCGGCTTAACAACCTTTTTTATTTATAAGTTCATACCATCTCATCAGAAGACTTATTATATTGTTAAAGCGAGTTTACTTTATATTTTATTTTTTGTAAGCTAAAACTATGGTTTAGATACGGCATCATATTTTTTATTTATAACTTTAAACGTCTCAACAAGGTCCGTTGAAATTTGGAAGAAAAGAAATCAAGCAAAGCTAAGAATTTAATCCTGTCGCTGATAGAACTGTTCTGTCCTTTTAACGTAAAGTGTTTCCAGATAGGGGTAGGGATAACAACCGCCCTTCTGCTCGGCATCGTTATATTGCTAGGCTGGATATCCACCAAAAAAATAAAGGAAATCGTAATAGAAGATTTCAATAAACAGCAGCTGCTTCTTGCCCGGCATACCTCCAGCCAGATAGAGAACATTTTCAACACCTTGAAGCGGGAACTGCTGATCCTGAGTCTCTCTCCGAGCATACAGTACCCTTATTCCGATTCGATTGTGAATGCCTCGATATCAGTCCGGATGCTGACAACTTTTTCGAGCATCGGTGAATACGGCGCTCAGGAAATACACTTTGTGGATAATGAAAGAAAAAAAACGCATATTCTCGACCATGCCGGATACAGGATTCTATCTATGCAGCCCATTGATGAATTCTACCTTGACTGGTCGAAAAACCCGAAGAACAAAGGACATATTATGGTCAGCGATGTGAAGCCAATGGTCATCACCGAGGGCAAACTGAAGCAGATCGTTACACTCTCTGCGCCTGTCTGGCAGGACTCGGTGGACGAAGCTCATCCCATCGCAACACGGAATTTTGCAGGCGCCTTGATATTCACCATTGATGCCACTGCCCTCGTTGAAAATGTGACGAGGAGCATCAAATCCGGAAAAACAGGATACGCCTGGGTCATTGACAACAACGCAATTTTTCTGTATCACCCTGTTGAAGATTTTATAGGCAAGAATGCATTTGAAGTAAGACACAAGAGGAAAACTGTTATTTCCTTTGATAAAATCAACGAAATACAGAAGGAAAAGATGCTTGCAGGCAAGGAAGGGACAGGCAGTTATATTTCCGGCTGGCATGGCGAAGTGGAAGGCGAAATCAAAAAATTAATTGCTTACAATCCCATCAGGTTGAATGGCGGTAATGTTTCCCGCGTATGGTCTGTTGCTGTTGTAGCCCCTATAAGCGAGGTTGAGGGCGCCATTCATTCCGTATATATCCGCCAGTTCCTCTTTCAGGGCATAGTCTCGCTGGGGATTCTCCTCGGCGGCGTCACGATCTTCTTTTTGATTTTCAACTGGTCCAATCAACTGGGAGAAGAAGTTGAAAAAAGGACAAGTGACCTCAAGAAATCCGAAGAACGTTACAAATGTCTTATAGAGAACGCTGAAGACATAATTTTCACCGCCGACTATAACGGGAGATATTTGTCCATAAATAATTACGGGGCACAGGTATTCCATAAGAAACCCGAGGCTATTATCGGCCAAATAATGTCCGATATCCTGCCTGATGAAACAACACAGAAACAGATGGATTTGATTAAGGATATTTTTAATACGGGCCTGAGTCAGCAGATGACGTATTCTGTCATGATAGACAATTGCGAACACTGGTTCAGCACTAATCTAAGTCCGCTGATCGATGAAGAATGCGGTATATTTGCGGTATTGGGCATTACAAGGGATATTACCCACAGGAAAAAGATCGAAGAGCAGGAATTTTATTATTACACTGAAAAGCTCGCTTCGCTCGGCACACTCGCAGCGGGCGTGGCTCATGAAATCAATAATCCTCTTGCGATAATTTTAGGGCATACTGATCTCCTCATGGAGAAGGTCGAAAAAGATTCCGCTATTTATAAAAGCCTTAAGACTATAGAGAGGCAGGGGTTGAATGCCAAAAGGATAGTGGAAAATCTCCTGAGTTTCTCTTCTTTTTCAGAAAAGAAAGAGGAGTGGATAGATATAAATGTTACACTGGAAACTGTGCTTACGGTCATCGGAGATACACTTTTGATAAACAAAATAGAGTTAAAAAAACAATTAGCAGAAATTTTGCCCAAAGTAAAAGGGAATGCGGAAGAGATGCAGCAGGTCTTTTTCAATATTATCAATAACGCCGTGCATGCGATGAAAGGCGGCGGGACTTTAACAGTCATTACCGAAACAATTGAGAACAGGGGCAAGGTATTGATAAAGGTCATCGACACAGGACACGGCATCAGAAGAGAGAACCTGAACAAAATTTTTGATCCGTTATTTACGACAAAAAAGGCAGGAGAGGGGACCGGGTTGGGACTCTCTGTCTCTTACGGAATCATTAATAAATACAGAGGCTCCATAACCTGCCAGAGCATTGCCAGAGATGAAGCCGAACAGGGACAAGAATCCGGCACAACTTTTACAATAGTCCTTCCTGCAATTTCGATGCAGGATATATCCGAAAATCCAAAAAAACAACCTGAAACCGATATTGAAACCGCTTTGAGCGATGGGCTGACCAGACTCTCCGCATTCAGGACTTCAAGATCTTCAGGTGTATGCTCCAGGAATTCTGGAAACGAAGAGAGCGCCGAACAATGACCTTGCCCTTGTTTTAATAAAAATAATAATATAATCCATAACTACAGGTAAAAAAGGAGAACAAAATGCCTGAAAAAATCTTGATAGTTGATGATGATCCCGATATGCTGGAATTGCTCAGCATGATTATAACCGAAAAAACACCCTATGAGGTAGTAACGACGAACAATCCGCTCGAAGTTATAGATCTTGCTAAAAAAAATAAATTTGACCTCATAATTGCCGACCTGAAAATGCCCGGGATGGACGGCATCGAGCTTCTCGATTCCATCAAGAAAATCGACCCGAATCTGACGGTCATTATCATTACGGCTTACGGCACAATTGAATCTGCTGTGGAGACAATGCACAAAGGCGCTTTCGACTTTATCACCAAG
The DNA here is from genome assembly GCA_040753635.1 of Nitrospirota bacterium. Lineage (GTDB taxonomy): Bacteria > Nitrospirota > Thermodesulfovibrionia > Thermodesulfovibrionales > UBA6898 > JBFMDL01. The sequence goes on along the minus strand of JBFMDL010000115.1, from coordinate 368 downwards.
CCGTTCCGGAAAGAACAGATACTTTATACCATCGACAGGGCATTGAAATGGCAAAAGATGCAAAAAGAGAATATCATGTTAAAAGAAGCGCTTTCGAAAAAATCAGGGGAAAATCAGGCAGGCAGATAATTTTCTTTTAAGAACTCATCTTTGAACCAGGCTATCATAGAATCATTAAACATGGCCATATCAAGCTGCTTTGTATAAACTGTCAGTCGTCCCATCATATCCAATCTTTTAATAACTCGGCAAGCAAATAGCGCAGCAATATGTTAAACTTGATGCATGGAAAAGATAGATGCAAGAACACTGAATCAGGAAGCGCAGTATCAAATCCGGAGACAGGTAATAAAACTTCGGAAACGGGA
>JBFMDL010000114.1:0-7352 GCA_040753635.1 Nitrospirota bacterium | reverse complement strand
AAAGTCCGAGCCTTCCAGGAGGAACAGTAATAGAGATGCTTAAGGATGCTGCTCCCGCAAATGTGTTGGTGGTCGGCGGGCTTACGGAACTTCCTGCCTCACCGAATTCACCGCCTGTTGAGGTAGCAGTTGCAGTTGCAGTTGCAACCGTGGCTGTTGAGTCTATTCCCGGATCGATCGCCTGATCGGCTGCGGCTGCATCAGGCTCAGCGGAGGTCCCTGCATCCACTGCGCTGTCTGCCGGAAGAGGCTCCGGGGGGATAAGTTCCGCGGGTTCCGCTGTCGAAGGCAAAACTAAAAGGATTGTTATAAGGACTGTTTGAAATACTGAAAGGATATTCCCCTTTATTCTTCCCCTGGTTCCCATAATCCCCCCCTCCAGACTTAAATAAAAAATTAAACTGTTAATGATAATGAATGTTATCTGACGTATTGCCTAAGGACAGGGGATAATGAGTGGGACGGATGAGTACAGAAATTGATATTATTGACGTTAACTCCGAAATCAGCTTCATGAATTTCCCCTGTTAACCCCATGAAAGACGTTACTCTAACAGCGTAAAAAATCTTCTCATAGAGACAAATGAATGTCAAGAGAAATTTTTTAGGCATGCAAAAATCATATAAGCTTAATATGTGCTGTCCGTTTTTAAAGAGAAGCTACATCGAGCTGTTTATCTTGAAATAAAGCGTATTATTTGAGTAGTCGTAATCCTGGAAATTTGAGTCTCTCTTGCCGTATATGTAGCCGATCTCGCTGTTGAGCCATCTCCTGAATTCATACCGTATCCCGATGCCGGCGCTATAGTAATTGTCGTCCCTCTCCCCCGTCTTCCCCCCTGATGTGAATTCACCTTTATATCTGTCGTTAATATACGAAAGGCTGGCGAAATCGGAGATTTTGCCGGTGAGTTTGTGGAGATATCCTATCCTTGCGCCGGTTGAGACTATAAAATTCGTTGTGGATATGTCCGTCTCGTTTGTCTTTCTCCATGCAAGAAAGTTGAATGAGGTTTTTGAAGTCAGACGGTATTCGATGCGTCCCTCAAGGACGAATGTTTTATTATTCCTTATATCACGGCGTTTGAACTTCTTTGTGCCGTAGCCTGCCTTCAGCATCCCGCGGGATTTTGCTGTAACGTCCCATTGAAGCCCGGCCCAGAGATTGTGTTCCCTGCTGTCGGAGAGAGAATCATCGTCATAGTTGATATCGATGAATTCATATTCGGCAAAAATGGAAGTTTTGGGCGTGAATTTATAGAACAGCGAACCTGAAAAAGTATTGTCCATGCGTTTCATGAATCTGTTTTTCGATGAGTCATAGGTCACTCTGTAGTTGGAATATCCGGCCTTCAGGGCAAGTTTTCTGCGGGGATCGTATTTTATAACCGCTTCGAATAAGTTGGTATGGTATTTATCAAGACCGGTGGATATGCCTTTTCCCCTGTCGTCGTGTGAAATCAGATATTCATCAGTAAGAGCTATCGAAAGTCCGCCTTTCATTGCATATTCAATGCGTCCCTGAATCCTGTGTTTGACGGTGTTTTCAGAAGAATGCCTCGAAAATAATTCAATGTCGGCCTGGTAAAAAAGATATGCCATAAAGCGCCTCAGAAACTCGTACCTCAGCCCTTCTACAATGAAACCGCCCGGAGATCTTATTGATGTATCAATAAGCGACAGTTGCTTCTGCGTGTGAGGGATTGACAGCCATACACCCGGTGATATTACTGTAATCAGGTCGCTTTTTTTAGCCCTTTTTGTGTTCAGGATGTTGTCAGTATAGAATGTTGTCACCGAAAGAAAAGGATGTATGTATCTTTTTTTTCTCTCAAATATTTCATCTGATATGCCGGACTTTCCGGACAAATCTTCATCTGAGGGCTCCTGCAAGACCGACTCGTCGCCGGATTTGTCGAAAATCCGGGTCGTCGTTTTTTCTGGCGACTCCCCGGCATCCGTAACGAAGACTTTATAATATGTTCCGTCTTTTTCTTTTATATCCCTGCAGATGTGCGCCTTGAATCCTAATTTGTTTATATCTTTCTTGAACTTTTCCGCCTTCTCCCTGTCATTGAAAGTCGAAAGCTCTCTTGAGTCTTTCCGCCCGTCACAGAGAGTATTGCTTAGAAGATCTGCGTTGCCGGATAAAATCGTGGGTTTCTCCTCCCTGGTAGATGCACTGTTTTCTGAAGCGCTGCTGTTCGTCCTGTCAGGATGAAGCATGTTGTTAAGAAGGCTCTGTGCAAATCTTGTGTGTTTTGAGATGTCAGAGGCTATTCCGTTACAATCAGTGTATATGTTGCAGCAGGGATCCCCGAAATCGCTTTTTGCCGAGGCAGGGGAAAATGGCGGTAAAAACAACGCAGAAATAAATATCAAAAAAAAGACTGAAGCCTTAAATTCCAACATGTATTTTTTTTCAATAAATTCAATACATAATCTCCATGTCTTTGTAAGATAATAATAAAAAAACGTTTTAATATTCAAGTATTTTAATTATGTAGTGATCTCTGACGCCTTAACCCACGTGATCATCTTCTGTAAAGTCTTATTTTGGACAAGCATGATTTGAAATTATTCCGGACAGCAGTGAGATCAACTAAAATTTTGACGGACTGATAGGAGGCGGCGGTGGAGGTGGCTGTGGCAGAGGCTGATCCTCTGGCAGTATATAGCATAATCCGGGCGATGAAACAGTGCCGAGGATATACGCTACTTCTTTTGCTTCAGCACCTGCATCTATTGCACATCTTGAAACAACATCAGTGGTTGCTCCGGCTTCAATTGCGCCGGTTATTATCTGCTCTAAATCGCCTCCCCCTTTGATCGAACACTTGATAATAGGACATGCTCCGTAGCCCATCTGTATGCTGGTCTTAACGAATTTTTTTATATTGCCGCCTTTTTTGATGTTCTCATCTATAACAGCGCAAGCGTCTTTTATTTTCTGCGAAAGTATTGATTGAGCATCCCCGCGATTTTTTTCCGCTGATGACAAGGTTAATGCAGACAAAAGGAATATCTGGATTAGAATTGTTATAAGTGAACTTCTTTTCATGTATTTATCTTACACAAAATTCACTGTGATGCAAAGTATTTTTTTGCTATTCCGCACAACGGACCCCTGTATTATTGTATCTCTCCGATGGGGAGAGCCAGTAACGGTAAGAGTTCCTTAATATCCATTCAGAAGTGTCACTCCATGAGCCCCCGCGCAACACTTTGAAACTCCCGATCAAGGGGCCTGCTGAATTAAATTTGGGAGGGGTATCCGCATATTTGTCTGTCTGCGCGATTTCAGGTTTATCAATCCCCAGGATTTCTGCAGCGGTTTTAAAATAGTCTTCTCCTGCGGGATCGCAGAAGTCACAATAGTTAAGACGATACCAGTCGGCAACCCACTCCCAGACATTCCCAGCCATATTCAGTGCGCCATAGGGTGAATTCCCCTCCTGCAACGAATCAACTGTTGTCATGGTGGAAAGGCCCTTTTCATCCCATGACTGGTCGTATCTGGCTTTTGCAGTGTCAGGTGATATGTTCCCCCACGGATAAATCCTGAAGTCAGCGCCCCTTGCCGCTTTTTCCCATTCAGCTTCTGTGGGCAGACGCTTTCCCTTCCATTTGCAGTACTCATAAGCTCCATACCATGAGACGTTATTGGCTGGAAAGTTTTCGAAACCCTTTCTTGGAATATATTTTTGAGGGTCTTTTAATGTCTCTTTTTCCCTGCCTTCAATTAAGGTTATTCCGATAACTGTAGAATAGTCGTTATGTGTGAAATATCTGTTGTCGCTATTACCCTTGTGGTTAAGGAATTCGGCAAACTCCTTTGCCGAAACCTCATAACGGTCTATTTTGAATGCATCAACAAATACTTCATGCAAAGGCTGCTCGTTGAATTCACCGAAATCCGAGCCCATCATGAACCAGCCTTTGGGAATGATGACCATGCCCTCACCGCTGAAACCTGTCTGGCGAATTTCTTTTGACTGCGACGCACAGGAGAGAAATGATAGAGGGAAAAGCGCTGCAATTAAGAGTAGAATAAATCTTCTCATATCGTTGTCATTCTATATGAAAATGTCTGTCGAGTCAATCTGACCCTGCCAGATGTAAAACATGTTCCCAATATGGAAGGCAGATGTGATGGAAAAGGACTGCCGTCAACACCTTACAGCACTCAGGCGCGGCCAGCCGGCCGCTCTGTGAAATGCACTATCAGTTAAGTCTGCATTCATGTGAATAATAATTAAATCCTGTTGATTTGCAGAACTTTTACAGCGCATCTGCCTTCCTTTTATGCAACGTCTGGGTGACCTGTGTATTTTTGCACGAGTAATACTCCTGAAAATTATTTCAGGCCTTTATAAATATTTTCCCCGTGTTAATGCCAACAGCAATTATTATTGTCGTATATAATATACCAAATATAAATGCAGTTGAAAGAGATCATGCATGTTGATGCGGAAAGTTAAAGAGACGATAGGGTATTTAAGAGAAGCGCTTAAAAGACCCGGGCAGACGGATGTCAGTTTCGGATACCGGGATGTTAAATTCTTTATCAGGTTTCTGAAGCCTGTATGGAAACTCTTCTCCGTAAGTATTGTTCTGACAGTGATTATGACAGGCCTCGGCTCCGTCCTTCCACTAAGCAGCAAAGTTCTGATCGACTTTGTTGTGATGAAAAAAGGATTCGAAAAATTTGAATACCTTATTTCATCGCTCGGTCTTGAGAATTACATCACACAATTAAGATATTTTTTAGAATCCATAAATCTCGTTGTTTTTGCCCTGCTGATTATCGGCATCATAATAGGTTTGACCGGAATGATTCAGAGATATATCATGTTCAGGCTCCAGCAGGAGCTTACTTTCAACATTCAGTCAGCATTATTCGATCATCTTTTGAGGTTCCCTCTTGGTTTTTTCAGAACAAGTCAGGTCGGATATCTTTCATCGAGGGTATCTGATGATGTCAGTTCATTGCATATATTCATGTCACAGACAATATCGGAAATGATGCCCGGAATATTCCGTCTTTTTTTCGGGATAGCGATAGTTTTGCTCCTCAGCACAAAGCTTTCACTTATACTCTTATTTATCCTGCCTGTGAATATCTTCATCAACTACTATTTTGCCGTGAGGCTCAGAAGCGCAAGCCTCGATGAACTTGAAGACAGTTCTAAGGTGTCAAAGGATATCCAGGAGGTTATTTCGGGAATAGATACTGTGAAGGCCTATAGCGCCGAACAAAGGGAATCAGGAAGAGTTTTTGGAAAGATGCGGTCTCTGATCCGGACAAGGAAAAAGCGCATAACTATCTCTCTCCTGTCCGACTATTCAGCCCGCGGCTCGCAACTCACGGCAACACTTCTGATAATGTGGTTTGGCGTTGGAGAGATATCGAAAGGCACGCTGACAGTCGGCGATTATGTCGCATTTACTTCGTATGTGATTTATCTTTCAGGTTCAATAAACAGCCTTTCCATGGTGCATGTGACGCTCCAGCCTGTTCTTGCATCACTGTGGAGGCTGTTCGAGCTGTTTAATACGGTCCCTGAAACCAAAGAGGGAGGGGCGGTCAAGCCTGAAAATGTGAGAGGCGAGATTGTCTTCAAGGACGTCTTTTTTTATTACGAGGAAGAAAAACCCGTGCTTAGAGATATCAGTTTTGCTGCCCACCCCGGTGAGATTATCGCTTTTGTAGGGCCAAGCGGCGCCGGCAAGACAACATTGGTCAATCTGCTGTTGAAGTTTTACTCACCGCAGACGGGATCTGTTTCGATGGACGGTTATGACCTGAATGAAACAGATACATCATGGCTCAGGAAACAGATTGGAGTTGTGTCTCAGGATATATTCCTGTTCAACGATACGATCGAGAATAACATAAAATACAGCAAACCGCTTGCGGTCAGGGAAGATGTAATCAGAGCAGCAGAAAAAGCGGGCATACATGACGACATTCAGATGTTCACGGACGGATATGATACGCTGGTTGGGGAGAGGGGCGTTAAACTTTCCGCAGGTCAGCGGCAGCGGATATCGATTGCCCGTGCATTTCTGAAGGATTCCGCTGTGCTTGTTTTTGATGAACCGGCTTCAGCGCTCGACCCTGAAACAGAAACCGTCCTGAAAAAATCCATTAAAAGACTTTCAGCCGGCAAAACGATTTTCATCATTGCTCACCGCCTTTCGACAATCGATATTGCCGACAGGATTTTTGTCCTCGATAAAGGGGAAATAGTCGGGACAGGCACACATGAAGAATTGATCAGAAAAAAGGGGTTATATCACAGATTATTCCATGACAGGGAGCGCCTGCTTGATAACATAAACAGTGAGTAACATGATATTTTCAAGGGGGCTGTTCACCCAAATGTTTGCATGAAAGAAGGCAGATGCGCTGTAAAAGTCCTGCAAATCAACAGGATTTAATTATTATTCACATGAATGCAGACTTAACTGATAGTGCATTTTACAGAGTGGCTGGCTGCGCTTCAGGGCTGTAAGGTGTTGATGGCAGCCCTTTTCCATCACATCTGCCTTCCATATCAAGATCAAGAACATGTTTTGCAACTGGTGGTTTTACCCTGAAACTCCATGATTTTTTACCGCAAGCAGAATATTTTCCCGCATGATTTTATGATTCTCCGCGCGCGGAAATTGCTTGAATTTTAACAGGTTAAACTGGTTTTTTTTGGTAAAAAGAATATATAATGTTTTCTAATGATGACCTGTATATTCAGGCTGTAACCATGAAATGATGACGATTGATCATAAATATATTTCTGAGAGACCTTATTTGAATTGCTAACTCAACCATAAGGAAAGGAGGACAGCTTGATAATCGCGGGCAAAAGAGGGTTCACGCTTATTGAAGTGATTGTAGTTGCAGGGATAATTGCGATACTCGCAGGCATTCTGGTGCCGATAATATTCAAGGAGATCGATGAGTCGAGGATCACGAGGGCTGCGGCAGATGTGAGGTCAATCTCTACAGCGATGTTAGTATTCAGAAAGGACACCGGGCAGTGGCCGGTAATGGATGATACATGCAATGCAAATGTTACACTGCTGAGTGGTAATGGTAACTTGCCATCCAATCTTGCAGCTATGGGATATGATACAAGTGCCTCTGCCTTTTATAATGACCATCTTACGGCGGATACAAATGGGTGTTATAGCAACTGGAAAGGCCCTTATATTGCAATAGTTTCTGCAGACCCATGGGGGAACGCTTATCTGACAAATGCAGATGGTTTCTCAATTTCAGATCGCGAGGTATGGATTATATCAGCAGGGCCAAATGGACTGATGGATACCCCGGTGCCCAACCTGTTCGG
>JBFMDL010000113.1:0-7421 GCA_040753635.1 Nitrospirota bacterium | reverse complement strand
TGAAAACAAAAGTTGTCTCACATATGCGCAAGCTGCAGAAATTGCCGGAGCGAATCAAAAAATACTTCAAACACCCAAGGATAAAATATGCAGCCTAAGTTCCACTATTCAATTGCCGGGTTAATAGTTACAGAGATATCCAAAGGCAGAGTGATATTCGAGGAAAAGACCAAAACAGGCGCTGACAGAGTAATTATTGACTTAGATGAGAGTTCAGGCGGCAAGACAAAGCAGAAAATTATCAGGATCAAGAAAAGTCCTGATAAACAGGAGATGTTGTATAAGGCAAAATAGCCGGCAGCAAAATGTCAAATGGAGGGATGAGAAAGATGATGTGTTCCAAGGCAAAAAGCAATAGTAAAAACACATTTCTGCTTTTAGCGGAAGTTCTTGTGCTCTCATTGCTTATCCCTGCACTTGCATCAGCTGCAGACTTTATCGTAAGAAACATCGGCGATTACGGGAACGTCTCTGTCATGGAAGTCAATGGTAATTACGACGCCAAAAATCCTGACGGCACGATAAACAGCGTGCCAAGACAGGCAATAGCTAATGAATTCTTCAAGACCCACAAAGACGGATATGATTTTCTCATAATCTTTTCAAAAACTGGACATTTCTAAATTGGCGTAACATTTTTACCTTGTTTGTATTGACAAAATATTCTGTAATGGGCTATTTTATAAAGTTTTTGAATTTCTTCGGACGAGTCATTCTGCCTGCACAGGCTTAACAATCCACGAAGAAGACAAGAGAAACGGCGAAAGTGTGCCCAGTGAATGTGAACGGGCACGTTTCCGGAGTTTGACTCATAAAATCGAAAAGAGAAAGGAGGGATCAGTATGGCTGAGAAAACAAAGTCAAAGACAGACGTAGCCGCTCGCGCAGAGTCAAAGAGCAAGGCGAAGTGCTGCAGCTTCTGCGGGAACAAGGTAGATGTAGTCCTGTCAGTTACCTCGGAAGGAAAGAAGAAGATGAGACGCATATGCTGCGAAAGCTAAATGAGGTCTCCTGCGGCAATGATAAGTTGTTGCCGCAGGAGAGACCTTCCAGGGCATGCTCTTAGCCTGCATTATTCGTAAATTGTGATTGATAACCTGTCTTCATTATTTTATCGGCTTTGATATCAGGTTCGCACTCTATTGCAAAACAAGACGGTCTCCATATTGACCTCATCAGATACAAATTCTATAATGTTTTGAAAGTTCTTATTACCCTTATTCTCCGGATAAATATGAAAGAGTTCATTGATAAAATATCGCCATTTATTGTAATGGATATCCTTGTAAAGGCAAGGGCAATGCCTGATGCCGTCCATATGGAGGTGGGGGAGCCTGACCTCCCACCTCCAGGAAGGGTTACCGAAGCTTACATAAAGGCGATTAAGGATAAGCAATTCCATTATACAGCTTCAAAGGGACTGAAGGAGCTCAGGGAGAAAATATCAGAATATTACTGTAGAAAATACAATGTCTCTGTCTCACCTGAACGCATAATAATAACCCCTGGCACCTCTGGCGCATTTCTCGTTGTATTCGCTCTACTCACTGATTCGGGGAGGCGGCTTGTGTTATCAGACCCTTCGTATCCCTGCTACAGGAATTTTGCATATTTCCTTAGAACAGATCCTGTGTTTGTGCCTGTCGGAAAAGATACGAACTATGAGATATCACCTAAAACAGCCCTCATCCCCGATAACGCGGGTGCGCTCGTGGTTTCGTCCCCTTCAAACCCCATGGGCAATCTTTACAGCGAAGAGTCGATTAAAGAACTTGTCAGACTCTCCGAAGAGAGGGGTTTCCGGTTTATTTCTGACGAGATATATCACGGACTGGTTTACGGCGGGCAGGAGCATACAGCGCTGGAATTTTCGGATAAGGTTGTCGTTATCAACAGTTTTTCAAAATACTTCTGCATGCCGGGCTTCAGGGTTGGATGGATGATACTGCCGGAAGAGCTTGTGAGAAAGGCGGAGATTATAGCCCAGAACATCTTTATAGCCGCCAATACCCCGGCTCAGTATGCTGCCGTAGAAGCTTTTGATGACGAATACCTCGGCTATGTAAGAAATACATACAAACAGAGGAGGGACTTCCTCTATAATGAACTGAAAGATATTTTTCAGATAGATGCAGTTCCTGACGGCGCTTTCTATATATGGGCTGATATCAGCCGCTACAGTAATGATTCTTTGCGGTTCTGCCGGCAGCTTCTCGATGAGAAATCTGTTGCTGTTACTCCGGGGGTCGATTTCGGAAACAACAGGACTGCGCATCATATGCGTTTTGCATATACACAGGACATATCCCGGCTTAAAGAAGGCGTCGAAAGGATAAAGGAGTTTTTAAGTGGTTACCGGGGAACAAGCAGCAAATAGCAAAGATATAAACACAGGGGGTTGCAGAATATCAAAGGGGGGATAAGATGGGAATATCGGATGATAATATAAAAGAAATCCTTTCAGGAATACAGAAAGCTCTTTCCTCAGGGCTCCTTTACACACATACACGCAGTAATTTCAATACTACCAAAACACTTGAATCGGTCTCTTTCCTTTATGCACTTATCGAAATTCTTAACGAGAAGGGTTTGATTTCTATTGAGGAGCTTGATGAGCGGAAAAAAAGGGTGGCAGAACAGGTGGTAAGCATGTTTGTTGAAAGCGGCATCAGCCTGATATATCAGGATCCGGAATATGACAAGTACAATTATGAATATGAGGCCGGTGTTGACTGCATGAGCCGTCTTGATATCTGCAGATCGGTATGCTGCAAACTCCCGCATGCATTGTCCAGACAGGATGTAAGAGAAGGTATAATCAGATGGGAATTCGGAAGGCCGTACCTCATAGCCCATGATGATGACGGCTACTGCGTACACCTGGACCGCAGAACATTTCGATGCACAGTATATGTGAACCGTCCGGCAGCCTGCAGGGGGTTTGACTGCCGGAATACGGAAAGATGGCATATATGGCAGGATTATGACAAAAAGATCATGAATCCCGGCTTGATCGGGCAGATTAATGAGACGGTAGGCAAACTATATACATTGCCGAAGCAGTAGACTTGAAGGCTTGCGCCTTGCTTCAGAATAACCTTTGGAATAACAGATGCAAAAAACAGATCCTGTTTTCTATGATTTATCCTGTCATAACCAAACCTTGAGAAGATATTAACGGCCCTAAAATAAAATGCATATGCAGAAGCATCAAGTAATATATTGTTGTATTGTGGTATTTATTGGGGTAAAATGAGAATAATCTTTCATGGAGATTCAGGGGCACAGAAAATTGAATTGTATTACAGATATTTATTTATCAGTAAAGAACAGAACTGCGCCGGCTCTCCGCCGTGTCAAATGAAAACCTTAACAAGTTATGAACTGACCGTTATGGCCAGAGGGAGGCGACATAAAAGGGTATCGATCAAGGGTATGGACATTTACGCTAAAACCACTTTCGATACAAGGGTGGAAATCCTTGATATAAGCACGCAGGGGGTATGCATAAAGTCGGCGAGGCGGCTTGTACCGGGATGTAAATGCATTTTAAACCTCAAAAATAAAGGCAGTTTTTTACCGCTTAAGGGGACCGTAAGGTGGGAAAGATTCAGCGGGAAAATACTGAAGGTAAGCGGCGAAGTCGAGACTTTATACAGGGCCGGGGTCGAATTTGAATATAATTTCTCAGAGTTTTCCGGGTACCTGAAGTATATGGGGGAATATTGTGAGACAGATGAAAAAAAGTTAAGAGGCACGAGATACCAAATACCGGGCAGGGAAACAGCGCTTCTGAATTATGAAGAGACTTTTAATGTCAGCAGCCTGAGCGCGGGCGGATTGCTTGTCGAATCGTTAAACAAAATCGAGTTTGACAGAAAGATGACGATGGAGCTCCATCTGCCAAAAGAGAACCATACCATAAAGTTTCAGGGAAGGGTTGCCTCCTGTGTGCCTGTTAAGAACAAGAAACCGGAACGCTATAATATAGGGATTGAGTTCCTTGATATAGAAGAAACCGACAGGTCAAGACTGAAGAAACTTGTCCAGCTTCTTTCAGGGCTATAGCTGAAATCCTATTCTATCTTTCCCCAGTCAAGCCCCCATACTATAAATTGGTTCAGCCTTGCGGCAGCCTCGGGATCAATTTTTACAAGACGCTTATAGATCTCTGTCGCAAGGTGTTTCCTGTCGATACTTACATAGACAATCCCGAGCCCTTCAAGGGCGCTGACGTTGTTGGGGTCTATTTCAAGGGCTTTTTTGAAGGCATCGACAGAGTTTTTTGCCTTTTCTATATAAATGCTGAGGAGGCTATGCCCGATGCCGGCATGGAACTCGGGGGCGGCAGGGAAAAGTTCCGCAGCTTTGCGGTATTCCTCGTAAGCCTTATCGGGGAATCCGGTATCCAGAAGTGTCGCACCGTACCAGGCATGCAGGTCGGGGTCGTCCGGCCATTCGGCGAGACCTTTTTTCAGGAGTTCAGAAGCCTTCCCGTAGTCCTGATTATAATAATGCACAGATACATCATCAAGAAGTCTCGCGACAGGATCTTCTTTGTAACCAGGGTCATTCTTTGCCGGCTCAGTGTCTGAAAACTCTTTTTCAGAGGGCTTTTCCTTCTCCCCTGAAATGCTGATTTCGGATGGTTTCCCTCCATCATTTATATCAATTTTCTTTTCATCATAGAATATGAGCACCTTTGAATTCTCGAAGGCGGTTTCTTCCAGTATGAATGCATCGGATACCATGGTTTTAACGGTCTCCAGAACTTTTCCGGCCCCGGCAATCTCATCAAACCTGCCGAGTCTTACAATAAAATATTTATCGCTTTGTTCGATCCTCAGGTAATCACGCTCATATTCGTTCAAAGCCCTGGAAAGCGCATTAAACCGGTCGCCTGCATAATGAAGGGTATTGAGGGAATAAGCCCCTGCCTGGATTGTATAGAAACCCCCGGATGCCGGCGATGCATTACCGCCAAATAATGACAGGATAAACAGGAGGATTGTAAATAGTCTGCAAATGTTTTTTTTCATTAACCTGACCGGCATCCCGCAATAAATCTTTCTGATCGCAGGCTGTCTCAATTATATCAGATGAAAGTTATCAGCGGAAGGTCTTTGAGAAATATTCGTCTGACTCTGAGAAAAACCCTGATCGCCGCATATGCTGTTGATATTTTTTTATTTCTTTACTACTATAAAGGCGATGCCGGAACTGATTTTCGGCATTTTACCCTGACGTTGCAGAAGGAACGAGGCGGGCATGCTGAAAAAGTCCATAAAAGCGGCAGAATTTGATCGTGATCTACGTGAACGCCGGCATAACCATGAGTGATTTCCGCCTCTCTTCTTCGAGCGTTATTCATGCAACTGTAAGGTTTACCCTTATCAGTATATAAACCCAAACGTTGCATAGAAGGAAGACAGATGCGCTGTAAAAGTTCTGCAAATCAACAGGATTTAATTATTATTCACATGAATGCAGACTTAACTGAAGGTGCATTTTACAGAAAGGCCGGCTGGCCGCGCTTGAGGGCTGTAAGGTGTTGATGGCAGCCCTTTTTCCATCGCGTCTGCCTTCCATATCAAGAACATGTTTTGCAACTGGTGGGTAAACTGGAGCGATAAGATGAGAATTTTTCTTATTTCATTACTTACGGTCTTTATTTTTTCAGCCTGCAATGCCCGGCAGGGGATCAGGGCAGAGCTTGAAAAGAATACCCGTGCATACAATGAACTCTTGCGGTGGCATGAATTCAACAAGGCCGGTCTTTTTGCGGTTGAAGCGATCTCAGAAGAGTTCAGGGCAAGGGCCGGCGCTGCGAAAGATGTTAGAGTGGTCGAATACAGGATTCTGAATGTGATTCTTGATGAGAAAAAGGGTGAGGCTGCGGTCGAAGTGGAGATAGATTACTACCTGCTCGCTTCCGGCAGCGTGAAGACCGTTGTCGACAACCAGAAGTGGTCATATGTGGAAGAGAAAGGCAAGAGACAGTGGAGGTTGACGAGCGCCTTCCCTGAGTTCCGATAAAGATTTTTTCCCATCCACGCCTGCTGCTATTGTTTTTTGGGGATAAGCCGAGAGAAAGAATAATTTTCAAGTGCGGTGACCGTAAAAGTTTCAAGATGACTTCAGGAGAGATTTGCTAAAAATAAAAATGGGTCCCGAAGCCTAAATATTCTATGGAGCGTTCGTAGAACTGACCATTTGGTGAATGGCCTTTGAAGTATTCAAACAGCAACTGGACCTTATGGCCGACTGTCTTTTTGCTTTCTATCTGAACGCCAAAACGTGCGGAAAGGTCGCCTTTCCAGTTATTTTCCTCCCAGTTCTTAAGGTCTACTCCGGCAACCGGCCTTATCCTGTCACCTAAATATTTCCGGCGGCTTTTAAATTCAAGTCCGAACTGTGTCGACCATGGAAGGAGATCCGACGGCTCTTTATGCAAGATGAATCCTCCGCCGGCATAAGTGCGGAACCACCCGTTGATATCATATGAAATTTTCATATCCACGCTTTCATAGCTGAGATTTACGCGGTCAAGACGGTTGCGGAGGAGATACTCATCGCCGAGATGCGAACTCTGGTGAAATATGCGGAAAAGCGCCGAAAAATTACCGGTTCTGTAACTTAAAGGTATCCCGACCCAGTAGTCTGCGTTAATAAGGTCTTTAGATTCCGCATCGAGATCGAAAATAGCGAAGACAGCAGCCTGTATCCCGAACTGCCACCGGCCTCCAAAGGGCGCATGCCCTGTATAAAAAGAGAAGGTTTCTCCAAAACTTGTTGACCCCACATTTTTCAGTTCTTTATTGTTCAGGTAATATTGATATGTTGCAGAGAAGTGGGGCCAGCGCGGGTCTGCAATCAGGGGCTCAAATAAAAGTTTTCTGAAGGGAATAGCCCGAGTCGGCGCTGATGAGGGCTGAGCGATTTCAGAAGTCCCGGCAGTCGATGACTCCTCATGTTTAATGACCCTTACCATGATTACCCCGTTAATGCCCGAGAGGACGGAGATAACTTTATCATGCTCAGCGCCTTTGATATCCTCTTCATACAAGACAATAATGCCATCTGTTACGCTTAATGACGGAACTTTAAGGTTGAATTCTCTCTCAAGCACTGCAGTAGCATATCCTGCGATGAAACTGTCATCCGAGGATGCAGAGGCATCCGAGATCAATAATGCGATAAAAAAAACACATAGTGAAACGGGATATATAATATATGATCGTACCGACAATCTGATGCAGGCGTCTCTCTTTATGAAAAGAGTTCCGGATAATAGACTTACTAAGACGGTCATAAGTAAGGATACATAATTTTTTATAAAGCAGCATATCGGACATTGGGTTCGTGAAAAAATGCACAAATCTTTTTAGGATTTTGTTGCAATGACCTCAAATGGCCGCGTA
>JBFMDL010000112.1:0-7460 GCA_040753635.1 Nitrospirota bacterium | reverse complement strand
TCTTAAGATTTCTCGTTTCACTCGAAATGACAAAAAAGAGACTTTTTCAGCAGCCTGTTAATTTGAGATTTATTCCCACGTTTATCTTGACAATAAAATTCTCATTTGGATATTTTATATATATACATTAAAGCTGAATCAGTTAATGTATCAGTTCTGCAGGGCATCGGCATACTGATTCATTAAAAGACCGATAAGCTAAACCTTTACCGCGATTTTAATATGAGTGGTAGGGGTTTTTTATTATGGGCAGGTATAAGAGCATAATGAATTCGCTGGTGTCAGTAATGAAATGTGTATCTTTAAACATTTCATTTTTAAAAAAATGTGATACTCCCCCGGGAGTTTTTGGAGACAGGTTATGGCAGAAAGCATAAAAAAATTATTGGTTGCAAACCGTGGAGTTCCTGCTGTCAGGATAATGCACACCTGCAGGGACAGGAAGATACCGACCACAGCAGTATACAGCACTCCTGACCGTCTGGCGCACCATGTATTTATGGCTGATACTGCAGTGAACATAGGTGAAGCACCGCCGGTTGAGTCCTATCTCAATATGGATAAGATGGTTGATGCAGCGATAATGAGCAAATCAGACGCCATACATCCGGGATGGGGGTTTCTTGCTGAAAATGAACAATTTGCAAAAAAGGTGATCGATGCAGGACTTACATGGATAGGTCCTAAACCTGAAGTTATCAGGGCGATGGGAGACAAGATAGAGGCGAAAATCCTGGCTCAAAAAGCCAATGTGCCGACGATCCCGGGCATAAGCAATGTAGATAATATTGAACAGATAAAGAAATGGATGAAAGACGAAAAGGTTGAATTCCCGATAATGATTAAGGCTGCAGCCGGAGGCGGTGGAAAGGGAATGATAAAGGCTGAAAATAATGAAGGGCTGTCACAGGCTTTTGCGCAGGCACGTTCCGAGGCTAAAAAGTCTTTCGGGAATGAAACCATACTGGTTGAAAAATATATCGAAAGAGGCAGACACATAGAGGTGCAGATAGTTGCAGATGGATACGGCAAAGTCGTTCATCTTTTTGAGAGGGAATGCACGATTCAGAGACGCAACCAGAAAATAATCGAGGAAGCGCCGTCTCCGAGCCTGGACGAAAGTCTCAGACAGGAGATATGTATTACCGCAACGAGGTTGATGCGTGAGATAGGTTATACGACTGCCGGCACGGTGGAATATCTCTTCGATTCGTCTACTAAAAAGTTCTATTTCCTGGAGGTAAATACAAGACTTCAGGTAGAGCATGGCATTACAGAACTGATCACCGGACTGGATATTGTCGGCATAATGATTGATGTGGCAACAGGCAAAAAGCTGCCGTTCAAACAGTCCGACATTCATCCAAACAGGTGGGCTCTGGAAGTGCGGCTTAATGCTGAAGACCCAAAGAGTTTCAGCCCTTCTTTCGGCAGCATAACCCGTCTTCAGGTACCACAGGGCCCTGGCGTGAGGGTCTCGTCAGGTGTATATGAAGGCGCTGATATCCCCCCGTATTATGATTCGCTTTTCATGTTATTGATGACTGCAGGCGCTGACAGGGCAGACGCCATTAGGGTTATGGACCGTTCTATCAGCAGGAATTTAAGGGTTGAAGGCGTGAAAACCCTTGCTCCGCTCTTATTGAGCATAATCAGGCACCCAAAATTTATTGAGGGCGAGTTTTCTACGAGATTTATAGAAGAGCATATGGATGAGCTTATCTCGATGTTTAAGGAAAAAAACAGTGAGGACGAAGTGCTGAAGGTTGCGCGGTATGTTGCAGAGATATCCGCCCTTGGGACTCAGAAATGGATGTGAGGACTTACAGGGGTCATTCCCACGAAAGTGGGAATCCAGTGTACAAAGGAGATGGATTCCTGTTTTTACAGGAATGACAATTGAGGGGAAATGAATAATTTTATATTCATAAAACCAGGAACACCGCCGAAGGATATCGTTAAAAAAGTGCGTTCATTTAAAGGTGTTTTTCTTACATCTACCGGAATGAGAGATGCCGGACAGTCTGATTTCAAGAACCGACATCGAATATACGACCTTGCAACACTTGCACCATATTACAATAAAATGGGTCTTTTCAGCGCTGAATGCCATGGAGGCGCCAGATGGCACGTCGGCATTATGAACAGAAGGGAGGACCCTTTTGAAGAGATTGATATTCTGAGAAATCTGATGCCTGATGTTCTCCTCCAGACACTTATAAGGGAGACTAACCTCTGGGGCTACAGGCCTTATCCGAGGAATGTGATAGAGCATGTTGTTTCGAGGGTTGACATCGATGTATGGAGATGTTTTTCCTTTCTCAATGACATAAGGAACATGAGAGCAGTTGCCGAGGTTGTTATGAAAAGAGGGAGACTCTTTGAACCTGCGATATCATTCACTCAGGCTGACTGGGCAACAAACGATTATTACCTTGGAATTGTGCGTGAAATCGTTGAACTCTGCGGCGGCATTGATGAGATTGTACTTTGCATAAAGGACATGGCCGGCGTAGGCAGCCCTGAAAGGATCAGCAGCCTTATTGATGCGATCAAGCAGAAATTTCCGGAGATCATTGTTCAGTATCACAGACATTCTACTGACGGGCTTGCGACACCCGCTCTTCTTTCTGCAGTGCGGGCTGGAGCCAAAATCGTGGATGTTGAAGAGGATTCCCTGGTTCGTTTTTACGGTCAGCCCCCGATCCTTGGTGTCCAGGCATATTTTGAGGAATCCGGGATCCCTGTTAATCTGAACAGGAAGGAAGCTGAGGTGGCTGTACAGAAGGTCAGGGAATGGATCGGACACTATGAATGGGCTGAGTCGCCTTTCAAGGGATTTGACCATACTGTTACGCTCCACAGGATGCCCGGCGGAGCTTTTCCCAGTTCATTTGAGCAGGCCGGCAATGGGGGGTTTCTGGACTCAATGCCTGCAATTTTAAAGGTAATGTCTTTGTATAACCAGATAATAAAGTATTTTGATGTTACTCCTGGTTCACAGATCACATGGGTGACATGCAGCGGGATAGTTAACAGATACTTGAAAGAGAAAGGCAAGGCCGGGGTCAGACACGTGATCGAACTACTTGCAAAATTTGTTGAAGAGAAGACCCAGGACTTCTCAGCCATGGAAGAACATGAACAGGAAGAGTTGCTGGGATTATTCAGGAATGCTCCTGGAGACTTTAAAAACCTGCTTCTTGGAAGTTATGGAAGACTTCCGGCGGGCTGGCCTGAGGACTGGGTTTATCATAGCACATTCGGAGACGACTGGGAGGTCAAGATAAAGGAACGCAAGGAATTGTCTCCGCTTGTTGATTTATTGAAAGATGAAGATATACAGAAACTCAGAAACGATTTATCAGATAATATCGGAAGGCAACCTGACGACGAAGAGTTTATTCTTTATCTTATGCATCCTAAAGACGCCCTGGAAATGATCGACTTCAGAGAAAAATACGGAGAGGCCCCGCTTGTTCTCCCGACGGATGTCTGGAGAGAAGGCCTGAAAAATCCCGGCGACATAGTGGATTTTGAGCTTTGGGGCAAACCTTATTCCATAGAGCTTGTATCAGTAGGCGCAGAACATGAAGGTATTATTCACGTTGTTATGAGAGTAAATAACAAAACAAGGGTCTATTCTGTAGAAACTCCCAGGGCCAAGAAGGCCGAAGTCAGGGTGGCTAAGTTGCCCGGTGATGTGGGAGCACCGATTAACGGCAATATTTGGAGAATAGGAAACCCGGCCAGAGGGGCGCTGAAGGCAGGGGATATCGTTCATAAAGGAGAGGAGATAGCAAACCTCGAAGCCATGAAAATGGAGAATGCCATTCTTTCACCATTTGATGGACAAATAGTTGAAGTATGCGTTAAGCTGAATGATACTGTACAGGAAGGGCAACTGCTTTTTGTACTTGAGAAGGTGTAGTTTGGAAGGTTTCAGATATTTATTGATATAATGTTTGAAACAAGTTAAGTTTACCCAAATGTTGCATAAAAGGAAGGCAGATGCACTGTAAAAGTTCTGCAAATCAACAGGATTTAATTCTTATTCACATGAATGCAGACTTAACTGAAAGTGCATTTTACAGAGATGCCGGCCACGCTTGAGGGCTGTAAGGCGTTGATGGCAGCCCTTTTCCATCACATCCGCCTTCCATATCAAAAACATATTTTGCAACAGATGGGTTTAGAATGTAAAGGGGAGTAGCTGTGTCAGTGGATATCGTCAGCACGTCTGTCCGCCTCAGGCGGACGGGCCGGTACCACTGGTTAGGATGAACTAACAGGCGAGACCTTTACCGTGCAGATATCATGTGCGGTAAAGGTCTTTTTGTTCAAATAATCCGGATATAAGACAACTGTTGATCATTTTGGAAAGAGATGCTGATAATTCATGACACCATTGATATTTAAGACTGTAAAGCATGTGAAGAGGCTGATAACCGCTGTAATCGGGCTAACCGTTCTTGCACTCGGTATCGCAATGATTGTATTGCCGGGGCCTGCTGTAATCGTGATCCCGGTCGGCCTGGGAGTCCTCGCCACTGAATTCATTTGGGCAAGGAGATTACTGTTAAAGGTGAGAAACATAATAAAAAATAACCGCTGATCAATCTAAAGGGATGACTATGCACTGGCATCAAAAAAACATTGAAGATATTATTGATGAACTCGGGGCTTCCCGCAATGGTCTTTCTGCGGATGATGCTGCAAAAAGGCTTGATGAATACGGCCCCAATGAATTAAAGGAAAAAAAGAAAAAGGCCGCTTTCATGATGTTCCTTGACCAGTTCAGGGATTTCATGATTCTCGTCCTCATTGCCGCCGCAATTATATCAGGGATTATAGGTGAGCCCGCTGATACAATTGCCATAATATTGATTGTCGTTCTCAATGCCGTTATCGGCTTTGTCCAGGAATACAGGGCTGAAAAGGCTATGGCTGCCCTTAAGAAAATGGCTGCACCCGCTGCTACTGTAATGAGAGATGGAATGCCTTCAAATATCCCTGCATCTGAACTTGTTCCCGGTGACCTGGTTTTGCTCGAAGCAGGTAAGATAGTACCGGCTGACATGAGACTTGCAGATGCTGCACATTTGAAGATCGAGGAGGCTGCCCTTACTGGAGAGTCAGTGCCTGTTGAGAAACATTTTAAAAGGCTTCACGACGGGACATTGCCGCTTGGTGACAGAAAGAATATGGCATACAAGGGAACCTTTGTCACATACGGACGCGGTACAGGCATTGTCGTTTCAACAGGCATGGATACAGAACTCGGCAGGATTGCCGTAATGCTCCAGGAAGAGGAAGAGGTAAAAACACCCCTTCAGAAAAGACTTGCTTCATTCGGACAGAAACTTGCGATAGCAGTGCTGATTATATGTGCAATTGTATTTGGTATCGGCATCATTAGAGGGGAACAGCCTCTGCTTATGCTGTTGACGGCGATATCCCTTGCGGTTGCGGCGATACCTGAAGCGCTGCCCGCGGTAGTAACAATATCACTTGCTCTCGGTGCAAAAAAGATGGTCAGACAGAATGCATTGATACGTAAACTGCCTGCGGTCGAAACACTCGGATCAGTTACCTACATCTGTTCTGACAAGACCGGTACACTTACGCTGAACAGGATGACGGTCGAGGAGATATGGCTGAATGGGATGATAATGAAGGAGTTAAGGAGTCAAGGGGTCAAGGGGCAAAGTGAAAAATCGCTTGACCCCTTGATTCCCAGGAACCTTGAATCCTTGTTTTTCACTGCTCTTGCTTTGAGCAACGACGCCGGGATGGATGCTGACGGCAACATTATCGGCGATCCAACCGAGATAGCCCTGTACAACATCGCTAAAGAAAGCGGTTTTGATAAGAATGGACTAGAAAGGGAATTTCCACGTGTTGCAGAGATCCCCTTTGATTCTGACAGAAAATGCATGACAACATTCCACAAAATCCCCCTGCATCCTCCTTTTTCGAGGGGGGATTTAATAGTGTCCCCCCCCTTAGTAAATGGGGGCGGGGGGGGATTTGTCTCTTTCACAAAAGGCGCGGTTGATGTGCTTCTCGAAAATTCAATTAATATCCTCACATCTGATGGATTGAAGCCAATAGATGAAAAGGGGATTCTTAAAGCTAACGAAAAAATGGCATCTGATGGACTAAGGGTTCTTGGCATCGCCATGAGAATATGGGAGTCTGTACCCGGTGACCTTACACCTGAAAACATAGAAAAGGGTCTTACCATAATCGGTCTGGTTGGCATGATGGACCCTCCGAGGGAAGAGGTCAGAGAGGCTGTTGCACTCTGCAAGACTGCAGGTATAAAGCCTGTAATGATAACCGGCGATCACCCGCTTACTGCGAGGGCAATAGCCAAAAGACTTGGAATCATTGAGGATGCCTCGAAGGCAATTATTACCGGAAGGGAACTCGAAAGGTTGTCTATAGAGGAGTTTGAAAAAAGGGTAGAAAATATAGGAGTTTATGCAAGGGTGGCTCCCGAACAGAAACTAAAGATTATCAAGGCGCTTCAGGATAAGGGACAGTATGTTGCCATGACAGGTGACGGTGTCAATGACGCTCCGGCATTGAAGAGGGCGGATATCGGCATTGCTATGGGCATTACCGGTACTGATGTATCAAAAGAGGCAGCCCATATGATACTCCTTGATGACAATTTTGCCACAATTGTAAAGGCGGTCAAGGAAGGAAGGAAAATATATGATAACGTCAGAAAATTCATAAAATATCTTCTTACAACAAACTCCGGTGAGATATGGACCCTTTTTCTTGCGCCTCTGGTCGGACTGCCTATACCGCTGTTGCCAATACATATATTATGGATAAATCTTGTAACTGACGGGCTTCCAGCTCTTGCCCTTTCAACCGAAAGGGAAGAAAAAAATATAATGATGAGAAAGCCCAGACATCCGCAGGAGAGCATTTTTGCTCATGGTCTCGGTCTTCACGCAATCTGGGTCGGTATATTAATGGCAGGAGTTGTATTATTCATACAGGCATGGTCTATCAGCGCCGGAAAAAGTCACTGGCAGACAATGGTATTTACGGTCTTATGTCTCACACAGCTCGGCCATGTCCTTGCAATCAGATCCGAAAGGGAGTCTCTGTTTACCATGGGTCTGTTCTCCAACAAATATCTCCTGGGCGCGGTATTATTGACCTTTGTTTTTCAAATGGCGACGGTTTATGTCCCGTTCCTGAACCCCATATTTAAAACTGAACCTTTAACCTTTACTGAACTGGTTATTGCAATCATGTTGTCATCAGTGGTTTTCTTTGCGGTTGAGATGGAAAAATTCATAAAGAGAAAACAGTAGTGTCCGGTAAAAAACTCAGAAAGAGCTTACAAAAGGGGCTATATTCACGTGCTTTATTAGTCCGGACAGCATGAAAGTACCTCTAAAAAGCCTGCAAAGGCATCACTGGCTTAGTTATGA